>CAYOJF010000007.1:60633-73564 GCA_964404215.1 uncultured Aureispira sp. | reverse complement strand
GAATCTAAGCGAAAAAAGATGTTTCTGCTCGCTATACGAAACTATTCGTAATAATCTCTAATAGAGATTATTACAAAAGTACAATGCCCTCTATGGGGTCAATCACACTAATAGGAATAAAAGTATGCCCATTCCATTCTCCAAAAAGTTGGAGAGGACTTCCACCACTCATAGCCAAGAGTTTCCACTGTGCTTCCTCTGCCATAGGTTGTAACGGAATCATATTATTTTGAACATCAATCAAAAAAAGTTGTTCGCGTTCAGACTCATAGACTGGCGTAAGAGGACTAATAATGGCAGGGAAATTCAACAGCCAAGGGTTTTTATTGATATTTTGGGCATAGGCAGTCAGGAGTTCTTCAAAAGAAGTATACTCTAATAAAGGAGCTGTTATTTCATCATTTACCAAAGTATAGCTTTCACAGATAGCACGTTGTGGAGAGAGTTCAGAGTAATAAACTAGGGTCGATTTGATATAAGTGCCCAAGACATACTGTTGCTCATAGCCTTCGTTTCCAAACGAAAAATCTAATAATAGGGCGAATTGTTGTTTTTTCAACCCCTGTAACCAAACTTTTCGGTAGTGTCTCCCTTCCACATCGATTTCCTCCAATACAGCTAAGACTAACCAAGTGTCTTTAACTTTGGGGTGTTGTTGTAGAATGTCTGCTTTTTTGATATTACGCCCCAGTGTAGTGTAAAGCTCTTCTTGCAATAGTTTAGGCAACTGATCCCTTCGCTCAAAAGCATCAATCCATAATTGCAATTCACCTAGACGAGCAATAACAGGCTCTAGCCAATCCTCTGTGGTCAATACTACTTGGTAGGTTTCTTTCAGAAATGAGCTGATTCGTGGTAATTTGGCATCCACCATTTTGGCGGCAATAGTATCCCAAAAGTGACCTTGGGATAAGGGTAAGTTTGCTACTCCTTGTCGAACGACATCTTCTAGCCAAAGTTGCAGTTCCGAAAGACCACTCCCCATGAGTGTAAGGCGTTGTTGCCAGCGTTTTTCTTTAGCGGCAGCAGCTTTAGCCAACTCTTCTGCTGTTTTAGATGGTTTTAGAGCAGTTGTTGCGGTACTATTGGCAGTATCTACTTGCTCTTGTGCGACCTTGATCCATTCGGGTGGAGGGAGGTATTTGAAATTTGCACTGCTTTTGCTGTATAGTAATAGCATTCCCATCAGATGTTTGCAGGGAAGTGCTCGAACAGGACAACTGCACGCAAATCGAGCGGTTTGTAGATTTGCTTGGACCTTATAAGGGTTTTTGCCTGATCCTATACAGAGTCCCCAAATGGTTCTGTAATCTGTTGCTAATTGTTGCCATTTGCTAGATTTTGCCATTCCTTTACCTCTACGACTAGTACCTTCGTTAGGAGAGAGGCTCAGCACTTTTTCTTCTGTCCACTGTGTCATAATCTTATTGAATTAAAATGTCTCCAGTCATTTCGGCAGGAGCCACAATGTGCATCAAATGTAAAATAGTAGGAGCAATATCACCTAATTTACCATCTTTTAGGAGATAGTTTTTCTTTTCATTCGTCACCAAAAAACAAGGGACTGGATTAGTGGTATGGGCTGTGTTAGCCGATCCATCCGGGTTAATCATACAATCCGAATTGCCATGATCTGCAATAATTAAGACCGCATAATCCTTTTTTAGCAACTGATCTACTACTTTTTGAGTGCAGTTATCAACGGTTTCTGCAGCCGTGATAGCAGCTTCAAACACTCCTGTATGCCCAACCATATCAGCATTGGCATAATTTAAACAAATGAAATTAGGCTGATGGTCTTGTATTTCTTGTATAATTTTGGTGGTAATCTCATGAGCCGACATCGTAGGCTGCAAGTCATAGGTAGCTACTTTAGGAGAAGCGGCCATCAGTCGTTTTTCTCCTTCAAATTGCTCCTCTTGCCCTCCCGAAAAAAAGAAAGTAACGTGAGGGTATTTTTCTGTCTCTGCAATACGAACTTGTGTTTTATTGGCTTTGGCTAATACTTCACCAAGCGTATTTTTTAAGTTGTCTTTCTCAAACAAAACTGAAATGCCATCAAAAGAAGCATCATATCGAGTCATTGTAGAATAGTGGATATCTAATTTTTGCATCTGATAGTCAGGGAAATCCTTCTGTGTCAGGGCAAGGCTAATCTGGCGGCATCTGTCCGTACGGAAATTAAAACAAATAACTACATCGCCACGCTCGATAATTCCTTCCTTTACACAACTAATTGGAGGTAGAAATTCATCGGTAACATCTTCTTGGTAAGAAGTTTTTAGAGCTTCCACTGGATTAGCACTTTGAGTGCCTTCTCCTTTTGTCAATAAATCATAAGCTAATTTGATTCGTTCCCAACGATTGTCTCTATCCATGGCGTAATAACGTCCAATAAGTGAAGCAATCTGAACAGGCGTATCTTGAATGTGATTTTGTAAATCATTCAAATAACCCACTCCTGCCGTAGGCGAAGTATCTCTACCATCCATAAAAGCATGGATATAGACTTGGTCTAAATCATAGGACTGAGTGACATCACAAAGTGCCTTGAGGTGATTGAGGTGAGAATGTACCCCTCCATCAGAAACTAAACCCATTAGGTGGACTTTTTTATGCTGTTGTTTGGCGTGTTGCAATGCCTCTACTAAGACTTTGTTTTTGTGAAACGAACCATCTTGGATGGCTAAGTTGATACGAGCCAATTGTTGATAAACGACTCTACCAGCACCTATATTGAGGTGACCCACTTCTGAATTCCCCATTTGTCCTGTAGGCAAACCAACTTTTTCACCATGTGTAATAAGCTGTGCATTGGGATATTCTTGGTATAATGAATTAATAAAAGGGGTTTTGGCTTGATCGATGGCACTGACTTTTTTGTCAGGACTAATTCCCCAACCATCTAATATAAGTAGGGCTGTTTTATCGTATTTTTGCATACTATTTGCTTTATCTGTCAAAGGTGAGCGAAAAGATAATCATAAATCAACTGTATGACGAATCAATTCGACATAAGAGTCTTGATGAAGTCTATTATTTTTGATAAAATAGAGAAAAATCAATAAAGGTTATGTAAGTAGATTTAGTAATGATGGGAGGCAGTGGTTTTTGATTTAGATAAAGAACAGCAGAGGTCTAATAGCCATAGCTATTAAGGCTGATGCTGTAATGTAATCAAAATTAAAAAGAACAAGTCAGCTTATACGAAATTTACTTGCATAGCCTTTAGTAACACTAAGATATAAAAAGAGTTCTCATAAGATACATTAAGCATCTAGTTAAAGATGCTCTTAAGATACACTTAGACTTATTCTAAAACCAGTTAACCAAAAACTAAACCTTATTAAAATAAAATTGGACTACCAATAAAATACTTACTTTTGAGACTCAAAGACATACTTTATGAAAATTGATAGTAGAATATATTACTGGGTAATCTTATTACTGCTGTGTTCTAGCAGTAGTTTATTTGGACAATTTGAGCAACCCCCTACCGCAGATTCAGTGGTCGTGGATAGTAATAAAATTGAAATCCTGTTTATTAGAGAATTAAAGGTAAGAGAATTGGCAGATGGACGCTATCAAGATTTGGTAGGAGATGTTCATATCAAACAGCAAGCGATGCACCTATGGTGCGACTATGGATTCATTAAGCCTAATAAAAAAGTAGATGCCTATGGTAATGTACAAATGTTGCAGGAGGATAGTGTTCGCATTTTCTCAGATTCCCTGTATTATGATGGAGCTACCAAGGAAGCACAATTGCGACAAAATGTAGTCTTGACCGATACTAATATGACTTTGTTTACCGAAAAACTAGACTACGATTTGAATACTAAGATTGCGACCTTCCCAGAAGGTTCTCTGATCGAATCAGATACGATGACAATGGTGAGTAAACGAGGAACTTACAATGTCAATACTAGTATGGCTCATTTTGAAGATTCTGTCCGAATAACAGGAGACGATTATAAATTGATAGCCGATTCTTTAGATTTCAATACACAAACTGAAACAGCTTTTTTTATAGGGCCTACTACTGTTTATCATGAAGAAAAGACAATTTACTGTGAAGATGGGTACTACGATAGTAAACGTAATTATGCAGAACTCCTTCAGAATGCTCAGTTTGAAAATAAGGAAAAAGGAAAAGAAGAAAAAGCACGTGGAGATAAGATTATTTTTGATGGAGAAGCAGAAATGTATTATTTGATTGGCAACGCTTATTATGAAAATGAAGATCAAGCGGTAGAAGCCGATACGATACTGCTAGATGCCGTAACAGAACAATATGCGTTTAGAGGAAATCCTATTTTTAAAAGTAAAGATACGACACAACAACAATCTATTAATGCGGCTTATTCGGATTATGATGGAGCTACCAAAACGATGATCTTCCGAGGCGAAGTAGAAGTGATACAAGAAAATAGTATACTGACAACAGACAGTTTAGACTACAGTACGATTACTAAAGATGGTATTGCTAGAGGAAATGTAGTTTGGATTGATACCGCTGCTAATACTAAAATTACCTGTGGAGTGGCCATCTATAATGATAGTACAGGTTTTGTCAAAAGTTATGGAAATCCTGTATTGGAAACTCAGATGGATGGAGACACGATGTGGATGAGAGCGGATACCCTAATTTCTATGCCGGCATGGGTATTGGATACGCTTCCTTCTATGTTTGGAGATAGTATTGTAACCATAGACTCAATGGGACAAGATTCTATCTGGGAAGACAGCTTTTTTCAAGATACAGTAGTATTGGATACGACACCCAAACGAATCAAAAAAGGAAATCATCTCAAGGGCTACCATAATGTTAAAGTGTACAAATCAGATATGCAGGCAGTTTGCGATTCTCTTTTTTATGATAATATAGATTCTGTTTTTTATTTTTACACAGATCCTGTATTGTGGGTGAATAAAGTCCAATTTTCAGCAGATACTATTTTGATGCAAATGGAGTCGAATCGACTAGAAAAAGTATTATTATTCAATAACTCTTTTATTATTAGTCAGAATGATAGTTTGTATTATAATCAAACTAAAGGTAAGAATGTAACCGCTAATTTTAGAGATGATGCGATTAGATCTATTGTGATTCGGGAAGAAGGCGAAACAGTTTATTATGCTCAAGATGATGAAAATGCGTATATTGGTGTTAATGATGTAGATTGTCAAGATATGATTTTATTTTTTGCAGAAAATGCACTGCAAAGGATCCGATTTGAGGTGAATCCAAAGGCGGTATTGTACCCGATGGGGCAGGTGGATCATGAGGGATTAAAATTAGATGGTTTTCGATGGTTAGAGTATTTGCAGCCAAAATCAAAAGAAGATATTCTGAACTACCAGCCCCCAAAAGAAATAGAACTGGAAGCAACTACTGTTGAACCTGAAGCAATAGTAGTACCTATACTAGAAGAAGAAAAGTAATCCAATGGAAAGTACAAAGTTACCTGTTTTTATAGAAAGTGTTAAAGACAGTGTTGTGGTGATTAACCAGCGAGGAATCATACAATTAGTCAATGAAGCAGTGTGTATCTTGTTAGGGTATGACCGAGCAGAAATGATTGGGCAGAATGTATCTATGTTGATGGGGAGACCTCATCAAGCAAAACATGATACTTATCTTAGTAATTATCATCAGACAGGGATTTCTAAAATAATAGGAAAGGGGCGAGAGTTGATCGCGGTTACCAAATTAGGCGAAAAAATTCCGATTCGATTGAATATTAGTGAGCTGAGGGATCAATCAGAGGTACTCTATGTTGGAATGTTGTATGATTTGTCCGATCAAGCTCCTCTGAAGGAATTTGTAGATAGTGCTAATACAACATTAGAAGAGGAACTGAAGGAAATGAATGAAAGTTTGTCAGCTTCCATACAAGAACTGACACAACATAAGCTGAAATTGGAACAAGAGGTGCTGGAGCGAAAGCTAGCCGAAGAGAAGTTACATTCTATTCAAACAGAAATTACACAGGCATTAGAGAAAGAGAAGGAGCTCAATGAATTGAAGTCTCGTTTTATTTCTACTGCTTCACATGAATTTCGAACACCACTGAGTAGTATTCTTTCTTCAGCGGCACTGATCGAACGCTATACCACTACAGAGACTAATGATAAGCGATTAAAGCATATTTATAGGATTAAATCTTCTGTCAACAATTTAACACGTATTTTGAACGACTTCCTCTCATTATCAAAACTAGAAGAAGGAAAAATAGAACAAAAAAGAAGCCTTTTTGATTTGGGACAAGTAGTGCAAGCTGTCGTCGATCAAATAGGGGTAGCTACCAAGCAAGATCAAACGATTGATTATATGCACGAAGGGAAAAGCAATATGCTCTCTTCTAATTTACAGAGTGTGAAGAATATCATCATTAATTTGATTTCTAATGCTATTAAGTACTCAGAGGCAGGGGATGTTATCACCGTAAGATCTCGAATAGAAAAAGAATGGGCATTCATTGTCGTAAAAGATGAAGGAATTGGGATTCCGAAAGCACAACAAGATTTATTATTCAATCGATTTTTTAGAGCAGATAATGCTACGAATATACAAGGAACAGGTTTAGGATTACATATTGTGAAAAAATATTTGGAAACACTAGGGGGGAATATCGAATTTGAGAGTGAAGAAAACAAAGGAACTACTTTTATCATTTCATTACCAACACAAACCACCGCATGAAAAAAATATTAGTAATAGAAGATAACCTCGAAGTACGAGAAAATATTTGTGAATTATTAGAATTGTCAGGCTATGAGGTAATTGCTGCACCAAATGGTAAAGAAGGGGTGAAGGAAGCCATTGCTCATCATCCAGATTTGATAGTATGTGATGTGATGATGCCTGTACTAGATGGTTATGGAGCATTGAAAATATTACAAAAAAATCGAGAAACAACCCATATCCCTTTTATATTTTTGACTGCAAAAGCGGACAAAGGAGACTTTAGAAGAGGGATGAATTTAGGAGCAGATGATTATATAACCAAACCTTTCGATGATGTAGAGTTTTTGGAGGCAATAGAAATTCGTCTGAATAAAAAAAACAATATTCCTCAAGCTGCAAAGCAAGGAAATGCGTTTAATATCGAAGGGTATTATGAGGAAGCATTAGCCGAATTTATTGCCAATAAAGAGGTCAAACATTATCATAAAAAGGAAGAACTATTTGAAGAAGGACATACCCCTAAAATGGTTTTTTGGCTCAAAAAAGGAAAGGCTCAAACATATAAAATTAATGATTGGGGAAAAGAATTGGTCTTATCTCTATATAACAAAGGGGAGTTTGTAGGAATAGAAGATGCCTTTAGAGAAACTCCTTATCAAGAATCTGCCAACTGTATTGAAGATTGTGAGGTAGTTACCGTGCCCAAAGATGAATTATTGGATTGGATTCGGCAGGATAATAATTTAGCTCAATATTTTATCAAAGTATTATCAGAAGAGAGTAGCGAAAAAGATAAGCAGCTTATCGGCTTGGCATATGATTCTGTCAGAGAAAAAGTAGCGGCGTCTTTAGTCAAATTGCATAAACATTATCATGAAGAAGGAGAGGGGAATTTTGAGATCAATATATTACGAGAGGATTTATCTCATATTGTTGGGATTGCTAAAGAAACCGTGACCAGAACACTCTCTGAGTTTAAGAGCGATGGTCTGATTGATGTTAAAGGGTCTAAATTAGCTCTATTGGATATAGAAGGTTTGAGAAGAATTTGTAGCTAAACATGCTCTAAATTAAGTAAGTCAATGCTTTTACACTAAAAAACGCCTATTCATATCTAATACGAATAGGCGTTTTTTTAAGGAGAATGAGAGATCTCCATCTAAGTGAATTACATCAAACCTAGTGGCTTTGCAAATTTAGTCATTTCACCAAGGTTGCTTACTTTTAGTTTGCCGAACATAACCGCTGTCATTGGATTTTGTTCTTTATTTATAATGGCCATTAATGTTTTATCAGAAGTAGTAATGACACACTTTGCTTCACCTTCTAGTCCTTCTGCTACAGCAAAACTGCCATCGTGAATGGTTCCTGTAAATTCACCACCATCTTTACCAGAAATGTTGAAATGGAAAACTGTATTTCCTTTATCAGCTAATGCTTCTGGATTTATTCTTTCGGGAAAACCCATGATAAATTCTCTTGCAGTCATAATGCGTTTATTTTTATTTGTATTGATATAATAAGAGCATCTTTAAACTCAACTCAAACATACTCTAAGTTAGACTCTAGTCCAACTTGTGCGGCTAAAGTATAAAAAACTTCTATAATTTTTGCAACATCCATTGGTAAATATAGTCAAGGACTTCCATTTTTTCGGGTTCGTTATGTAATTCATGATAGTATCCTTCCCACATTTTGACGGTAACATCACCTACTAGACCACTAGAAAATTTTTGTGTCGCAATATGGCTAGTGAGTCCATCTTTTGTGCCATGTGTCAAGAGGAGTGGAGCAGGAATTTTGCCTGAGTACTGGAGTGTTTTTTCGCCCGATTTGAGCATCCCAATTGCTGATTCAAAGGTTACTTTACTGTGGACTAATGGATCATTGATATAAGCTTGTACCGCTAGTTCATCTCTAGAAATTAGGGTAGAGTCTAGTGAGTTTTCTTGTGAAACTCCTGGCAAAACAGACCGTAACATTTTTCCTATAAAAATGAGGGCAGATGGCGGCTTGAAAGCAGGCTCTAAGAGTGGAGATGTCGCAATTACTCCTTTAAAAACCTTTGGATTTTGATGTACAAAATAGTCTAAAACAATGCCACCACCCATGCTATGGCCATAGAGAAAGACTGGAAGATTGGCGAATTTTGTTTTGGTTTCTTGATACAATTGTTTGATATCATCAAAGACTTCATTGTATTTGTTGATATGTCCTCTTTTATTGCCTGATTTTCCATGACCAGAGCGGTCATTCGCTACAATAGCAAAACCATAATGAGTGAAAAACTCTGCTACGTGTTCATATCGACTAGAGTGTTCACCCAAACCATGTATGAGAATAATAACAGCTTTGGGTTGTTCAAATTTTGTTGAGTCGGGTAACCAGCCTTGAGCATATATATCGATATTGCTGGGGTTTTTCCAGCCAAATTCATAATGTTTCATATTCAGATTGTTCTTTTTTAGGTAATATACTAATGTTGCAGAACATTAGAATCTAAAAATTGTATTTTGTGAAAAAAATATAACGATGCGTCATAGAGGAAAACATGCAAACGATGATATTATTTTTGCCCCCAAGTGGAAGCCTATTTTTGCGGCAGCGGCAGCAGATCTATCTTATCTCTTAAGTAGAAATTACGGGATAAAATCAGCGGTAGCATTAGTGGGCAATCGCTATCAATTGAATAAACGGCAACAACGAGCGTTGTCATTGATTACAGCTCCTGCTGATCGAATCTTATCTAGGAAAGCAAAACAATATTCTATTACTCAAATAAGGGGGAAGAATATTCAGATTGATGGATACAATTTATTGATAAGTATAGAAGCAGCTTTGTCAGGAGGTTATGTATTTGTCTCGCAAGATGGTTGTTATCGAGATATAGCCAGTGTGCATGGTACCTACAAGCGAGTAGAAGAGACACAGCAAGCAATTGAGTTGATTCATTATGGGCTGCAACAGTTAGGAGTAGCTCATGTGCAGTGGTATTTTGATGCTCCTGTTTCTAATTCGGGACGTCTAAAGACTTTTTTGTATGAATATGCTACTAGTGAGCAGGCAAACTGGGATATAGAATTGGTTATGAATCCTGATACTACACTGGTTCATAATAATGAATTGACCATCAGTTGTGACTCTTGGATTATAGATGAAGTAGATCATTATTTTGATTTAGCAGCTTATCTTATTGATTCGATAGAAAAAGCAAATGTGTTAGATTTTTTTGTACCTTAGATTTTGCAAAAAAAAGTATTATGATAACACCTACTATATAAAAAATAAAGAAATGAAAGAGGCCTATATTATAGATGGAATCCGTACCCCTATTGGTAATTTTTGTGGTTCTTTATCCAAAGTCAGAACAGATGATTTGGGAGCAATTGTAATCAAGGAAGTAGTTGCACGTAATCCTACTATTCCAGTAGAAGCATACGATGATGTGATTATGGGATGTGCCAATCAAGCAGGAGAGGATAACCGAAATGTAGCTAGAATGTGTAGTTTGCTGGCAGGTTTGCCTTATAGTGTACCAGGAGAGACCGTTAATCGATTGTGTTCTTCTGGAATGTCAGCCATTATACATGCCAATCGTGCTATCAAAGCAGGGGATGGAGATGTTTTTATAGCTGGAGGAGTCGAAAATATGACTAGAGGCCCTTGGGTGATTTCTAAAGTATCAAAGCCTTTTGGTCGAGATGCTCAGATGCATGATTCTAGTTTTGGATGGCGTTTTGTTAATCCTAAAATGAAAGAGCTTTACGGAACAGATGGAATGGGAGTGACGGCTGAGAATCTAGTTGAATTATATGATATAAGTAGAGCTGATCAAGATAAATTTGCTTATTGGTCGCAGATGAAAGCGGCAGCAGCCCAAGCGAATGGCCGTCTAGCAGAAGAAATTGTACCCGTCTCTATTCCACAGCGTAAAAAGGATCCTATTGTCTTTGCCGCCGACGAATTCATCAAGCCAAATACTTCTACCGAGGTACTTGGGAAGCTCAGAGCAGCTTTTAAGAAAGAAGGCGGTTCGGTAACGGCAGGTAATGCTTCTGGTCTAAATGATGGAGCAGCGGCTACTATTATAGCATCAGAGGATGCCGTAGCTAAGTATAACTTGAAGCCTTTGGCTCGTATTGTATCGTCTGCAGTAATAGGGGTAGAACCACGTATTATGGGAATTGGTCCAGTCAAAGCGAGTCAAAAAGCTTTAGAAAAGGCAGGACTGACACTAGAGGATATGGATGTTATTGAACTAAATGAAGCTTTTGCAGCACAAGCATTAGCCTGTACTAGAGCACTTGGATTGGCAGATGACGATACTAGAGTAAATCCTAATGGTGGAGCGATTGCTATTGGACATCCACTAGGAGTGACAGGTACTCGTATTTTGCATTCAGCGGCATTAGAGTTGCAAAAAACAAATAAAAAATACGCTTTAGTAGCTATGTGTATTGGTGTTGGACAAGGATATGCCACTATTATAGAGCGTGCTTAATTGTTGATACACAGAATAAAATAGAGAAAGCCTTCTGACTTAAAAATCTAAGTTAGAGGGCTTTTTTAGTGATATAACCACAAAAGGTAAGTTGCCATAATCCAATCATAACTGGCACAAAAAGGAATGTACCATTGAGGGATTTGGACGAGGGGAAGTTTTTGATTGTGATGCAATAAATCCCAAACACCATGTAGGTAGAGCCCGATTATTAGGAATAAAGGAGAAAACCAAAGCCCAAATACTCCCATTGTCACAAAGGCACTAGCGACAAGAATTTTTATGATCTGAGCTTTTAGATGATGCCCTAAAAGGGCAAAACCAAAGTAAATAGATCCAATGATGACTAACAAAATAGAGGAAAGTTCTAGTTGTTGTTGAGGCGAAAGCCAAAGGTGTATTCCAATGGTAAAGGCAGCTAGAGCTATTCCAATTAAAACATTGGTGATCGCATTCATATTAAGCACCAATTTTTTCACCCATTTTGACGAAAGTCTCTATCTGATTACGGCTATTTTCCAATATATCGGCATCAATTTTTATTTTGTCTTTATCCACTAACATCAAAACACTAGATCCCCCAAAAGCAAAGTAGCCCATTTCGTCCCCCTTCTGTACAGGCTGGTTGGGCGTATAGGTTTCTATGATGCCACCAACCATCGTTGCTCCTACAGGAGCTAATAAAACGGCTCCTTTGTTAGGAGTGTCCAGTATACAGTATTCTCTTTTGTTTTGGCAAAATACTCGGGCAAAATTACCGACCAGTGCATGAGGCGAAACAGAATAATAACTTCCTGCTATTTGGTGAATGGCTGAAGGCGTTCCAGAGAGTGGGAAATGAAAGCGGTGATAATCATTGGGAGCAAGTCGGAGAATAAGCAGAGTAGAATTAGCAAATTTGGCAGCGAGTTCTTTGTCATCCAGAAAAGAAGTGAGTGTAAAAGGATTTCCCTTGACATAGAATTTGCCGATATCAGCTACATTTTCAAACGCAATCAGCTTACCATCCCCAGGAGACACAAAATCATTTCCAATAGGACGAGCACTAGCTTTTAGCTTACGATAAAAAAAGTCATTGAAAGAGGTAAACTCTTCGACTTTTTTCTCCGCTTCCGACATATCGATACTCAGTTGGTCAACAAATGCTTGTATCTTCTGAGCCGAATTAGGTCGGTTCATTTTATTGCCATACCAGCTGGAAATAAATTTGCGTTTCGCAATAGGCAAGATGGCTGTTTTTCCGAAAGGGTTATCGTATAAAAATTTAAGTAAACCTTCTGCTGGAGGTGTCTCTATTTGAATTTTTCCTGTTGTTCTATCTATAAATTTTATTTGCATCCTGTTGTGTTGTCTTTTATACTAGAAAGTTTTTTGTGCAACTTTGTGCTAAAAATAACACTTGTGTGGAATAAAGTTTAGGGTCTTAAGGGATATTTTAATATCTCTTGATAGTTGAGTGACTAAATAACTGGATACATATGGAGCTGTGTAAGAATTGGTTTTGATTTTATGATTCTTAATCATGGTTCAAAAACAACAAAAGCGGAGACAACTCTTAAGAATTGTCTCCGCTTATTTTTTTGTATATAGTGCCCAAAACAAGATTCGAACTTGCACGCCATTGCTGGCACAGCCCCCTCAAGGCTGCGTGTCTACCAATTTCACCACTTGGGCGTAGTGGCACAAAGATAAGCAGTTTTTTGATTTTTGCAAATTTGTGCCCTAGTTTTTGTCTAAAC
>CAYOJF010000007.1:41388-60533 GCA_964404215.1 uncultured Aureispira sp. | reverse complement strand
TTCCATCAAAATCAAAAAAGATGACAACGAACGAAAAAATGAAAGCTTATAATGCTGCTACCAAAGAAATTGATGCAGTATTAGAAGGGGAATCGAATATGATTCTGAAAATGGCAACAATCAATTGTATTCTTCAACAGCATTTGCCTTATTATTTTTGGGTAGGGTTTTATTGTGTAAATGAAGGAGCATTAATGGTAGGACCTTATCAGGGAACATTGGGATGTTTGCATATTCCATTTAGTAAAGGAGTATGTGGACGAGCAGCTAGGTTAAAGCAGACGCAGATAGTAGAAGATGTACACGCTGATCCAGAGCACTTGGCTTGTGATAGCCGTACTAATTCTGAGATCGTGCTGCCTGTATTGGATCAAGACGGAAAATTACTGGCGGTGTTGGATGTAGATAGTACAGAAGTAGGGGCTTTTGATACTACTGATGAAGACTACTTGACAGCTATTTTGAAGCAACATTTTAGTCAAGGTCATTTACAGCAGGCTTATCAAAGCTAAGAGCATGGCTAAACAATATTTTTAATCTACTTCAATATTGATATGTGGATAATTCTTTTTATACCCTGCTAAAATACTGGGCAAAATAGAAGTGTTTCTAACCGTGATCCATCTTATTTTAGGCATATTGAGTAGATATTCAGGCAAAATATCAACCTTTTTATTATCGTCCAAAAAGAGTACTTCCAAGGTAGTTAATTGGGTGATTTTCTCTGGAATATGACTGATTTGATTAGAATCTAGACCAAGTAAACGTACTTTTGGTAGGTTAAAAATACTCTCTGGAAATTCACTGAGATAGTTGTATCCTAGCCATATGTCTCTAAGGTCAGATAATTGGTCAAATTTTATTTGGAGAGGATTTTTGTTAGAAAACAGACTGGATAAATGCAGTTTTTTTATCTGAGGCAGGTGTTTACTAAAGAAGTCCGCAGGGATTTGTAAGTTTTTGTCACTAAATCCAATATTGAGTTCTTCTAAGTTTTTTAATTGGCTAATTTCTGATGGAATAGCTCTCCTATTATTAATATTAATCGTGAGCGTTTTGAGCTGAACCAGTTCAAAGAGTTCTAATGGGATTTCCTTAAGTGGGTTGTTGAGTAATCGAAGATCCTCTAATCCTTTTAATTCTTTTACGAAGGAAGGTATTTTAGTGATATTGTTCCGCTCTAAATTGATCGACTTAAGTTTAGGCATCTGGAGTAATACAGAAGGAAGTTCTTGTAGCTGACAACTGCTAAGAGAAAGTTCTGTTAGGATAGAGGGTTGACTTAGTTCAGTAGGAAGCTGATTGACAGGATTGCGATCTAATACTAACATTTTGAGATAACAAAGAGCCTTCTCTGTCACTTCAGTAATCTTATTATTATAGAGATGTAATCGCTCCAGAGCTGGCAGCTCATAAATGACCGAAGGAATCGCAGTTAGTTTGTTACCACTTAGATACAATATCTTTAGAGCAATGAGTTGATTGAGTGGAGTATGAGGTATGGTTTCCCATTTTTGTTCCGATAGTTCTGCTGAAAAAGTACTGTAAGGTATGTTACTCAAAGGTTTTTCTAGTAAGATAGCGGCCTGTTTTTCTAGAGATGTTTTTTCTTTATCAATTGGCTTGTCAAACAGAATTTTGGTATCAGGAAAGGTAGTTTCTAATTGATGAATCGTGGTTTTGCTCAGTGGGTTGCCTTTTAGTTCTAAGTGTTTGAGTTGACGCAAACGATGTAGTAGACTTTCAGAGATAATAGAGATATTATTATTATTCAACAAAAGGGAATCAATACTATAGTTGTAGTTTATGTACTCTGATATAGATGAAATCTGGTTATCAGATAAGTCTAAATAAACCAGGTGTTTCAACATAGTAGTTTCTGTGGGAAGAATTGTAAATTGATTTTTGCTTAAATGTAATCGTTCTAGATGAGTAGCATCCATTAAATAGGTTTCTATGAAAGGGTGATCTACTGTTAACTTTTCGTCAGACATATCTATCTCTAAAAGCGTACTTAGATTAATTTTTTTCCACCATTGAGGGAGCTCTTTAGGGTTTTTAAGTAAGTTTTCTTTAGATGTTTGTGTTACTACAGGACTGGGATTAGGAGGGGGCACAATACTATCTGGTGTAGAAGGGGTAATAGCGGGAATGGAGGTTACAACAGTGCTTGTATTCTGATTAGAACTAGAAGAGGTGTTATTGCGAAGCCATAGAAGCAGCCCCCCAATCAATGCTACAAATCCTAGGATTATTTTCCAAGGAAATTCACCACCATCACCACCATATTGCAAAGCAAGATAGATACCAACAACCAATAATTCGGTGATGAATAGGAGAATACCTAATACAGCGGCTTTCCAATCTGATCTAAAAAAAGAAGGGGTACACCAAAGTAGGACTATTATTCCAATTTTGAGTAGTAGATTATTGGTAGGATCAATAAAAATAGACCAAATAGGTAAGAATCCCAATAGAAAAAGGACAGAGACGATATCTTTCCAGCCCAAATCATTTTGTGGAAGTGTAGTCGTTTTTTTTAACAAGAAACTAGCAATAGTCACTAACCAAATACCAATACCTTGTACTAATTTAATGGGGAAGAGAACTACTTTTGATAGTCTATTTGAGAAAGGTTCTATTATAGTTTTATCTGTATTTTCTTCAGTGGTATGATATAAATTTTCGTTTAATTCTGGGGTGTTTTCTTGTTCAAAAGGAATTTCTTCAGTAACTATTTGACTGTCTTCCTGTGGCGTAGTGGTTTCTTCTGGTATGACTTCGAGAGGAACTTCTGTCAGTGTGGTATCAGGAACGATTGTAGTCGGGACACTCTTGATAGGAGCAGGAGCACTTTCGGGATATAGATTATATAGAGGAGCTTGATATTGCAGCCAGTACTTTTTTTCTCTTCTACCTACTATCCAATGCTGTAATCCATACAATGATAGGAAAAATAGACTTATCCCAAACAGAGTACTACCAATGGGAAGATTGGCAGGTGGATTTGGACTGGGGGATTGGGGTGTTTTTGCTGTGGAGGTAATGATAGGAGGTGTAGTGGCATTCCAAAAGGTATCGATGATAACAGTTGTATCTATAACCCAATTGGCTATACTATCAGAGGGTGTACTAACTAAAAGGCTGTCTAATTGTAGCACAGAGTCCATGAGAATCAACGGCTCTTTTGGCACAATAGCCGTAGAATCAGCAGGATCAATTTTACTTTCATATTTCCAATAAGAAGGACGACCTTTGCTCAGTAAAAATAGCAAGCAAAGAATAGTAAAAATGCCGAGCAAGAAGTGTGTTGGTCTAGGTGATTGGGGCTGCATGGATCAAAAAGTCAATTATCTAGGATTAGTATTTAGCTTTTGGATCGCTACTAATTGGTCATAAAGCCCTCCAAATGCTCTGAAATATACTAAAAATAAATAATCATTTTCTGTTTCAAAACTAGAACCTTCCATTTCTTGGATATTAGGGACCGTTTGCCCTTCTTCCACAATCGCATAATAATAGTCATAAAAACCATTTTTGAGTGTGGTAGTCAGTTCATATTGAAAGGTCTTATTATTGTATTTAAGTTTGAATTCAGGCTTAACTCTAAAATCAGTGAAACTACCAATGACGTAAACATCACCTTGTTTTTCGATGTCCGAATGCAATGAAAAATTAATGTCGCCATATTCTTCTTGCAAAGGCTGATCTGGATAATCTTTTGATTCAATAAAAAATTTCCCATTCAAATCATGTGTAAATACATGAGGGTTATAAGTACGGGTTTTATCTTGAAATAGAGTAATTTCAAAACCTTCTACATACTCTTGAAGTGTTTCTACATGTTGGGTTCTGAATCGAAAAGAACGTAAATCTAAGCCTCTAAACTCTTTATATCCAGGAAATATAATTTTACCCGTCATGTCATACCCTATGGCTTCATGGCGAATATAAGTAGGTTCTAGTGTAGTAATGGCGTTATCCCAACGTCCATTTTGAAGGACAACAAGGTCAATTTGCTCAGCAGGATTACCAATAGAAATTCCAGTATGTTGTATTTCGCAAGAAAATTCTTGATGAGAAGAAGCATAAGGTGGAACAGCAGAACGTCTCATTTGAGGAAATGCCTTCATTTTGGTATCTACAATCATGAATCTTTTGGTGATAATCAAATCATTTTCATCATCATTCTGATACACTTTAAGTAGATAATTACCTGATATAGTCCATTTTACATCTTCATTGGGCAGTTGTACCTTATAGTGTACATAAGGAACTCGTGTGCTAAACGAATTCTCACCAGAGTAAATTCTATTTTCTTGATAACCATCAATGTAATCAATGGCATCTATATCTTCAGAGGGATTCCACTGGGCGTCGCAGTGAATTATTTTATAAAAATAATCTTTGGTATAGGCTTCCATGTCATCAAACTCAAGAATAAAATGATTACTAGAGCCTAATTCTAACATAGGATAGTCTGTTTCGGAGTCAAACTGATAGAAACGAACGGATTTAATATAATTTTGATAAACAAAATCATAGTTATGAGGGGTTGGTAGCGTTTCTTCCTCTTGAGCAGATGAATAATAACTAAGGCATAAGAGTAAAATGAAAATAGCAAAACGCATGAGTTGTATGATTTGATAGTGAAATTGTTTGAAAAATACCATATTTATATAACGTGACAAAAACCAGACCTGTATATGTAAGAGAGACTTACCTCAACATAAGTATTACCAATAAATAGATATTAGTAATGCTCTTACCTAACTGATGATACGTACGAATAATAGGACTATTGAAAACCAGTAGCGAGATGGGCTTTTGGACTTTGTTCCTAGTCTCATGTTTAATTTTGAATGCTTAATCGGCTATTGTACTAGCATTAAGCATTCAAAATTAAACATTAAAACATTCAACATTGTAAAACGACTTCTTATCCAATAGCTAACTGTTATTCTACAAACCTATTTGAATAGTGCGTAACTTCAGTTACCTAAGTCTACCATGTAAACGTAATTTTATTATTGAAAGAAAAAAAGACCTGGTCAATAGGAACAGGAGGAAGGGCATCATAAAATATGTCATATTTTATGGTAAAGCTAATGTGTTTGCTAATTTGGAAACGTAGTAGTCCCTGAAAAGCAAGTCTTGGAGAAGTAATAAATCGATCTGGACGAGTCTGAAAATAACCAATGAGTTGGAAATAAGCAACCTCTTTCAATTTCTGAGCATACGAGACATAGAGATTAGTTTTGGTGTAATGATTGTCAAAAGGGGTAGTATTGGTTAGCCCACTGATATCAGAGACTCCAGAGAAATCCCACCGTTCGTATTCATACATGTAACCAACTCCTGCGAATAACTTGGAGTTTTTATCTTTAATGAGTCGAAACCGAATGTTCCCACCGAGTAATATTCGATTTTCCATACCTCGAACTCCATTAGCTTGATATTGTGCAAAAAACTCTGGATGGATCCAGTTTTCTTGTTGGAGTCGCATACGAGCATGAGCATAGCCTCCATTAATTAGGTTTCTGCTGCCACTGCGAAAAAGATTGAATTGTCCTACAATAGTATAAAGACTTTGGCGGTGCCAATACGCCAAATCCAATTTTGTGTTTAAAGCAACCAAAATAGTATTTTGTTTCTGGATATTGGCACCAATTTCAAATAGCCCCTTGAAGTGTCTAGTCGAATCTACTTGGCTGCCAAACTGGTCTGCATTGAGTATTTGCCCTTTGGTATAAAAGGGGAGGTTTATCAATAAGAGGAGAATCAAATGGTTTCCTATGGTACTAATAAAATTTTTGTAGCAAGGTGGTTGCCTCTTTCGTATAATTGCCATCTTTTTGTAGTTGTTCTAGTCTAGGACGAGCTTCTGAAAGTTTGTCTTGGAGTAGCAAAGATAACGTCTGGTAGTAATAAAGATGTTGTTTTTGTTCATTATTGGCTAGAGAAGGTAGGATGGTATTCATAAGGTCAATTCCTTTTTGCCATTGTTCTTGTTGAAAATATATAGCCACTTTAGTCACAAAAGCACGGTAATCATTAGGGTTGTATATTAGAGCTTTGTCTAGTGTGGCTACTGCTGCGGGATAGTTTTTTTCATAAATATACAATCGTGCTAGAGAGAAAAAGTCTTCATAAGAAGGAGATAGCTGAGCTGCTTTTTGCTTAAAAATAGCGGCTTTATTATAATTGAGGTTTAGTAAATGACCCAAAGTCAGCCAATTATAAATATCTATGTCTTGTTGTTGAGGAGAATCAATTTCAGACCATTTTTGAGCGGCCTGGTCTGGATTATTAAGGAGAATATCTGTTAGTGTCAATACTTTGTGAGCGAAAAGTGGATTAGATACTTTCTGCTCAAGTAGGATATGAGCATTGTTTCTGAGTTGTCTTATGATTTGTTTTTGACTGGGATCAAGGTTAAGTTTTATTTTTACTGTTCCAATGTTTTCATCCTGTTTTACTAATGCACTTTTGAGTGTAACCTGTATCAATAGACAGGCATCCTTTCCAAGTTGAGCTGGACTAGATTGGGTATCCTTGATCGCCCGATCAAAAAAATTAGTATCCATATAGAGTGCTGCTAATGCCTTTTCTTTTTCAGCTTTATTTTCTAACTGAGAGGCTGCGACTATTGATGGAATGAATTCACGAATTGCAATTACAATAGCATTGACATAAGTAGCTACATTGGTGTTGTCTAGTAGATAGGCCTTTTCATTGGCTTGTTTGGCGGATTCAATAGAGGATTCATAGCGTAATTTTAACGCAGCTAATTTGGTCCAGGCTATACCATCTTGGGGGACATAGTCAAGGTAATCTTGCCAGCTATCAATTGCTTTTGTTTCCTGATTGGCACTAGTGTACAAGCGGTCCATTTTTTCTGCGAGTTCAAAACTATCAGGGTATTGTTTGAGTAATGGTTTTAGAATTGCATAGCTTTCTTCATAGTGAATGTATGCATTGGTGAAATCTTTTTGGCTACTGTATCGGTTAGCTATTTCTAAGGTTAACTCAAAATTTATTGCCTCTTTTTCATGTTGAATTAATAAATCAGTTAAAGACGTCTTTTGCCATTTTTCCTGCTTTGATGAAGGAGGCGTATAGTTTGGTTGGAGAATTTTTTTGTCAAATGAAATTAGGAAAGAAGGTTGGGCGGATGGGATTGTGATCTGTTTCAGAAAACATACTTTATGTTTCTTTTTTTTGAGAATAGTTTGAGCAGATAGGATATTGGATAAGAGTAGAAATGCGAAGATTGGTAATAGTTTTTTTTTCATAATACTAATGTGCTCTAATAGGACAGAATGAATGACAAATAAAATTACATATATTTTTACTGAAAATGAGGAGCGTAAATGTAATTTTTAGACATGCTGTTAAACAACTTCATTGTAATTGAACAAATTTTACGCAGGCTCTGAGCTGTTTTATAGATTGGATTTTTTGTGTTAAATGCAACCTTTCATATAAATAAATGTTTGTACATTAAATGCATTTGTATATATTGTGGTGTGATTTTATTTTTAGCACTAGCTATTCCAAAACTAGTAGACAATGAAACGAAAAGATTTTATAAAAAAGTCCTTATTAGGAGGACTTGTAGGATTAAGTATTCCAAAAACTACTCATGCCGAACCTTCTACCGAATCCACCTACGATAGATTGATGAAACAGGTAGGATTTAATCATTTACCAAACGAAGAAAAAATAACTATGAACACTGTTTTTCATCCAGCGAATACAAGAGGTCATGCCAATCATGGATGGCTTAATTCGTATCATACTTTTAGTTTTGCCAATTATTACAATCCAGAACGAATGAATTTTGGAGTTTTGCGTGTACTGAACGACGACACAGTTGCTGCTTCCAGAGGATTTAGAGAACACCCACACGATAATATGGAAATTGTTTCGATTCCACTAGAGGGGGATTTACAGCACAAAGACAGTATGGGGAATGTAGCAACAATCAAAGAAGGAGAGGTGCAAGTAATGAGTGCAGGGACAGGTGTACGGCATAGCGAATTCAATAAAAATAAGGATAAAGAGGTTAAATTTTTGCAGATTTGGATTTTCCCTCGTGAACGAAGCGTTACCCCTCGTTACGATCAGGTTTCGATTAAGGGGATAGCAAAGGAGAATGCCTTTTATCAAATTTTGTCCCCCAATAAAGACGACCAAGGAGTATGGATTAATCAAGATGCTTGGTTTCACTTAGGAAACTTTGAGCCCAACAAAACCACTTCCTATAAGCTCAAAAAAGAAGGAAATGGGGTTTATATTTTTGTTCTAGATGGTACGGTAGAGATAGCAGGTCAAAAACTGTCTAGAAGAGATGGTTTCGGAATACGGAATACAAACGATTTTGATTTCAAATCGCTTACGACTAGTCAAGTATTATTGATGGAAGTACCAATGCAGGCTTAGTGTAAAAAACGACTTCTCTGCCTAATCTTCTAACAAGGTCTTAATGAGATCTATGGCTACACTGTTGAGATTTTCAATAGCAAGAGGAATGTTCCAATTTGCTTTATTGCGAGGCTCCACGTAGTTGGAAATAGACCGAATCTGTAAGTAGTTTACTTGATTCATTTGGCAACTAAAAGCAAAAGCAGCACCCTCCATGCTCTCTACAGCAGCATGGGGGTATTTTTTTTTGATTTGAGCAATACTTTCTGTTGTTCCATGGACTTTATTGACCGTGATTGCTTCTACTTGCCGTAGAAATTGACTAGGAGACTCATCGGATAGCATTATTTTCCCATTGGTATAGGGTTTTTCATCTGGAGCTTGTAGTTCCATTTCAAAAATAGTAGTGAAGCTGCCATCTGCATTTTCTACCCCTATATCTGCCATTTGATCTGCTGTGACTTGTATCGTATCGCCTATATTAAGGGTGGTATCCAATGCTCCTGCTATTCCTAGATTAATTGCTAGATCAGTAGGGATTTTAGATAAAAAAGTAGCCGTATGAAAACTAGTGTGTACTGCTCCTACACCTGTTACTAGCACACGAATATCCACTTTCTTATTGAAGAAACGAATGCCATCTTTTGATTTGAAGTTGGCTTTTAGGTAATCGAGTAAAGGGAGGATTTCAAAAGTAGTCGCACTGACTAGTAAGATATTCATAGTTGTTTATTTTTTCTAAGTACAGGACAAAAGATTTTTGATGGTAAAATAAAGGTAGGTTTTATTTCATCTTTTTCTGTTCTTTCCATTGATGAAAGAACCAAAATCTAGGGCAGAGTTTCCAGCTGGATACCATCACATCTCAAAACAGATTTTAAGGGAATTTTTGAGGGAAACTATTGTTTGAAGATACACCTATAGCCCTTTGACATTAGTTTTTACGCTCAATATTGCTTGCCCCTTAAAATTTTATGTTTTTTCAATGGATAGTATTACCCAGCCTCCAACATGCCCCACACTTTATACTAACCTCTAGCTTTTTTAACCATTTGAAAGTCTCTTAAAAACCTCCTTTTAAGTATAACAAAATTCAAACACTATCTTTTGTCTTGTACTTAATTATTTTTTATCAAACCAAACTTTTGTTTGGTTATCAATGTCACCATTGTAGTTGAATCGTATTTCAGTCCCTGCAGGAATATTGGTGATGGCAATCACAGTTAAGCTATCAAAATCTTCATCAATAACATAACGAGCATTAGGGACATAAGCATGATTGTACAAACTACCATACCCTAATGCAATTGCTCCCGCATTTTCTTTCCATTCAAAATAGTAATTATACAAATTAGTTTGCTTCAGTAAGGGCATTTCTTTAGCTGGAATAATTACCAAAGGACAGACTTCTATCACACTATCTTGTTCAATACTATCACCACAGTAGACCCCTCGTCCTTCTAGCTCACTAGGAGCAATGTATAAATTTGGAATTTGCATGGACTTAATTTTTATTAGGATATTTTTTACGTGGATTATTGGATCTAGTCACCGGTTTTTTATTGGATGGGGTACTAGTCTTATTAGGGGTAGGGTTACTTAAAGAGGTGTTATTGTTAGTCAAATTACTACCTTGTTTAATAGTAGAAGTAGGTTGAGTATTATTTCTATTGACAGGAATCATATTGAGTGGAGCAGCTAGTTTACCTACAAAATGAACGGCTTCTGTGGTAGAAGCAATAAAACTACTATTGCCAGGAGCTAAATCAGACTGAGGTTGTGCCGTACCATAATACAAAATATACTTTTTGTTTGGAGCTCCTAATAGCTGTAGATAAGTGTAGTACTCTGTACCACCATCAATAGAAAAACTCCAATTTTCTTCTAGTTGAGTATTCAATCGAATGAGGTGTCTGCTCTGCGTAAATTTAGTAGCATCTTCAATCAACCCACTGGGTTTTCTTTTATATTTGGTGGTAATCCAACTTACAAATAGGGTTTGTTTATCAGCAATAACCAAGCTTGGGTCTTTGTCTTCTTCTTCCTCATCCTTACGAATGAGTTTGGTTTGAAGGACAGAACCATCATTGGTGTGGAGTTGTTGCAAAACTATATCTCTAGTACCTTTTAGGAGAATATTTTCTTTGGTATCGTCCTCTGTGTTCAAATCGTCATTAGCGACACCTATCCAGTAGATACTATTGTTATTCGTGAGTTTGATTTCATTTCCATAGCTATTAGGTAAGGTATGAACCCACTCGAATTGACCTGTTTTGTTTAGCTTCAGTACAAAAGTTGTACTGCCTATATCACCTTCTTTTACTGCTTCTTGATTTGGATCGGCATCGAAATCTAAACGCCCTCTAAAATTGCCCAAAAGGTAAATATTTTCCTTCGCATCTATTACCACTTTATCAATTCCTCCCTTTGGTTTTTTTTCATCACTTTGGAGTGTCTTTTGCCAAATAATTTCCCCATCCAAGCTTCGTTTTTGAAGGGAAGGAAGCCTAGAGCGATTGCCATCGACCTCTGTACGAATGGTACCGGCCACATACAGGTATTGTTGATTATTGCTTAATTGTAGTGCTGTAGGACTGAAATTTAGATCTTCAGCAAAAAACTGTGTTGATATTAGGACACCATTGGGATTGCGAACTTGCAGGAAGTATTTGCGTTGATCGTTGCTGTTTTGAACTTGTTTAGTGGTTGGGTCTAGTACGACTTCTCCTCTAAAAGCACCTAGTATATAACTATGGTCTAGCGAATTGGTAACAATATCGGTCAACCAAAGCCCCTCTTTTCGACTTTTGGTAGACATACTACAGGTTTTTCGCCAGATTAATTTCCCTTCTTTATCCAATTGCTGTACAAAAGCATATCGAGTATCTTTGTTTGGGGTAATGGTTTGAACAGCCCCTGTAGTTGTCAATTCATGTGTTTTTTGATATTGACCAATACTGTAAACTTTATCAGTAGCAGAGAGCGTGGTTTTGCTCATATAGACTGACTTTTTGGGACTCAAATGAGTCATCCAATGCAAGTCTAGTGGGTCGGTATCGATTTGGGCAAAACTATGTCCAATAAATAAAAAACTGAGTAAGGTAAGGGTATATTTTTTCATAAAAATAGAGCTATTTATAAAGATTTCAATCGCAGACCTACAAAAAACGTGCGAGGAGTCGCAGGACCATAAATATAATTACTATCTCTATTTTTGCCAGTATCAAAATCGCTCTGATAAGCATTGAAAATATTCTTAATTCCTCCAAAGACTTCAATCCCTAGATCTAAGTTCTGAATCGGGAAGGTGTAACCAACTTTCCAGCTCAATTCAAAAAAGTCAGGAGTAGTGACAAAGGCATCTACAGGCTGTTCAGGGGCTCCTGCTAAATGAACTAATTCCATGCTGCCTGTATAAACCAAATTGATATTAGAACTAAAGTTTTTGAATGGAGTTAGTTGTAAATTAGCAAAACCATAAAGATTAGGGGTACGTAGGAAATTTTGGCGGCTTGACAATACATCTGAATATAAGATAGGACTGTCATACTGACTGGATTGGTAGGTAAAACCTGTTTCTAACTGGACTTTTCGGTTATAGTTAGCTCTAAGTTCTACGGTGGCTCCCATTACAGTAGCTCCTTGTCCATTTCTTTTTTCGAATACTTCCCCAAAGGCATCTTCTCCTAGAGGGAATTGATAAAATGCTTCTTGCAGATGGGTGTAGAATCCTTCTACAGTAAATCCAAACACATACTTAGTGGTTGCTTTGTCGAAATTGACAGAACCACTCAAGCTATTGGATCGTTCGGGGCGTAAGTCAGGAGCAAGCATAATTCTAGAAATACCACCACCAGCAAAAGCAATGTGTAAGTCGGCGTCAAATGCCTGAGGGGCACGGAAACCTGTTCCCCAGGTTACTCTAAATTGAGTAGTTTCTTTGAGGCGATAGAGTAAAGAGACTCTAGGGCTAAAGATAAACTGATCTACTAGGTTGTGTTTGTCTGCTCGTAGCCCTGTCAATAGAGTTAGACTAGGTAATAGTTGCCAATCACTCTGCAAAAACATCCCTGCTACAGATGTAGTTTGGTCAATAAGGTAATTGTAGGGTTCGATTTCATCCAGTACTTTATCGTAAGTAAATTCAGCACCTGCTGTAACAACATTATTTCCAATCAGAAAACGATCAAATTTATGATTGAATTGAGCACCAGCTTGGACTGTTTGTACACTAGAAGTACCATAGGGCGGAGCTTGAATATGTGTTTGATATTCCAAACTATCGTCAGGTGTTACCCCTGTGTAATGTACTCTATCGGTATTCTGTCCTGCCAAATAGGCTATGATTGAGCTTTTGTTTTGATTGAAGTTGATTTGATAATCAAGACTTCCCATCAATACATCATGTGTACGTTCTTCAGACTGTTGTGCCAAATGGGCTGGGTGGTCGGTAAGTTCCCCCCCATAGCGGTATTCGTTGAGATAGCTTAGACTGGCTTCTAGTTTTTGATCAGGAGTAGGCATAAAAAATAGGGTAGTACCTAGAGCATTATTACGAAGTGAGGATAGTTCTGAAAAATTATCTCCATTATGATCGTACGCCATTCTGTTTCTATTATTGATAAAAAAAGAAGCTCCTGCATTACGATTTTTGTTGACGATAGTACCATTTCCACTAAAAATATGATCAGAAGACTGGGCATTAATATTTTGGTAAGTATAGCTGACATCAAAAGTGTTTTTCTTAGGAATTTTAGTAATAACATTGACGGTACCTCCAATAGCACTAGAGCCATATAGAGCGGATCCACCACCTCGTACTACTTCGATTTTATCAATCATATTGGTTGGCACTTGTTCTAATCCATACAGCCCTGTCAAGGGACTAAAAATAGGGCGTCCATTGATTAATATTTGAGAGTAACCTCCTGCCAAACCATTCATACGCAGTTGAGTGTAGTTACAAGTCTGGCAGTCTGTTTCCACTCGAAGTCCTGGTTGAAATCGGAGTCCATCAGATAGATTACAGGCTTGGACTGCATTCAGGGTGCTGTTGTCAATCACATTGACAATGACTGGAGATTGCGTTTGTCGTTTGAATGTTTTGGTTCCTGTTACGACTACTTCTTCTGTTTCTAATAAAGCAGGCTGTAGAATAATATCCACTTGATGACGATTATGTGTCTCATCAATATGAAAGTTATAATTAAAATCTGTGTAGCCAAGATAGCTTACAAACAAATTGAAGTCTCCATCAGGAATCTTTTCTATACGATAATTGCCATTGATATCTGTAGTGGTAGTAAAGTTTGTATTGTCAATTTGGAGCGTTACAAACTCAAGAGGTGTATTACTAGTATTCGTGATTTTGCCCTGAATAATACCTGTCTGGCTATAAACTGTATAGATCGTAAAAAGTAGAAATAGTATAGTGAAAGTTAGTTGTTTGGTCATTTTATTTTTATTTCTGTGAGCGTACAAATAAAAGTACTTTTATAATGCAAATATAAAAAGTTAGATTAGTCTAACAAATGTTTTTGAAAGTTGTTTTGTATATTTGCACTCTAATCACACAAAAGCATGACACATACAAAAGAAAACTACCTAAAAGCAATCTATCATTTGGAACAGAATAGAGAAAAAATTTCACTTTCTGACCTTGGCAAAAAAATGGAGGTAAGCATGCCTACTGTGAATAGTATGGTGAAGAGTTTACAGGAAAAAAAATGGGTGATTTATAAAAAATATCAACCATTGAAATTAACGGACAAAGGTAGGGTAGAAGCGGCATTAATCATTCGTAAACATCGTTTGACAGAGATGTTTTTAGCACAGTTTATGGATTTTGGTTGGGAGGAAGTGCACGAAATAGCAGAAGAAATAGAACATCTCAAAGTAGACAAGTTCTTTGATAGAATGGATGAACTATTAGGTTTTCCATCTATAGATCCGCATGGTTCTCCTATTCCTGACAAGAATGGAGTGGTTATCCAGAGGGATTACGAACCGTTATCAGCTATAGAGGTAGGTCCGATTGTACGAGTATGTTCTTTGTGCAAGAGTTCTAAAGATCTTTTGCTTTATCTCAATCGTAAACAGATTTCACTGGGAACAGAACTAGAAGTACTTAAGCGAGAGCCATTTGACAATAGTATATTAGTGAGCTATAAGGGAAATGCTGAAATCATGCTGAGCCAGGAGGTTGCTCAGTTGTTGCTGGTAGAACGTTGTTAGAGGAACCAACCCATATAGCTAAATAGAAATAAATAAATACTGACTAACAACACTTCTCCTATAAATATTCCTCCAAGCATATAGTAGTATTTCATTTGTACTAATCCAGCTACATAGCAAATGATGTCGGTAGGAACGAGAGGAAATAGTGCCCAAAGAGCTACTAGCCATTTGCCTTTTTTAGTGTTGAGTCGCTTTTTGACTCGGTCTATTTTGTGCGGGTACTTCTGTGTGAGGTAATTCCCGAAACCCATTTTTTCGGCAAAAAAGTAGAGTAAAGTTGCTGAAAAAAGAATACCAACAATAGATATTACCCCCACAAATAACAAGTGTTTGGGAAACAAAATTGCTCCAGCAATAACAAAGGGAGTACTTGGAAATAGAAATAACCCTCTTAAGAAAGTAATAAGGATATACCCCAACCAAATATAGGCACCAAATGTTTCTAAAAAAAGACTAATATTTTGGGCTGTAAAGGTATTGGGTGAGTAAATAGAATAACCAATTCCAAGTATGATTGTAGATAACCATAATATATTGAATCCTTGTTTGAGACGATGCAAGGTTGCCATAATTGAAAAATTATTCAAGTATTAGGTAAATAGAAGAGAGGGAGAATTTAAGCAACTTTTGGATAAAGATGCTGTTATTTTGAAAGAACTTCCCTAATAGTTTTTTTACTAAATTATTCGTAAACATGCTCTAATAGTTTGGCTGAAAATTAAAACCTCAATCCAGTACTTGTAGCTTAAAGTTCGTTTTTAAGTATGTTTTACCTATAACCTTAGAGCAACCTATTGGCGTTCCTTTTTTGAAGTTTTTTTTATTTTTAGTTAAAAAAGTCATGTGGGGCTCAAAATAATGAGCTAGCCTTCTTTTATTCTTTTTATTGTCAACCATAATGTTTAAATTTGCTTGTTCATAATAGCATTTATTATCCAATTGAATATCATTCTTATAATTTAATATTAATATGAAAAAAATACTTTATACGTTAGTTTTTTTGATGACAAGTTTTGCTGCTTTACAAGCTCAACATCCAACCTGTACGGGAACACGTTATTTGACCGATAGTTTTGCTGTAGATACCATCAAGGGGATTACTTTTGGTAATAATACTACTGTTGGAGGAGTTAATCAAGATTTGAAAATGGATATTTTTCTACCCTTGAATGATACTGCTCAACAACGCCCTACTATTGTATTGGCATTTGGAGGAAGTTTCATAGGAGGACAAAGAGAAGATATGTATAGTCTCTGCCAATTTTATGCTCAGCGTGGTTATGTAGCCGTTACGATTGATTACAGATTATATGATGGACCTTTTTTCCCTTTTCCTGATTCTACAGATATGGCAGATGTTACACTAAAGGCGATTTCAGATATGAAAGCGGCCGTGCGTTATTTGAGAGAAGATGCAGCAACCACTAATTTGTACAAAATAGATCCTAATTATATTTTTTCGGGCGGAATTTCGGCTGGCGGAATTACAGCAGCTCATGTTGCTTATGTAGATAGCACTGATACAATAGAGCCTTTTATTATGACTGCCGTTCAGAATAATGGTGGTTGGACTGGAAACAGTAGTACCAATACACAATATTCTGCAGAGGTACAGGGAGTAATTAATTTTTCAGGTGGATTAAGAAAAGGATCTTATATTGATGCCAATGACCCACCATTATTTTCAGTACATGATGATGCAGATGGCACCGTACCTTATGCAAGAGGTTCTGCCAGTGTAGGGTTCTTACCAATTATGCAGATAGATGGTAGTTTTTTGATGGATGCTCAGGCAACTACTGTTGGAGTTCCTACCGAATTGATTACGATCCCTAATAGTACAGGTCATGTTTCTTACTTTCAGGATAGTGCTGCTGTATGGAGAGACACCGTCTTAGAGTCGTCTTTGGTATTTGTACATAATATTTTGTGTCCAAGTGTATTATCAACAGAACCTTTGACAATATTGGATCCAGTAGAATTATTGGTTTATCCTAACCCTTCTTTTGATCAAATTACTTTGGAATTAGGAAATATTTCAAGTAATTATGATGTATTAGTTTTTGATAATATGGGACGATTAGTACACCAACAAATGAGCTTGAACAACACATGGGTTAATTTATCTAAAACAGATATAGGAACAGGTATGTATCATGTTCAGATTCAGTTTGAGGATAGTCGCATGATACCTATTGGTACTAAAGTTGTGTTCCAATAATCTGAATAATTTAAAATTGGAAAAAGAAGCTATGAATTTTAATTTTGTGTTCAAACATGATCTTATTTTCAGTACACTGTAAATTAAGTGAGCGAATATTTTTACAGAGAATTTTTGCTACAATTTGAGGTGGAACACACACGAACCTACCGAAAGGTAGATGTTCAGTGAACATCTAGTAGAGTGTGCCGCTAGCGGAAAACCACTTGTAGCCTAAGCCTGTCCCAACGGACGTAGGGGCTACAAAGGTGAGTACCTAACGATAAAGTGTACAAAAAGTCTCGCTTAAAAATATTTGAAATCTTAGTTTATAGTGTATTTAGTAGCTTGATATAATATTATACCATGTTTTTGAGAACGATACTTAGTATTTTGATGATAGTAGCTTGTACCCATTGGGTACAAGCTACTACTTATATTAGTCAACACATCGAGCAAGATGCCCAATGGCTTCGAGCCAATAGTCCATATATTGTTACGAATGATTTAGCTATATTCAAAGAGGCAACACTAACGATAGAAGCTGGAGTCAAAGTTTTGTTTTCGAAAGAAACGAAGATTGTAGTAGCAGGCAACTTAATAGCGATAGGCAATAAACGACAAAAAATTACTTTCAGTGGACTCAATGGAGGAGACTGGAATGGCTTTGTTTTTACGAAAGAGTGCAATGATTTTGATCCAGAGACCAAAGAAGGTTGTCAGTTTGAATACAGTGTTTTTGAAGGAACAGGAGAAAGTCCTGCTCAACTTATTCGGACAAAGGGGTGTGATTTGAAGTTGACGAACTGTGAAATAACCAATTGTTATACCGCTCTGCAAACAGAACGACAGGCAGAAATCTGGGTTCGATATTCTAGTTTTGACAATTGTAACCGTGTTTTCAATATTCGAAATACTAGTCTAGCAACTATTCAGCACAATGAGATGACGAATTGTAATTCTATCATGTTGGGAGGAACGACCACATTTAGTAATAACAAACTCAGTAAATTTTCAGGCAAAGGGCGTCACTCAGGAGTTGTTGTTTGGATGTTGGGTGGGGGTATTGTGAATATCTACCATAATGAATTTTCTAATTTTGAAGACAATGCCATCAAACTTTACAAGATGACCAGACGCTCTTCATTCTTTGTCAAATCCAATGACTTTAAGAATAATACCACTAACCTTTCTCTATCGGCTTCCTATTACAATAGAGGCAAATCTATTGTAGAACAGAATAACTTTCACAACTGCAAAAAATACCATATAGCGGTATCTACCAACCATTCGGATAAGGAACTGGAAGTATTGCAGGTAGGAACCAACTATTGGGGGAAAATATCCAATGAAGAGTTGCGAGCATTGACTCAAGATAATAGCTCTGATAAAGAAATAATGGGTACGGTAGAATACAGCCAAAAATTAAAAAAGAGTATTTCTTTTTAGAAGCGAATAGACTTAGTTAGAGGTACATGAGTATCAAAAAGATAAATGTGGAAGAGCTTACAGAGCTTGAGGTGATAACAAGCTCAAAACATGTGAAAAAATATTTAAAGACGAAATAAAATTAAATCTTATCACACATGATGTAAGAAAGTTTTTTACCGTAAATAGCCGCCCTTACACATTATGCATACTTTTTAGATAGTCTTGAAGAGGCAAGCGAGGCTACAGAATAGGGTAAAGTTGAAATAAAGAAAAACGAAGGTAATGATGAAAGAGAGTGTATATATAACTTACTTTATAAGTATATTTTTTTTTAGTTGGAACATTCATGAATCAAAAGAACCATGTCCCATTGTTAGTAGTAAATATGTAATACTTCAATCAAAAACTACAGATAATTGGAAAACTTATTTTGAAGACTCAAAATCTTTGAGTAAAGACTCTGTAAATCTGTGTCTAGTAGATTCATTAATAAAAGAATATTTTAATCAGTATAATCAAAATATACAGAATGCTGGCTTTACTCTACAAGGTTTAGAGATTGATTGCTCAAAATACTTTATACAAATAATACCTTACAAATACAAAGGTAATATACTCCTAGAATTGAGTTGTTTCAAAGAAGCTATAATCAATAAGAATGTAGATTGGAAGAAGAACTACATCAGTATATTACATGAAAGAGGGAATATGCACTTTTCCTTGTCTATAGATCAGAGCAATAAAAAAATACTTTCTTTTGAAACATAAAAAGGGCGAAAAAAGGTAATCTTCATCAAAATAAACCAACTAGTATCACGCTATAATGTCATAGCATTAGGCTTACATGTTC
>CAYOJF010000007.1:0-41288 GCA_964404215.1 uncultured Aureispira sp. | reverse complement strand
CCTGAATAGTTTATTATGTTTAATAATAATATTTTTGTCAGAACCAATCTTAAGTCAAAATGCTTGTTCTATTCCTTTGAGGGGAGACGAAACATACGTAATTTCAATAGAAATAGAAGAGCCAGTTTTAATAGCTAGATGCCCTTGTACTTCTATTTGGAAGAAGAAAAAGTGTTATTTGTATAAAATTAAAATAGAAGACTCTTATTATATAAGTGATACAACAATATATAATAAACAAACTATACAAAAAGTCAATTACTTTTTGTCATTTGATAAAATATTATTGGAAAAGAATTTTCGTCACTCTATTTATAGCAGAAGTTCTGATTCTAAAAAATATTTAATTTTTACTCGAACTTGTATCTACAAACCTAGCGTTCTTGCTAATTCTAATTTTTATCATGAAGGAGGATACATAGGTGGAGATTTGATGGAATGTTTAAAATATAAGAGAAATCCTTTCATTAGATATATCAAGAAAAAGGAAAGCTAATTAATATTATTATGGACGCAATATCACATCCTATTTTGAAAAATATCAAAAACAATTTTAGGAAACCTGATTCTAGTAATTTAGATATAATGCAGAGATGTTCTCTACCATCTAATGTAGATTTTAAAGAATTTAGAGGAAATATTGCCTGGGAACTAGTAGAGAATAGGAAAAGTATGAATTGGGGGACTTTATATTCATCTGAAATCATTTCACGTTTAGAAAAATCAGCGTTAGAAGAATATGATACGGTTTACTTACAAATAGGTTATGAGGAACCTGTATTTAAACTAGATACTAGTGTATTTATTAATTACTGGGAAGCAATACTACATGTATCAGCACAAGGGTTTCCTTTAATGACGCCAGATAAAAAGCTGTACTTAGAATTTTTATATACCCCTAAGATAATATATTCTAACTTTTTGATTTAAAGTGTAGGGCAAAAGTCTAAATTAGCTCTTGAGGATTAAGGAATTGAATAAATGCCCTTGAAAAAGTATTACTCATAGATAGGGACTAATTGGTAAAGTTTTATAAGAATGAATTACAAAATACTATTTTCGCAATGTGTATATTTAGAAAAAATATCTACAGTAATACATTTTGAATCTAGCCACGATTTTGAAATAGCTACATTAGAAAATGTAGAATTACTGTTTTTAGACCTAGTTGATGAGAATAAATTATTACTAGAAAAGAATATTAGTCTTTTTTCAGAGGAGAACATATCATCAATAGTTGAAGAGATTGTTTCAAAACGGTTACTTTGTTTAGATTCTTTTAGGGTATTAATTGTAATTTTTGAGTTATCAAGAATTGACTCCTCATTTATTTGTGAAAATACAGTTCGTCTAGGTTTTAAAATGTTAGAAAATTATGAATCTAGATTTAAGTGTATAGATGAAATAGTTGGTATATCTGAAAGAGTAATGGATTTGATTTATGGTAATAAGGAGGTATTTACTATTGAATTTGCCAGCAAAGTTTGCCACTTAATACCTAAAGAGAATGATAGCTATTTTGAATATTATGAACATATATTCAAAGCAATGGGAATACTTTTTGGATCTAATAATGAGAGTGCTAAACGAATAATTGAAGATTTGTCAAGTTCGAATAATGAAGCAATAGCTAAAGAAGCTGAAAGGTTACTAGACTTGTATCTATTTATGAAAGAGAACAAAGGTAATCTTCCTCAGTGGGTTAGCTGGACTGGGACGCAAAAGTAGGAAAGATGAATATCTAAAAAAGGTGGTCCTCCTCAGAAGTAAGTCATCTAGTGTCATACCAGTAGCGACAATCAGTTACTGTCGTGCGGCTAGTTTATTTAGTTATCGCCTCAGTGATGGGCAATCAAATGTAAATTAGCTACAATACATTGGGTATATAATAGGAAGTCAATTTATTCCAATTATCTTTTAAACGACATTACTATGGAAATTTTGGAAGAAGAGAAAAGATTAGAGCAACTCTTTGAGCTATATAAAGGAGGTGATTTATTAGTCTGGGATTATTCGCTCAGTTTACGTAGACTTATTTTAAGATTAGAGAAAGATTCTATAAAAAGACCTACTTACCTTATAGTAGTTAGATGTTCCTATTATTGTGGTTCATTTGTCTGGGAGGATATTAATCTAGATTTAGATAGCAATATAAGAGAAGAGAAAAATGATAGGCTTTGGTGGCAAAAAATAAAAGATAGCAGAGGAAATAGAGAAATTATTTCTAACGGAGGAATTAATATAATTGACATAGATGATGATTTCCATTTGTCTTAATAGTGAAAGGAGGAATAATAATGAAACAGCTTCTATTGCTAATAACACTAATACTCACCATCAAGAGTAATAGCAACGCACAAAACACCTTTAGATCCGCAATTGTTACCAAATGGACGATAACTAAAGGTATTAATTGGGATGCAGATTTTCAAGGTGATCGTGAGTTTAGGAGCGAACAGATTATGATTTTAGAAGAGAATAAATACTTAAAAAAAGTTCTGTTTCTTTTGAATAAAAAATCTCCCTTTAAAGGTAAAGTAGGAGCAAATGTATACAAAAAATTCTATCTCGAAATTAAAGAAGAAAAGTGGATAATATTGACAGATGGAATTTACATCCAGTATGGAAAAGCATTTAAGGGGTCTAATAGAATAGTTCATCTTCTGAATCAAATATTTGATAAACAAAAAATTCAGAATTGATTTATACAAGTCATAGAATATGGCAAATCATCTAAAAAGAGAAAGTCTCTTCATCAAAACTAGATGAAGGGACTTTCTCATAGCTACTTTTTAACTAACAATTTGTAGAAACTGTAATAGAGCAAGTTTATTGCTTATTCAGTGCCCAATCATAGTTGTTGTAAGTAACGGTTGCATTGTTATTGATAGTAGTCGTACTGTATTGTTGGAAATAAGGTACAATTCCACTTGGGCCACCAAAATCACTCGCATACCAGTCAAAAATTTTAGAAACTTGAATGCTGCTCGCGGTCAGTTGATTGTGTGTAGCGTCATTGATGAATAGATTTGTTCTATCAGTATAGTTTTGCTGAATATTACTTTCTGTCCAAGCTTTATTGAGTAGAGGAGGACAAGATTTAGCAGCACAGTTGACGGCGAAGTGTACTTTTGGTTCACTAAATTTGGTCAGTAATTGATTTTGCTCAATTTGATTGAGTGTATAGGCGGTACCGCCTACAGTCACTGTACGTACATTCCAAATATCTCCATTATCAATATCAGTAATGCTATTGACAGGGTATTCTACTAATACCTGCTGAATAGTAAAGGCATTGTATAGATTGATCCAATAAGCCATTTCTTTATTAGCTGTCCAGCTATTGGGGGCGTTATTTTGAAGATGGATTATATAGTTGTCTAATATGCTAAGGTCATTTTTGAAACTAGCATAATCTACTTCTCCTGCTGCATTGACATGCACTTGTAACAAAGAATCCCATTTAGCATGACTTAAGGTATTTGCTGGAGGAGGAGGGGTAGCTGTTTTTTGGTCATTAAGATCCCAATCGTAATTACTAAAGAGTACTGTAGCGTTATTATCAATGGTTGTTGTACTGTATTGTTGTAAGTAAGGGATTAAATTGGCAGTGCCACCAAAATCACTGGTATACCAATCAAAAATGGCAGAGATAATAACACTATTATTGGTAATAATATTATACGTGCTATTATTGATGAAAGCAGTGGCACGATCAGTATAGTACTGTTGAATATTATCTTCTTCCCATGCTTTATTAAACAAAGGAGGGCAAGATTTAGCGGCACAGTTGATGGCAAAGTGTACTTTTTCTTCTCCAAATTGAAGGATTAAGTTTTCTTTTTCTATCTGGTTTAGTGTATAGCTACGATCTCCAATAGCTATTTGAGCTGTATTCCAAATATCACCATTTCCTATGTCTTTGATACTATTGATAGGATAATTCTGTAATACTTGCTGGATAGTAAATGCATTATACAAATTAATCCAATAAGCCATTTTTTTGTTATCAGACCACTCTGTAGTAGGTACATTGTCTTTTAAGTATTGGATGTAGGTATCTAGTTGTGGTAGATCATCTTTGAAGTTCGTGTAATCAACTTTACCTTCTGTATTGACATACTTTTTTAGTAAAGTATTCCACTGATCATGATTGAAAGTAGATGGCATTGGCTCTTCTACTGGTTTTTCACAGCCTGTGAATAGTAGGAGGGCAAGTAGACCTCCCAATAAAAATAAATTTTTCATTTGAAATTAAGATTAATAACGAACGTGTTCGTTAAGGATTAGGGTATCTAGATTTACTAGATACCAGCCAAATAAGACAAGGGGAAAAAGCTTATTGGTTAATCTATTTAGAGGATGCTCTTAATCTTGATTTTTTGCTTGTTTCTGAAGGTAAGCTAATCCTAAACGTATTTTCCCATAGTCTAGTTCACCTTCTAGGAATTCAAAATAGGATTTTAACCCTTCTTGGAGTCCTAGATGTTCGGCAGCACGGGCGACTTCTTTGAGTTCGTTTTTGTCTAGAAAGTCAAAAATATTCAGTTCGTCTTTGAAAGACAAAAGATGAGCTAAGTGCGAATAAATAGTGGTCATGGTAATACCTCTTGATTGAGCTATTTCAGCAACACTTTTGCCTTCTTGATAAAGTTTCCAAGTGTATTCGTGTGTATTGCCACCAAACTCACTTTGCCTATGTTTACGAATGACTTTCAAAAATTGTTTCCCATATTTCTCAGCTTTGTGCTCTCCAACACCAGATACTTCCAAGAAATCTAGGAGGGTAACAGGAGCTTTTTCGCTCATATCTTGAAGACTAGCATCATTGAATACAACAAAGGCAGGCTTCCTGATTTCGCTGGCAATTTGACGACGCAGCTCTTTGAGCTGACCTAATAGTCCTAGGTCTTTGGTACTGGTTTTGATGGTCTTTTTAGCCGCTTTTTTCTGTTCATCTTGACGTTGTTTGATGACATCGTAATTCACTAAATTGACAGCGGTTTCTCCTTTTAGGATTTTCCAGCTCAAGTCGGTCAATTTTAGATTAAATTTGTCCTTATAGTCAATGCCAATCATCCCTTGTTGAATCATCTGTTGTAGGTAGAGTTGCCAAGCGAAAGCGGTGGTGTCCTTTCCTGCTCCAAAGGTTTTGACACTTGCCAAGCCTTTGCTACGAACTGTTTCGCTATATTGTCCTTTCAGTACTTCTATCGTAGTAGAAAGACCGATTGTTTGTTGGGTACGAGCAATAGCAGAAAGAGCTTTTTGAGCATGGACCGTACCATCAAAATATTTGGGTGGATTTTTACAGACATCACAGTTACCACAGTCTTCTTCTAGTACTTCACTGAAGTAGCTTAAGAGTATTTTGCGTCTACAAATTTGAGCTTCTGCATATTCTTGCATTCTATTAAGCTTGGCAAGCTGTATTTCTTTGTATTGAGCATGTCCAATATCTTCTATGAACGAAAGTTGTGTTTGTACATCTCTATAGCTATAAAACAAAATAGTTTCGGACGGATTGCCATCTCGTCCAGCACGTCCTATTTCTTGATAAAATCCTTCTAGATTGCCAGGCATATTGTGATGAATCACATAGCGTATATTAGGTTTGTCAATCCCCATTCCGAAAGCAACGGTTGCACACATGATGTCAATACTCCCCTGTATAAATGCCTCTTGAGCTTTTTCTTTGACTCGGTTGGGCATACCCGCATGGTAGCAAGCTGCTTTGTAGCCTTTGGCAGCTAATTTAGCATAAAGACTTTCGGTGGATTTGCGGCTATTACAATAAATAATACCGCTTTTACCTTCATTCTTTTGGACAATTCGCTGTATCTGTTCCCATTTTTTTTGCCCTGGCAATACAGATAGGGACAAATTGGGGCGATCAAAAGAAGAAATAAACGTCTTATGATTTTTCATACCCAACAACTCACCAATATCAGAACGAACGGCTTTGTCTGCCGTAGCAGTGAGGGCTACGGTCGGGACATGGGGGAATTCTTTTTTGAGTAGGTAGAGCTTTTGATATTCTGGGCGAAAATGATGTCCCCAACTACTCACACAGTGAGCTTCATCAATAGCGATTAATTTCACATCTAACAGCTTAAGGTAAGACATGAAATTAGGTGCCATAACACGTTCTGGCGATACATAAAGTAACTTAATACTTTTATTTTCTAGGGCTTGTTCAATAGCTGCCTCTTCTTTTTTGCCTAGGCTAGAATTAAGATAAGCTGCTCCAATTCCATTGCTTTTGAGTGCTTCTACTTGGTCTTTCATTAGCGATATCAAAGGCGAAACAACTAAAGTGAGTCCATCTAAAACAAGAGAGGGAAGTTGATAACAGATTGATTTTCCACCACCTGTAGGCATGAGTACGACAGTATCATTTCCTTCCAATATGTTGGCAATGATTTCATCCTGTGGACTTCTGAAACTATTATATCCAAAGTGCTTTTTTAGCACTTCTAATAAGGCTGTTGGTGTAACGCTCAAAGGGCTTTTTTTTAGTAGAAATAGAATTTATTTTCTCCAGCATAAAGATACAATATGAACGGTAATTATTCAAATCACTAAAAAAAGATTGCTGTAGCATGATAATTGTTACATTTTTGTATTTTTGTCAACAATCAATCAAAAAATAACAGAAAACATCAAAGTCTAACTAATAAGACTTCAATAAAAGAAAAATATAAAATATTATGAGTTTAGAAAAATTAGTAGCAGTCAGTGGTAAAAGTGGAATTTTCAAAATGGTAGGTAATCGCTCCAATGGATTAGTATTGCAAGATTTAGATACCAAAAAGAGATTATTCGCTTCTAGTAGATTGCACCAATTTACCCCACTAGAGTCTATTTCTATTTATACAGAAGATGAAGATACACAAGAAGAAACGGCTTCTTTAGCCAAAGTATTTATCAATATGATAGAGATCATGGACACTTATCCACCAGTAAGTACTAAAGCAAACGGGCTAGACATTAAGCAATATTTTGCAAAAGTATTACCAAGCTACGATAGAGATAAAGTATTGACTTCTGATATTAAAAAAATTATCAAATGGTTCAATTTCTTACATAGTAGAAATATGATTTCCATCGAAAATTTGACGCCTGCTCCAGTGGCAGCAGAGGAAGAAGAATAGATTAATTTTTAATTGTTTATTCGGCAGGTCCCTTATGTTCTTTCGGAACATAAGGGACTTTTTTTATTTTGTTCGGAACGATTCGCATGGAGAATAGAGTTAGAGGGAATAAAAAAAGTCATGCAGTCTCAAAAATATGGTCGTACTTATCACCTACCTTTTTCGGAAGGAGTTACTTCTGATGATAAAATTTTGTGGGAATGGGAGGATTTGTTAGAAAATCCTATTGTCATTACCGAAAAATTGGATGGAGAGAATACCTGTTTGAAATCAACAGGGGTTTATGCTCGTTCGCATACTGCTCCAACTCGTAATCCTTGGGCAGGTAATATGTGGGAAATTTGGAATAGAGTGCAACATGATTTAGGAGATTTAGAAGTGTTTGGTGAAAACTTATATGGAATTCATAGCATCGAATATGAACAGTTGTCTTATCATTTTTATGTTTTTGCGATTCGGGTAGAGGAGGAGTGGCTGAGTTGGGAAGAAGTGGTTTTCTATGCAGAAGCATTGGGCTTGGCAACGGCTCCTGTATTGGAAATGGGTGTTTTTTCTGTAGAGAACATAAGAAACCTTATTGCAACTCGTATGAAAGAAGGAAGTGTATTTGGTGGAGCTTGCGAAGGTGTCGTCTTGTGTCAAACCAGTGCTTTTCAATCTATTGATTTTAAAGAAAAGGTACTGAAATATGTACGAAAAAACCATGTAAAAACAAATGAACACTGGACTAAAAACTGGAAACGAGCTACACTTTGGTATGAAAAAAGTATGGCTCGATAATTATCAACCGAATTGGGAGTATATAGAAAAGTTAGGGTGGTTTCAGGATATGATAAATTGTCCACAAGATCCTGTTTTTCATGCAGAGGGAGATGTTGGTATTCATACCAAAATGGTTGTCAATGAATTGTTGAAGTCAGAAGAGTTTCAACAACTCGAGGAATACGATAAAGCTACTTTGGCTTGGTCAGCTCTTTTGCATGATGTGGCAAAGCCAATCTGTACAATGACAGACGAAGAGGGTTATATTCGTGCTCCCAAACATGCTAAAGTAGGAGAGCAAATAGCTAGGGCCATGTTGTGGGCAATGCCATTGAGACAACGAGAACAAATTTGTGCTTTGATTCGATTACATGGATTGCCGATTTGGTGTTTGGAGAAGGCCAATCCTAATTTGGCGGCTTATCAAGCGAGTCTTCGAATATCTAATGAGCAATTGTATTTATTAGCTCGTTCGGATGTACGTGGTCGAAAAAGCATTGGACAGGATGATTTTTTGGAAAGAATTGAGTTATATCGCCTTTTTTGTGAAGAGCAAGGTTGCTGGAATCAGCCGAAGGAATTTGTTAATAAGCACAGTCAGTTCAAATATTTTCAAAAAAAAGACCTTTATCCCAGCACTTTATATGATGATACTGCTTTTGAAGTCATTATCATGGTAGGAATGCCAGGAAGTGGTAAGGATACCAAGGCAGCTACTTTAGATTTGCCTATTGTCAGTTTAGATGCGATCCGAGTGGCACAAAAAATAAAACCAACGGATAAAAAGAGGCAAGGTAAAGTGGCTCAAATAGCTTATGAACAAGCTAAAAAATATGCCGCCCAAAAACAATCTTTCGTATGGAATAGTACGAATCTGACAGTCGAAATGCGACAAAAAATAACCAATAAACTGGCTCCTTACAATCCTTATTTCAAAATCATCTATGTAGAAACTTCTAAGAAAAATATTCTAGATAGGCGTAGAGCGACTATACCCGTCAAAACACTAGAAAAGATGTTTCGTGCTTTGGAGATACCTATCGCTAGTGAAGGGCATGAGGTGATGTGGGAACGGAATTGATGGGATCACTGTGAATGAAAAGCATCAGATTATTTCAAAAGATTGGATAAAAAAGGTAAGAAAAAATATAGAGAACTGGTATCATCTTATCCCAAGGGGCTATAAAATTTCAGAAGTGTATAACAACAACCAAAAAGTATACACCATTCGAAAATCTGTGTAAGGAAGTCGATTATTTTTTACGCTATCTTTGTCTTATTCTTAGAAATAACAAAGACAAGCAACAATGAAGACAAATCAATTTGGTAAAGAAGGATGGACACCTGATAGAATTGGAAATATAAGTAACAAAACATTTGTTATCACAGGGACCACAAGCGGAACAGGATTTGAGGCCGCAAAAATATTACTCTCAAAGGGAGCAGAAGTACTGATGCTCAATCGTAATCCTCAGAAAACAGCGGATACAATTGCTCTTTTGAAACAGGAATTGGGTAATAACATAAAGGTATTGTCGGTACAAATGGACTTGGCAGAACAGGCTTCTGTAAAAAAAGCAGCAGCAGCCGTGTTGGAAAAATTAACCCGTATAGACGCTCTGATGTGTAATGCGGCAATAGCACAAGTGCCTACTCAAAAAATAACAGTAGATGGATGGGAAAGTCAAATGGGGGTTAATTACTTTGGACATTTCACCTTACAGGCGTTGTTATATCCATTGATTAAAAAATCTCAAGGTCGTATTGTAACAGTAGGTAGTATGGGGTATGACATGGGGATAAAGACGATCAAATTTGACGACCTGAATTGGGATAAAGATTATACTGCTAATAAAGCTTATAGTCAAAGTAAATTGGCTCAAATCATGTCAATCTATGAGTTGCAGCGTCGATTAGATAAAGCAGGTCAAACAGTTGTCAAAGCTTATGCTTGTCATCCAGGCTCTTCTCGAACCAACCTCATCAACACTAGTGGTAGCAGAGTAATGAAGATTATTGCAGGTTTAATGATGATGTCACCATTAACACAGCCAGCTGAAAATGGAGCTTATCCTGAATTGATGTGTGCTACAGAAGAGCATCTAGATCAAAAAGCCTTTTATGGTCCAACAGGACGCAGTAATTGGGTCGGTCCTGTTGGAGCACATCATATAGAGCCTCACGCTAAAGACCAAGCCGTATCCCAAAAATTATGGGACCTTTCGGAGAAGATGACTGGGGTTAAATGGAATTTTTAAACTACTTCATAGAAAAATAAACATGGATATTTTGAAAGCCTCAACAAATTGGGTGAAGTCTGAACTGTTTTCGACTCCTTTTTTTATTCTTTTTGGAGTTCTATTTGTATTGGCAAGTATTGGTTTTTGGCAATGGGGAAAAACCGAAGTAGCCAAAGCATATGTTATTCCTACTTTAGTAGGAGGAGTTGTACTTATAATAATTGGCTTAGGGTTATATTTTACTAATAAGGGACGATTAGCTAATTTCCCTGCCATGTATGAGAGTGATTCGGTGGCTTTAGTAAGATCAGAAATCACACGTTCAGAAGGAACCCTAAAAGAATACCAAACAATTGTGTTTACCATAATTCCATTAATTATTATTGTTTGTTCGGTAGGTATTATGTTGTTTGATACACCTGTTTGGCGAGCAAGTTTTATTACTATTATAGCTATATTAGTAGTCATATTGTTGATTGATGGTACGGCATATGCTAGAATGAATACATATCATCAACAACTATTATCATTGGGAAAGATGTGAAAAATTCAATAACGACATGAAACATTTCAAAACATTAGCTTCTTATTTAGATTATATAGAACTGCCTCGTCCAGAACACCCTATGTTGAGTGTTTTTACTGCCAGAGGGGGAGGTTTTTTGCCATGCCCAAGAGAAAGTTCGCCCCCAATTACTAACGATTGTTATTCGATTAGTTTTAAAAAAATTGTAAAAGGTGATTTAAACTATGGCAGAACAAAATATGACTTTACGAATGGGGCACTCATTTTTATAGCCCCTAGACAAGTATTGCAATGGGATAATAGTGTGGTGTATGAGCAAAAAGGTTTTTCGATTAATTTTCATGAAGATTTTCTGAAGGGAACCGAATTGGCAGAACAGATAAAAAAATACAGCTTCTTTTCCTATTCGGTCAATGAGGCATTACATCTTTCTCCGAAAGAAGAAAAGCAGATAGAATTGATTGTGGAAAATATTGAAATAGAATATCAAAACAATCAAGATGAGTTCAGTAAAGATATTATCATCTCACAACTCAGTACACTTCTTAAATATGCGATGCGTTTTTATGAACGCCAATTTTTGAATCGGAAAGAACTTTCTAGTAGCTTGCTAGAACGATTGGATAGGCTAATAACAAGCTATTTTGATTCGGGAGAACTAGAAGAAAAAGGAATTCCTAGCATAGAACAAATCGCCAATAAGATGTCCGTTTCACAACGCTACTTAAGTGATACACTCAAAAAAGAAACGGGCAAAACTACTACAGAACATTTACAGTTGCAGTTGATAGATAAAGCTAAGAATAGCTTACTACAACCGAATACTACTGTTGCGGAAGTCGCTTACTCCTTAGGATTTGAATATCCACCTTACTTTTCAAGATTATTCAAGAAAAGAGAGGGCATTAGCCCAACAGAATATAGAGCAAAGTATAAAATGAATTAAAGTTAGTAATCCAGTATTACAGTATGCTATGGATGAAATCTACAGGGAGATACTAAGAAGGAATCGTATAAATAGACTCCCCAACCACCTGTCCAGTTTGATTGACACAATGAACATGGCAAGTGTTGCCATAGTAATCTCTCCGAAAATCAAGTTGTTGTTGAGGAATTAGGTTAGGGGAATATAGATAGGCAATAATTCGAGAGGTGTTTATATCAAAATCAAAATAGATAGGGAAATCAAATGGGTTTTGAATACGCAAATCTTTGTAACCATAAACAACCGTAGCGTCTGCCCCTAAAGGGCTGTACCGAGCTTCTTCTGTATAAATATCTAATGAATGATGGTGACGCTCTAGAACTGTAAGCCCACCCAAGAGGGCTAAATGATATAAGATGCCAGACAACTGGCATAGCCCTCCACCAATATCTTCACTCAAAACACCATTCACAATATTTCTACCTTTCTTGTAACCATTTTGAGCGGTAGGAGCTTGTAGCGTTTTCCAAAAAGAGAGTGTTTGTTGTGGTTTGATGACTATTTGGTTTATTTTCTGACTACCAAGTTTAAGATTGTGAACTTTGTTTTCATAGAGATAGCTTTTTTTGATAGGTTGCTGAAGCGATAGTTTATGACTCGCTTTAGGATGTGGCGTGCCTTTTAGGGCAAACTGATGATGGATTTTTGTTTGTTTATCCTGCCAATACCTCTTGGTCAATTGCCAATGGATCTTTAGAGCATAGGGAGTATATTTACGGATGATTTTTCTCATGTTTTTATCAGTCTAAATACTAGATAGGAAGCGTATTTTTTCAAAGGAGAATTGGAGAATAGTGTATCTAGAGTGGTACAGCTTTTTCGTAGACGTTTAGGGATTCGATGGATAGGAAAAAAGCCAATGCCATGACTGTTTTTAAGCTGCCAGCCCCGTGAAGTCAAGGCTTCAATTTCTTTCCAATAAAAACTATTGGCTCCATGCCAGCCTTTTGATTGATAGCTGGTACGATCTCGTCTATGTTTGGAAGGAACATCAAAAATTACTTGTCCTCCCACTTTGAGTACTCGACGAAACTCTTCAAAAATAGCCGATGTCAAGTCTTTGTCTAAGTGCATCAATAAATGAAAACAGATGATAGTATCAAAACTATTGTCCTCAAAAGGCATTCGGTCAGCATTGGACTGAATGAGTATTTTTTGTGGGAATTTACCTTGAGCAACTCGTAGCATTTCCTTGCTAGCATCTACTCCATGAGTTGTCCAATCCAAAAAACGACCAGTGCCGCAGGCTACATCTAAGCTTTTTTGTGAGCTATTTTTTGCCATATATTTGGCTAGAATAGTTAGCTCTTGGCTATGAATATAATTGCCATAAGTATTGGCAAAACGGTCTTGATCATAACGAGGAGCCAATTCATCGTAGTAGTCTATTATTGGATTGGACATAGCGGTTAAAATTTATTTTTCCACATCATAGATTCTACGGGTTTGATGGTTCGTTCGTTGTATTTAGCATTTACTTTTTTGTTGTAATAGTTCTCAATATCACCTTGCACCGTAAAATAAATAAGTTGCCCAATAGGCATCCCGGCATAAATACGAACAGGATGGGTGCAAGAAATTTCGAGTGTCCACGTGTTGCAAAAACCGACATCACCTTTTCCTGCTGTAGCATGAATATCAATACCCAGACGACCAACACTAGATTTTCCTTCTAGAAATGGAACGGTATTGTGTGTTTCGGTGTACTCTTCGGTTACTCCTAGATATAAGATGCCTGATTCTAAGACATAGCCTTCTTCAGGGATTTCAAATATTTCGATAGGGTTATGTTTTTTAGCGTCCAATATTCTATTGGTATAGGTCGCCAAATATTTTCCTAGATGAACATCATAAGAGTTTGTCCCTAAGCAACTTTTGTCAAAAGGATCTATAACGATTTGTTTGGCATCTATCGCCTTCAATATTTCTTTGTCAGATAGTATCATAGTGTGTTTTATTTCTTCTTTTTTTCGTAGTCGTCTAGCATTGTTTTTCTGCCATACTTTTTGCAGATAGGGCATTCAAAAGGATTATGTCCTCTAGCAGGACAATATTCTCTACCAAAGAAAATAATCTGCAAATGAAGGCGATTCCAAAGTTCTTTTGGAAACAGTCTTTTTAGGTCTTTTTCCGTTTTATCTACATTTTTGCCTGTACTGAGTTTCCATCTCCAAGCCAAACGTTGTATGTGTGTATCTACAGGGAAAGCGGGTACTCCAAATCCTTGAGACATGACTACAGAGGCTGTTTTGTGTCCTACTCCTGGGAGTTCTTCTAGTGCTTCAAAACTTTTAGGAACTTCTCCATTATGTTTATCAATCAGAATTTGCGAAAGCTGATGAATAGCTTTGGATTTGCGAGGTGAAAGCCCACAAGGACGAATAATTGCCCTGATTTCATCTACGGTACATTTGACCATATCATAGGGGTTATCCGCCATTGCGAATAGAGCAGGCGTTATCTGATTGACACGTTCATCAGTACATTGAGCCGATAGTAATACTGCTACCAGCAGCGTATAATTATCTTTGTGATCTAATGGAATGGGAATTTCTGGATAGAAACCTTCTAGCATCTGAGTGATATCAGCTACTTTTTCTTGCTTAGTCATGATTGTTATTTTAGTAAAAATACTCTCTTTTCTATATTAGCATCAATCTGCTTACCAGCTTTGGTTTGCTCTTGTATGTATTCCATAATTACGTTTCGAAAGAGACGATTGGTCGTTACTTTTTTATTATCTTTCAGGAACGAGCATTTATCACCACCATTAGCGAGATAATCATTGGTAGCTACATAGTACAATTTCTTAGGATCTATCTTTTTACCATTGATGAGCACATTTTGAGCTTTTTCTTTATGAATCGCCATGCTAACTTGGCTACTAATAGGCCACCCGCCACCTAGTGCAGCTCTATTGAAGAGTAGTTCTAGTTCGCTGCCTGTTATAGCTACCGCTACCATAATGTTATCGAAAGGCATTAGTTCAAAAACTTTACTTTTGGTGATTTCTCCTTTTGGTAGCGAAGGGATTCGGAGACCACCATAATTAAGAATAGCGAAATCGACAGGAACATCCACATATTGGGCAGTTTTTTGATATACCAAATCCGCAGCCCAGTTTCCTAAGCTGGATTCTGGTTTCATGAGTGTTAACATTTTGGTAGTTGTACCAATGACTGTATTCATTTCAGCACTCATTTTTTCTTTATAAGGGGCAATCATTTGCTCAATGTCTTGGTCTGCTTGTTGAGTATTGCTGATCGCAATGTATTTGGTATCAGACTGGACAAGATGCGTGTGAGATTGACAGGCTATTAGATATAGACAGAGAAAGAAGGCAAGCGGTAGAAGCTTTTTCATGGTCTTAGATATTGATGGCTACAAAACTCAAAAATACATCAAAAAGATGAAACGAAAGGTAATTTGAGTAGGATAACTAGTTTTTTGTATCCTGTTGAAGCAATACTTCACAGGGGATTTGATAGACGGTATCTTTGTCTTGCCAACGATAAGGAATAGAGAGTTCAATTCCTCCACGAACATTGTTTTCGGATAAACATTTACAAAAAACTTTTGCAGCATGTTCAAAACTGCCAGCAGTACTAATAGGAGGTATATTTAGGTTTTGCATTCCCCAGTCGTCTAGAGATAGAGCAGATTCTGTTTCGGACTGATAGAGTAATTTAGAATCTAATATAGCAGGAAGGCAGTCTGTTTCAGAATTATCTTCAAAATATAAGTCCCCTTCAATTGCCACTCCTGAATACATCCCAAAGGAAAGTTCATGGACCCAATAGTTGCCAAAGTCAAAAATCGGAAAGATTCCAAAAAGACCTATAATCACTAGATTGGGGCGTTTAGAGTGATTAATAATACCCTCTTCTTGTTTCCAAAATAGAATCCAAACTAATCCAACCATACTCACATTCCAAGGATAAACAATCGTATTCCAATAGTTGTCACCAATCAATAGAATTAAAATGCCACCATGTAGGAGAGTAGTTAGAATGACAGAGAGGTGCTGTGTTTTACGAATGAAAAAACCTACTCCAATCAGTATTTCAAATAGGCCTATTCCATAGCCCAATGAGGTATAATGTTCCAGTGGTTTAGTCCATTCAAAAATACCCATTAGCCACGGATATACATCTAAGGTAAATGGGAGGTTGATTTTTTGGACTCCTGTCCAACAATAAACTACTGCAATGATGAATTGAAAATTTGATAGGATGGCTGAAGGCAAAGGTTTTTTGTGTCGCCATAAAACACTCCCGAATAGTCCTAAATAAATAAAGAGCCATACTTGTAGTCGATTGAAATCCTCTGACAAGAGAAGGACAAAACAAGCAAAGCCAAGAAGATAGCTTTGTTTTCGTATAGATTCAAAAAAACTGCCTAGCACAAACCCTAATAAAAAAAGCGTAGATAGAACGCTAGTACCTATCAGTCCGAAAGATAACGGCATACTCTTAAAGAAAGGAACTTCTGGATAAGTCCTGCTGATCGGAAACCATAAGTTGTAACTCAAGACAACATGAAAAAGAAGTGCTATAGAAATAATCCATAGCACTTTGTTTATTTGTAGTAATTTAGTGGCTTCTTTTTCCATTTCAACCCTATTTCTTCTTCTATGATATTCTTATCTAGAAGTCAGTTTCCCCATAGGGAATCAAGTGGCTATACATTTGCCAAACTTGATCTTTTTCGGGAAGGTCAGCTTCAATCAAGACAGGTTCTTTCTTCACAGGGTGAATAAAAGAAAGCTGGTAAGAGTGTAGATGAATGGTTCCTCTATCAGTATTGAAATGGGCAGCACCATATTTTTTATCTCCTCTAATAACGGTACCCATTTTAGAAAGCTGTACTCTAATCTGGTGAGAGCGTCCTGTTGTAGGATTGACTTGTAATAAATGATGATCGGCTAGTCCTCCTAGATATTTGTAATCTAGTTCTGCTCGTTTGGCACTTTTGTAACGTTTGCTTTCAAATGCTCTAGTGACATTACGGTCTTTATCTTTCGATAAATAATGAACTAATTTTCCTTCTAGTTCTTCTGGACGTCTTTCTACTACTGCTACATAGCGTTTTTCAACCATCCTATCTTGAAACAACTTATTCATACGTGTCAAGGCTTTACTTGTTCTAGCAAATAAAACGACTCCCGATACGGGTCTATCCAATCGGTGAATAATTCCAAGGAAAACGTCACCTGGTTTATTGTATCTTTTTTTGATATATTCCTTCACATACTCCGAAACGGGAATATCTCCTGTTTCATCTCCTTGTACCAACCAACCTGCTGGTTTGTTGACAGCGATTAGATGATTGTCTTCGTATATAATAGGAACATTATAATGTTTTAGTAAGCTCATTTTTCTTGTTTTTCTTTCTGCAAAATTAAACAACTTCTCGTAGAAAAAGTATAGGAGTCCGTTTATTTTAGAACAGGGGTAACTATTTGTTGATTTTTGCAGATTAGTTCCCTAAAAATGGCTTTTTACAATTATTTTAAATAAATGTTTAAATAAAGATTAAAAAATACCGTTATAAATAGTAAAATGGTACTCTATTTGATTCCAACGAAAACACCATATATATTAAATTAACTACCTAAATTCTTACAACCATTATCCATGAAACTACCATTATTCTCCCTTTTACTTCTATTATTAGCTACTCAAGTTACTGCTCAAAAATGGACTGATGCCAAAGATAAAGAAGGCATTAAAGTGAAAACACGTTTTATCAAAGGTTGGAGTACTAAAGAGTACCGAGCCACTGTAATTGTGAAAACAACACTAGCGAAAGCAGTAGATGCCTATTGGGATCCTGTTAAGCGTAAAAAATTTATGAAGAGAAGTATTGAAGTATCTAATATTAAGAATATTTCTAGTAAAGAAATAATTACTTATAATTTGGGAGATGCTCCTTGGCCAGTAACAGACCGAGATAATGTAACTCGTTCACTCAAAACCACTCCTTCAGAAGGAGTCGTATTGATTACGATGAGTTCTTTGCCAGATTATATTCCACATAAACAAGGAATTGTTCGTGTGCCACGTACTAAAGGGCATTGGAAGTTCACGGATTTAAAAAACGGAACTATCAAAATCGAACAACAATCTGTTGCAGATTTGGGTGGTAGTGTTCCTGATTGGGTAGTTAATTCTGTCATTGTAGAAGGACCATTTGACACACTAAAAGGAATGCGTGATTTATTGGAAGGGAAATAAAAAACAACTTAGACTAAACCCTAGACTAAGCAAGAGGCTACCTAATAAGGTAGTCTCTTTTTGTTAGTGGTAGGTGATTTCTCGTGTAGGTCTTACAATACGAGTATACAAATCATAAAGAAGCAATAAGGTAATACTCCCACCTATGATTAAAACTCCAGTTGGACCAATAGTATCTATAATAATTTTGAGAAAAGCTCCTCTATTTTGATTTTTGATAGAACGCTCTGTACTAATCAGTTCAGTGGTGTCATCTAGTGTGTAGAGCATATAGGTGAACCATCCTATAAATACAGTATAGAGGAATAAAAAAAATAAGGATTTTGGTTCATTTTCTTTTTTGATATGGACAGGGAGAGCTGCTTTTTTGCCTAAATAATGCCCTATTTCATTCGAAAGAGTTTTATCGTCAAATCGGAGCGTAGTAGTTTGTTTATTGAGTTGTTGGTCTTTGTAAGCGATTTTGATTTTATCAGTATCTTCTTCGAAGTAGATAGAAGAAATCCTTTTGATATCATACACAAGGGTACTATCTTGGTCTTCCTGTTTCTCAAACATTTCTAAATTGAAGAGTGGAGTAGTACTGACCCAAAACTGCTGATCTTTGAAAAGAATGGATTTCCAAGTAGTATGTTTTATTTGGTAAACAATGTTTTCCATCTATTCAGAGTTAGTCATCTGATTTAAGAAAAACTGCAAAGCAGCTTCATAGCTATACAATCCAAAGCCACTAATACTCCCTACGCATTGTGCTGCAATATAACTATGGTGTCTTATTGTTTCTCTAGCAAAAACATTGGAAATATGTACTTCAACTACAGGAGTCTGTATACCTGCTATAGCATCGGCTAAGGCAAGTGAGGTGTGGGTGTAAGCACCAGCATTGAATACAATACCATCGAAGCTAAATCCAACCTCATGCAATCGGTCAATGAGTTGACCTTCCGTATTACTTTGATAGTAGTATAAATCTAGTTGTGATTGAAATTTTATTTGGAGTTGTTGAAAGTAGTCTTCAAAAGATTGATCGCCATAAATGGAAACCTCTCTTTTTCCTAACAGATTAAGGTTAGGACCATTTAATAGAAGTATTTTGGGGAGAGACATATTACTTTTTATGGATTTTTATTATTTGATGACTATGGTCATTGAAGCGAATATTTAAAAAATAAATTCCTGCTTCTAGATGTTCCAAGGATAGCTCTTCGTTGTTGATAGTAGTGGTTTGCAATACCCTTTCACCCAAAACATTGTATACCTGAATGGCATCTAAGTCACTAGGAAGGTCTTGCAATGTAATCTGACCATTGGTAGGGTTAGGATATGCTCTAACAGAAGATGAAGATGAAGGAGTAGAAAAAATAGGTAGGATAGGGGCATATTCGATCAAATAATAGATCGTATTAGTAGCTCTGATATCATTCCATTGGCTGGCTACGCCTAGTGGCCAGTTTGTAATCGCAAGTCCTAAACCATCTTGTCCTAAAGTCCCAAAATCATCTGGTTCGTTTCCCCAATTATTATATTGATTGCCTACGGCATTACCTGTTCTTGTTCCTTGCCAAAACTGGACTCCTAGGCTATCTCCATTGCCATCCCAGACCCAGTTACCTTCCACTGCAAAATCATTTCCCCCTAACCAAATATAGGAAGCTCCACCACCATCAGGTGCCACTGTATTACTAGCTGTAATGGCTGCATTGGTACTGATTTCGGTATAGATAGCGATTTGTTCTAGACTGTCATCAATAATGGCTAATTGTCCTCCTCTAGCTACTGCACAGGCAGCGGCATCAGACCAATTTTTATTTTCACGTACCAATTCATAGTTGGTACCATTATAAGAAAAAGTATAGATATTACTAGTATCAGCACACTGAGCGAATCCAAACTCTAATTGCGTGAAAAAAAGTAACAGAAAGAAGTATATAGTAGCTCTCATAAATAATATTTTGATATTACATATCCAATAATGGAAAGACCATGGAACGATGTATCCATCCGTCTTCATACCCCATAGATGGGACATCAACACGCATCCATTCGCCTTTATATTCTTTGATGGCAATAGGTGTTCCTTTGGAAACTCTGTCCCCTAATTCCAATCCTTGCATATCCGATTCAAATATAGGAGATTCTTTCTCTACTACACGAATTGCTTTCCATTCGTGCTGCAAATCAAGTAATATAGCGTGTCCTATATCATCTGATAATTCAGCAACACAACCATCGCTAGGAGATTGAGCAAGTTTCGCAAACATTTGTTCCCCCATAATTTTGAATTCCCCATGAATAGGAGGAGCGGTTGTCATTGGATTGTAACAATCAACAGAGATAGGGTTATTTTCTCCAATGGTCCCTTCAAAAAAGAAAAAGCAACTTTGGTTATTTGCATCTAAACTTTGGTAGACTCCTGTTATCTGATTTTGATTGACTCCTAACCACATTTCGTGATAATCACCTGCAATGACATATATAGAAGGTACCTTTTCGTCAGAAACTGCGGTTTTCTTTACTTCAGTTTCGGGGTTGGTATCGGTGTCACCACATCCTACTATCAATAATAGGGCAGCTATGCAAATGAGTATATAAGACTGATTAGGCATAAGGGAGGGAATTTAGTAAAAATGAATATGGTGATAATAGAGCGAGGCTCTAACTAATAAATAAGCCATTAATGGCTTCTACGGCATGTATTTCTGGGACTTTAGTTTTGATGGTATGTTCTATTCCTCCTTTCATGGTCATTGTACTCATGGAGCAAGTTTCACAGTTGCCTAACCATTTGAATTTCAGAACCATGTCATCGGTCAGCTCTACGATCTCAAGATCGCCGCCATCAGTTTCTAGGTGAGGACGAATGGTTTCTAATGCTTCCTCTACACGAGCCAATATTTGTTCTTTATTTGTCATTTTATCCAAAGTCTTTAGTCGTATTAACAATAGAAGTAGGTTGCATCATTTCATTACGAATACTGACTTGACGCAATACATTTTTAGCAATATTTTCGAAGGCATCCCGAGAAATATCATCTTCTCCCCAAGCGGCAGGAAGCCCGGCATCACCTCCTTCTCGTATACCCTGTACAATAGGCACTTGACCAAGAAGAACCGTGTTAGCTTCTTTAGCAAGACGTTTGCCAGCTCCTTCTCCAAAAATATAGTATTTATTATCAGGTAATTCTTTAGGGGTGAACCAAGACATGTTTTCTACCACACCCAAAATCGGCACCTTTACATTCTCCAAGCGGAACATATTCATTCCCTTTATCGCATCGGCATAAGCCACTTGTTGTGGTGTAGTTACCATGACAGCACCTGTGATCGGAACGGTCTGAATAAGTGTGAGTTGGACGTCTCCTGTCCCAGGAGGTAAGTCCAAGATTAAGAAATCAAGTTGTGGCCATAAACATTCTTGAAAGAATTGTTTTACAATACCACCTAAACGAGGGCCCCTTAAAACTACTGCTTGTTCGGGCTCTATAATATAACCGACAGACATGGTTGGGATTCCATATTTTTCAATAGGAATAAGTTTTGCTTTTCCGTGCAACTCTCTAATGCTTGGTTTTTGACCCTGTAATCCCATCATAGTAGGTACAGAAGGACCATATAGGTCTAAGTCAAGTAGCCCAACAGACATTCCCATCTTTTGTAGGCTAAGGGCTAGATTAACGGCTACTGTAGATTTACCTACGCCTCCTTTTCCAGAAGCCACCGCAATCACATTTTTGATATGTGGAATAGGGTTGTTAGGAGTATTTGTTTTGTTGTCAGATCCTTGTGCTCTAGCATGAATGTGTACTTCAGCATCAGGATAAACAGAATTGACTGCTCCTATGCACGAAAAGGTTAACTGATTCTTGACAGGAGACTTGACTGAAGGAACGACAATAGTGAAACTAATATCATTGCCTTTTACCTCTAGGCCTTCTACCATTTTGCTGGCAATGATGTCTTGACCTGTATTAGGGTCTTTGACGGTTCTCAATGCCGTTATAATTGATTGCTTATCTATATTCATGAATTGTTTTTTATTGGTAATACCAAAGATACAAATTTATAATTAGATTTGAATAAGAATTCTATGTACCTTTGCGTAACGAACACAAAGCTTTGCCCCCTGGTTGAGTCTCTGTGCTATTTATTACAAAAATAAGATAATAAGTGACCGCCTATATCCTCTATGAGGAAAAGCCTTGCTAGAAGAAACGCAATGATTTTATGAAATTTGATGATTATAATATAGAACCTGAAATAAAGGAAAATTTATCTAAAATGGGATTGAATCGCCCAACAGATATACAGTATAAGACCATTCCATCCATTCTGAAAGGGGAGGATGTATTGGCTATAGCACAAACAGGAACGGGGAAAACAGCTGCATTTGCTATTCCTATTATCCATAAAGTTCATAGCTACAAAAAAACAGCCCGCCGCAAAGATGGAATCAAGTGTTTGATAATGGTTCCCACACACGAGTTAGCGAATCAGATTACAAAAGTAATCAATGATTTGTCAAGACATACCTTGGTCAAAGCTATGTCTATGTATGGTGGAGTAGATCAAGCCCCTCAAATTGCACAGCTAGAAGAAGGAGCTGATATATTGGTGACTACTCCTGGTAGAATGTTTGATTTGCATCATCAGGGACATTTGCGATTACACCGTATTGAAATATTGGTATTGGATGAGGCGGATCATATGCTAGATTTAGGTTTTGTGAAGGACATTAGAGATGTATTACGTCATTTGCCCAAGCGTAGACAGACACTTTTCTTTTCCGCTACTATTAATAAAGAGATCAAAAAAACAGCCTATTCTCTAGTACGAAGTAATGCGATTCGTATCCAAATATCTCCTAATAACCCTGTCGCTAGGAGTGTGCATCATCAAGTTGCTTTTATAGAAATGGATGATAAACGATTTTTCTTAGAGAGACTCTATCGAGAAAATAAGAAAGCAAAAGTACTGGTGTTTGTCCGAACCAGAGTACGAGCCGAACGAGTGGCTGCCGCAATGGAAAGGGTTGATATTCCAGCGTTGGCGATACATGGAGCCAAAGACCAAAATGCACGTTCCAAAATACTGGGAGCATTCCGAGCAAATGAAGTACGTATTTTGGTGGCTACAGATGTTTCTGCTCGAGGAATTGATATACCAGATGTTACCCATGTTGTCAACTATGATATGCCAGAGCCTTCAGAAAACTATGTCCACCGTGTAGGTCGTACAGGGCGTGGTATGCGTAAGGGGTATGCCATTTCTTTCTGTAGTCAAGAAGAACGTCCTGTATTGAAAGAAATAGAAAGCTACCTAGGTCAATTGATCGAGCGATTGCATATTGATAGAATCGAATACGAACATATTGTGGACAATACGAAAGATACCAAAGGTGTAAGTTGGAAGAAAATGATTGAGCTCGAAATCAAACAGGCAGAGGAGAACAATCAGAAATATGGCAGGAAAAAGAAAAATAAAAAAACGAAGAAGAATAGGTAATATCTAAGAGTATCTTGCTTTAATGCGAATTAAGGATTAAATACCTTGATGATCAATAGTAACTTGATGAAGTTAGGAGCTAAGCACTTCAAAAGTGCTTAGCTCCTAGATTACTTTTTCTAAAAAGCTCTAGTCTTGCAGTTGCTTTCTATAGAATATAATCTGTATAATCACTTCCATCCCTAGGTTTTAGTGCTCTCATGGCAATGAGTATCAAATCGATCAATGCCCAAATACCAAGTCCGCCAAGCGTAATTAGTTTGAGAATTCCTAATAAAATATAGCCCAAATAGAATCGGTCTATAGCGAATATACCTAAGAAAAAAGATAGTAAGATAGCTACGGTCCAGTTTCTACCGACATTCATTTGTTGTGCATGTCCTTTCTTGTTTTTGTGTCGATTATTATATTTTCTATTTTGCTTTCTGGCAATCACTTTAGCCTGTTTTTTTTCTAGCCTCAACGATTGATGTTCTTGACGCTTAGTGATTTTAGTTGTTTTTGGTTTTTCAACAGGAGGGAGAAAAGCAGCCTGTAAAGGAATAATAGTAATGAATAGAAAAATAGTAGCAAGTAAAATTTTAATGGAATACATGTATGGATGAATTTTGAGAATATAATTGTAGACCTGCTCTAGCAGAAATTTCTGTCAAAAGTAGACATTTTTAAATAGTTAGGCAATTGTTTGGCTGCAATAGCCGTCAGGCTGATATAAACGTATTTTTACTATAGACGATTTAATAAGCTAGTTAAGTGGGAATTGACTTTAAAAAATATATCCATTCTTGAAGAAGCCCTAAAAAATCGTCCACTGGATAGTTAATTATCCTGCTATTGGTGTCTGTAAAAGACACGATATCGGGAGATGAAACTTCAATCATATCATTATATCCCCCTTCTATCTGATAATTTACAATTGAAGATTCTCTCAAGACTAAATTCAATCCATTTATTTCGCTAACGATTTCCTCTGCTAGCCAAATATCACATCCTTGTATGAATTTGGCCATTTCAGTATGAAGCATTCCCGAAACATCAATCTCTGCTTGAATTAATGGAATTGATCTAACATTTACTTTTTTTATAAGAAACTGACAATTATAAATACTTGATTTGTTCATTTTATGACGGATTGTGTACTTTTCTTAGTTGATATGGTAAGGTAATTGAGTAGTCTCACACAGTGTCAGGTGATGGTGGTATTCATTATTAATAATGTCTTTGTTGTCTTTTTGTAAAAAAATATCCTTATTCTGACAGTTATGGTTTGATTACTTACAATCGTCTCTCCCAAAGTAGAGATAAGGGAAACTATCATCTACATCGGGCAAGTAACTTTTTTGTTCTTCAGATAGCTGAGCATGAGCTGCTTTGACATACCATTGTGGATTATGATAATGGAGCATTTTGGTACTGACAAAGATACTTCCATTCATTTGATTTCGTTTGATTCGGTGTCCTTCTTTAGGATCTTCCTCCAAATCAATATTGGTATATTTTCGAGTAGGTTTGGATATAAAAGTACGTTCATCAGTTTTTTGATAGAGTTTGAATTTCCCTTTTTCTTCTTCATCATACCAATTTCGTTGACCAACATGATGGTATTTGTATCCAGGAGCCCAAATCATAGTAACAGGGTCTTGAAAATATTCAAAACGTTGAATTCCATTGGGTAAAATTTCATCACATCTTTTGATAAAGGCTTTATTGCCAATAGTACGAGGGCAAGCGTAAGCATAGATATTTTGAACATCTAAACCATATGATTTTAGATAGACACCTGTCACGACTGACAGGGCAGCTCCCAAACTATGACCTGCTATCCATATTTTTTTGTTTTTGGCATCGAATTCGGCCAATGTCGTCACAAGTTGATCTCGAATGAGCTCAAAACTTAACCAGAACCCAGTATGAATTTTAGTGCCAACAAGTGCTCCTCCAGCTTTCATTTGATTGATTCTAAAATCAGTACCTATCCATTCTGCCCATTGGCTTTTACCGACATCATCGGTACCTCTAAACAAAATAAAGATGGTAGAAGGGGTCGAAATGACCATTAATTCAGGGTCTAAACCACTCTGATATTTGAATCCAAAAAAACGAGCATCTTTGGTGTATGTTTTTTGAATATATTTGAACTGTGTACGTTGGGTATGATTTCTTTGAGTGAAGTGTGTTTTTTGTGCTTCTGGTTCTTCGAGTGGATGTTCAAAAAAATGACTAAACCGACTCGTAAAACATTGCTGAAAAGTGGAGTCACTGACCATACAATTTTCTTTGATCCAATCAGAGGAAGGGATAGAATCAACTGCTTTTTGACCGTTTTGCAAATAACGGATTTGATAATCCAACCGTTCTAGGTACATCATTTCTGTCATTTTAGACAGTAGAAAGTTATTGACAGGGTGTACACCTTCTGCCGTTTCATCAAAATATTGAAAACACTTGTTTTCTTTTGCTGGAATATCAAATTTATAATTGGTTTGAGCAGTTAGTAGAATTGGAGAAAAAAGACAAAGCAGCCCTATAAAAATTGGATGAACATTCATGAATAATAACAATAATCTCTGATGGTGAAATAAATGATTAGCGACCCTCACAAATCACACCAAAAGAGTGTTGAGGGTAGACATAAAAAAACACCACGCTAACCATATAGTTGTCAACGTGGTGTTTTTCTGTAAAAGTTGCATTTGATTTATAGATAATATTTTAATCTAAATAGAAAGGATAGCAACTTTTACGTTAGAACTACGGTAAGTATTAATACTCATCTTCTGGGAAGAAAAAATCACTTTTAGTAGGGAAGTCAGCCCAAATGTCTTCGATCCCTTCATAAAGTTCTCCTTCATCTTCCAACTGCTGCAAGTTTTCAATAACTTCGATTGGAGCCCCTGAGCGAATGGCATAATCAATTAATTCATCGCGAGTAGCGGGCCACGGAGCATCCTGAAGATGTGATGCTAATTCTAAAGTCCAATACATATTATTTATATTTTTTTGTGAGTTAACCACTAATTTTTGGTCAATTCTGTTAATTGCTTCTGATTAAAAAACGTGCAAATCTAAAAATTAAAATGATATTTTAATGCTTTTATGTATGTTCTTTTCTAAGAAGTTGTTTAAAAAGTCGCTTTATATCTAAGAGCATGTTTAAATTTACCTTAATTTGTAATATGAAATCTCTTTTTCCACTACTTATCACCTATTTTTTCGTCAATAGCTATGGCTATTCACTCAAAAATAAGATTCAATTAGCAAAAAAATAGTACTCACATTATCAAAAAATATAATTTTAAACATGCTCTAAATGAAATATCTTTTTCTGTTACTTATCGTTAAAAATTAGCCAGATAGCTCATAAACTAACTTTTTAAACAGCATTTAGGAATGTTTTTTAATCATCATTATTCCAATCTTTTATTGTAAATAAAAGTTCACGACACTAATAAAAAAAACGATTTAATACTAAAAAAAAGAATTACTTATCCATTGATTCCAGCCTTATAACGTTCGAGACAGCGTTCTCTAGCCATTTTGTGTTCGACGACAGGGGCGACATAATTATTAGTACCAAACTCAGGAATCCACTTTTTAATATATTTATGATCTTTGTCAAATTTTTTGAGCTGTGATTCAGGATTGAATATTCTGAAATAAGGAGCAGCATCTGTACCACAGCCCGCAGCCCATTGCCAGCCACCATTGTTGCTAGCTAAATCAAAATCAAGTAATTTTTCAGCAAAATAGGCTTCTCCCCATCGCCAATCTATCAGTAGGTGTTTGCATAAAAAACTCGCCACAACCATACGAACCCTATTGTGCATATAGCCTGTGTTGTTGAGTTCTCGCATTCCAGCATCTACCATTGGGTAACCTGTTTGACCTGCTTTCCACTTCTCAAATTCATCTTTATTGTTCCGCCATTGTATTCCTTCATATTTTTCTCTAAAACTATTACCAACTACCTCAGGGAAGTTGGCTAAAATCATAGCATAAAAATCTCTCCAAATGAGTTCATTTAGAAATGTTTCATTGAGTTTTTTTGCTTTTTTTGCTTTTTGACGAATACTAATGGTTCCAAATCGGAAGTGCAAACCAAGACGAGAGGTTCCCGCTATCGCAGGAAAATTACGTGTTTGGTCATAATTTTTGACCAATTTTTGTGTAACGGTAGCCGTTGGTACCTCAATTGTTGTATTAGGAGAAAAACCCATTTGTTCTAGAGCAATAATCGTCTGATTAGGATTTCTTTTTGCCCAATGGCTAATATATGTGCTACAGTCATAATGAGCCAATATGATAGCTTCGTTTTCTGCCAACTGTTTTTTCCAAACCTTAGAATAGGGAGTAAAGACAGTATATGGATTCCCATCTTTTTTGACTACCTCTCTTTCTTCAAAAATAACATGATCTTTATAAGATTCAAAGATGACCTCTTTGCTCTTTGTCAAGTCTTTGACTGTTTCATCTCGTTCTCTGGCGTAGGGTTCATAATCTTTATTGCAGTAAATAGCAGCTGTGTTATCTGAGGCTAATATTTCCTCCCATATTTGTATTGGATTCCCATATTTGACCAATAATCCACTATTTACTTTAGCTAGCTCTTGGTCTATACCAGTTAGGGTATTATGAAGAAAAGTGACACGAGCATCCTCTTTATCTTCTAGTTTATCTAGTATTTGGGTGTCAAAAATAAAGATGGGCTGTACATTTTTATGATTTTTTAAGGCTTGATATAAACCATGGTTATCATCTAGTCTTAGATCACGTCTGAACCAAAAGTAAGTTGTTTTATTGGACATATCTTTAAGTGCTATTTCTATTTATTTGCAAATACAATCACCTAACAACTAAAAAGAAGCACTGTTTTCAAAACAGTGCTTCTTTTTTAAACATGCTCTTAGATAGATACTTATTAGAAGCGTGACCTAAGGATTGTGAAATAATATAAGGCATTGATTTATTAATATCAAACGCCAATTTTGCTTGAAAGTGGAGCTAAGCACTTTATCGCTTTGCTATTGATAATCAAGGTATTTAATCCTTAGTTCACGTTATTAAAACTTAGTTTCTTGTATGCTAGATACTTTTACTCAGTAGGCTCTAATTTATCAGCAATCATTTTACGAATGAAAGGAGGTAAGGTAAAGGCAGCTAAATGCATATCTGGTGTATAGTATTGAAGTTGGTGCTGTTGCGAAAAAATAGCTGCGCTCACCATGTCAAAAGCATTGGTGTTTAGTGCTTTTCCTTTTTGAGCAATGGTAAAACTCCACATACCAGAAGGGTAGGTCGAAATATAGGCTAAATAGCGGCTGACGGACTCTATACCAAAAATACGACTCATACAAGCATTGAGTTCCAAAAAGGCTGCCGCATTAAACATGGGACTTTCACTCTGCAAACAGATGATCCCTTCATTTTGAAGAGCGTTATGAGCACTTCTGTAGAATTTTTCGGAAAATAAGCCTTCCGCAGGACCTTCTGGATCAGAACCATCAATAATAATCAAATCAAACGTCTCTGGAGGGCAATCCTGTAGATATTGGATACCATCTTGAATTTTTAGTGTTAGTTTGGGGTGGTCGAATGCACAAGAAACAGCTGGTAAATGAAGCTTAGAGGCTTCAATAACATTGGCATCTATTTCTACCATCACAACTTCTTCTATATCAGGATGACGAAGTAGTTCTCTGACTGTTCCTCCATCTCCACCTCCAATAACTAATGCTTTTTTGACAGCACCATGTAGAAAAGTAGGCACATGGCTAATCATTTCATGATAGATAAATTCATCTTTTTCTGTCACCATAACCATGTCATCAATAGAGAGCATTTTACCATAGGCATAGGTGTTGAGTACTCTAACCGTTTGGTATTCAGATTTTGCATGATATAGGAGTTCTCCTGTATGACGTAGCGATAAAGCTACATTATCATCTTTATCGGTAAACCAGACATCACGCTTATAGGCAGGATTTAGCTCTTCTTCTGTTTCTGAGCGTTCTTTTTGGAGGTAATCAACGTCTATTCTTTGAAGTAAATCAATTTGCCCTCTGTTGATTTCCATCGCGGATCCGTGAGCAGCTTCGAAGGCTTTCTTGAGAAAATCATAGGCAATCCAAGGATTGACTTCTGTACCACAAGTGAAAATATCTACAGCAGCGTACTGATATTCTGGCCAAGCATGAATCGCTAAATGACTTTCTTGGATAACAACTACTCCAGATACACCATAGGGTGAAAAGTGGTGAAACGTACTATTGATAACAGTAGCTTGAGCTTCTTTTGCTGCTCCTACCATTGATTTTTCTATGACAATAACATCATTTAGAATTTCAGGATTACAGCCATAAAATTCTACTAAAATATGTCTTCCTAAAGTATTACTCATTGTTTTAATTGCATTTTTAGAAGGCTATTTGGGTAGCACTCTATTCTTGTTATTTTAATTTTTTTCTAATGATTTAAAATATGTTTTAGTACTAAATTTTTTTAAACATGCTCTTAGAAATAATGATCATATTTCTAACACACCTAAACTATTTTCCACTGCCTTTGAGAATAACTAACACCGTGTAAAATAAAATCTTGATGTCTAATCCAAGGGAAAGGTTTTCAATGTATAATATATCAATTTTGAGGCGTTGAACCATTTCATCTACATTTGACGCATAACCATATTTTACTTGTCCCCAAGAAGTAATACCAGGTCGAACTTTGTGTAGTTGATGGACGTGGGGAGCTTTTTCGGCAATTTGGTCAATATAAAACTGGCGTTCTGGTCTAGGACCAACAAGGGACATATCGCCCTTGAGTACATTCCAAAATTGAGGGATTTCATCTAGGCGGTATTTACGCATCGTTTTACCCCAAGGAGTGCAACGGTCATCACTATCTGAAGAAAGTTGAGGCCCTAGTTTTTCAGCATCTGTATACATAGAGCGAAATTTATAAATCAGAAATGGGACCCCATGTTTACCAATTCGTTCTTGTTTATAGAAAATAGGTCCTTTGGAGGAGAGCCGAACTTTGACGGCAACAAATAAGTAGAGCGGACTACAGAGCAAAAGTACTAAGCTAGATACTACTAAATCTATAGTTCGTTTGATGATTCTTAAGCTAACTGGAATGAATTGTGTTTTGATTTCTATCAAAACCGCTCCATAGACATTTGCCATTTGTACTTTTCCTAATAGTATATCATACATATCGGGCAGTACTTTTATAATAATTTTATGACTGTGTTGGTCTAGTATACCAAGAATATTTTTGAGTTGATGGTGTTCTTTTGTAGATAGAGCAATAATAACTTCTTCAACCGCATTATTGTTGATGATTTGATGCAGTTGTTTGAGGTTGCCTAAGGAGTCTAATTTATGACTCAATGGATGCGTAGCGTTGGTGTGGGTATTGACAAACCCAAGAATTTTGTAACCTAGACTATGGGTTCTATTTTCAATATCTTGATACAGCTCTGTGAGTTTAGGATGTTGTCCTATAAAAATAGTATTAAAGCTGAATTTTCCTTTTTTGATACGTTGGCTGGCTCTCGTCAAAATAAGCATTCGAACAAAAGCTGTGAGCACAAAGTGAATTAACATTAGCCCTAAAAAAGAAAGATAATAACCCTGATATCCACCTTGATAATTGACTAAATCGTCTAATAAAATAGCGAAAAATAGGAAAAGTGTACCAAAGAAACTAGTCGCAAAAGTTCGGGCGAGTTCAGATAATCTCGACATTCGATAGATACTTCGATAACTATCAAAAATGACATGAATCATGATCCAAACAATAGGAACAATTGCCACTCCATATAGAAAACTAGGCGTTTGGAAGAGTTCCCAAAAGAAAGGTCGTTCTTCTATGGAAACACGGCGATATAGCACAAACAATCCCCAAGCTAAGATAGCCGTTAGGTAATCGCTAATGATATAGCCCAAAACACCTTTGGGTAAATTCCAAGAAGATTTCATAGTTGATTTTAATAATGAACTAGCTTGATATTATCAATGTAAGCCTCTACTTGATCGACTGCTATTGGCTTCGTAATTCGGAATATGATACTATACTGACTAGCTCCTGCTGCAAAAATTGCTTCTGTCAAATTGAAATAAATTTTATTCCAATCTCCACCTGTGGAGTTGACACCTGCAATGTAATTAATCTGTGTCTGACTTCCATAATGAGCAATAATACCGACACTAAAAGAAGCATTAGTATTGTAATCCATCTCAAGATATACAGGAAAGGAAGTCGCATTAGGTTGTAGATTGGAATAACGAACAGCAGTAGCAACAGTACATTCAAGATTGGCACTGTCTAGTACAAAACGTCCAGAAAAATTCCCCTCAAATACATCAGTGTTTTGGCGTTCCATAAAAGTATTCGGGTTATTGTCTAAATCTTCACTAAATATAGTGCCCGTAGGTTCGAAGTCTTCAATAATACGTACCGTAGCCGTGGAATCATACCGCAAGGTGGGACTAAATGTATAGGTCTCTCCAGGAGTAAGTTTCATCGTAGTATCAAAGGGGAGATAAAATGGATAAATACGACGGGTATTACTAATACCATTATCTGCAATACCTGCTGCTATTCGGATGGTATTGGTCTGAAAGTTTTCATCTACAATGACAGGAAAACTAATCACAGGAAGTGTGTTGGTTCCTAATAGTTGTCCATCAACACTAACCCAAGCATCTTGAATGTTGGAAGAGCTGCTACCTTGAGCCGAATCAGACTGGAAGGCGACCGTATTGACTTGAATATAGGCAGGTAGTGGTGGATTCGTATCTTTGATACAGCTCATGAAAGTAAGACTGCTACCAATAAGAAGAAGGATAATTGATTTAATATAACTCATGTAATGCTTTGTTTGTGCAAAAATATATTTTTTACCATACTTTTAAGTAAAATAACGAAAGTAATCGTACAATAAAATAAGAACTACTTTTTGAATAGATTGAAGATGAAACCAGAGTCTTAGCGTGCTAAGATGAGGATTGAAGATGAAAATATAGACAAAAATAGACTTGTTTTAGTAGGAGAACATTTGTTCTATTACTTAAAGTACTTCTATAGTATAAATGGTCTGTTAACACAAAAAGGTTGGAAAAGTGACCTAATAGTCTACTCTTCCAACCTTTTTAGAGTTAATCTTTCGAATTATTTAAAAGAATAATTCTACTCCTATCATACCATTGAACCCTAGCTGACGATAGCCATTCCAACGTTGGTTTCTATTATTGATAATATTATTCAAATCCACAAATACAGAAAAATTTTTAGATGCTTTGTAGCTAACATGGAAATTGAAGTCATATAATCCTTGCAGTACTTGTGTCGTATTCGTTTCGTCCAAATAAGGCACTCCAGCATTGATGTAAAATTCTCCACGAAGAGCTAAGTAGTTAGAGGTTGGTTGTTTCTTTTTGTTGAAAAAGAGATTGTACTCTACAAAAAAGTTACTCTCAAAGGTAGGTAGATGCCATGCTTTATCAGCATTTTTAGGTGTATAGACATTGTAGCTCAGTACACCACCAATCAATAATTCTTTGACGAGTCTGAAATCCAATGCTCCACGAACAAAAACGATTCCTACCGTATCATATAATGTCTGGAATCTCCAAGCATCCTGTGTCGCTGAAATACGATCTGCATTGAGGAAGAAAGGAAGGTTTTGAGTAAGTGTATAACCTGCTTTTACATCGTAACCAATCTTTTTGATAGATCCTCTAGCTCCACCAAAAAACTCCAAATAGTTGGTGTGGTGAATTTCAGGATTAGAGACTAAGAATGGGTTGTAACGGGTCAGTGAACGGAAATTGTTCTGGCGGATTTGACCAACAGCACCACCATAAATTGTCAAAACACCTTTGGCAATTCCATAAGAAAGTTCTACATCAGGATTGATATAAAATTTGTTCTCGTTGATACCTAAATCAACTCCTAGTCTAGCTTTGAAACCTCCTGCACGGAAAGTAAAGTTAGGACGGAAGTAGACCAATAGAATATTGGTGCTATTACTAGTACTATCTGAAAGGTCGTCTTTGAATCCTAAATAGTTCATCCCTAAGTCCATGCGAAGTGGGCTACGGTTTTTACTTTTACCAAACCATTTTTCGATACTGATATTAGGGGTTAAACTGATTTCGGACGAACCATACCCATCACTATAGGTATAGAAGTCAAAATCTCCACGATAATTAAAATTCCATTTATTGACACTACCGTTGAAGATATTCAAATTTGCTTCAAAATTGATAAAGCGTTGATTGAGGCTATCTGGATTAATGTTTTCTTGCAACAAAGAATCCATACCATAGAACTTGTAAGTATTGAAATCAAATCCAATTGCCCCACCTAAAGCTAAGTTCTTGTCCGTGAAATAGGTGACATTTCCATCTACTCCTGTATTGGTGAAGGTCTGGTTGGGTAGATAGCCTTGTAGTATAGAATGATGCCGAGCAGTTATGCCATATTTCAAATTCTTAATTTTCTTATTGTGGTAAGATAACTCTACTAATGGAGATAATGGATAACCAAAACCTGCTTTTGCATAGAATGTTTTAGATTCTGGTGGCTTGGAGCGAGGCATTGCCAATGGGCGAATTGTCGGCTCTGCGTACCCGATTTTAGTCAAATGCGTCGGAACGACATAGTCCAGTTGCTTTTTATTGCTAGAGTCTATGGTTGGACTATGTGGTGTTGCCTCAAATTTTTGACTTTTGGCAAGCTGTGCTCTAAACGGTTGGAGCAATTCTGTTTTATTGTCTTCTAGTTGAGCCATTGCTCCTTGTGCAACAAAGAGCAGACTAAACAAACCAATATTTAATGTTGTATTTTTCATATTATATTTATTGATAATCAAGTAATGCAGTTGGATGAGAGAGACTAGAATCTAAGATTCTAATCTTCAATCATTTCCATCTGGTCACTTGGTCTTTCTCCTTGGATTTTACTTTTACCTTGCTCGGCATTAATTACGTTCTGCAATTTCTGTTTGGCTTCTGCTAATAATGCTTGATCTCCATTGTAATTGTCTACAATAGACTGTAAAGTTGCTTTAGCTTGGAATAGATTATCTTTCTCTGCATAAATGTCAGATAACAAGATAAACGCTTTGACTACCCAATAAGTATGGTTAGGTGATTCTTGGTTGACTTTGAAACAAAGATCCATAGCAGAATCCAATTTTCTGTTTTTATAAGCAATAAATGCTTTCCAGTAACGAGATTCTGCCGCACGACTATCGTCTCCAGAGAGTTCGATATTTTTGTTGAAGGCAGCTAGAGCACCAGTATAGTTTTTCTGTTGTATGAATGCTTTTCCTTTGAAGTAGTTGGCTTCGGCATGGTCAGCAGGAGTTGCTCTAGGGTTTTGCATCAATTTATCTGCTTTAGCTGGGATTACATTCATATTATTGGCATAATAAGAAGCTCGCAGTCCAATCTGTTGTGATTCAAAAAGCAGTTCTTGAGTCGAAGCTATTTTTTCTAAACGGTCATAGTACTTTTCTGCGGCTGCAAAATCACGTGCATTTTCATTGTAGTAAGTAATATTTGCTGCTCTATGATTAGCGGTTTCTGCATAAGCAGGAGAGCCTGAATTAGAAATGTAATCATAATCAGGAAGTGCTTGTTGGTAGCGTTTGAGGTCAAATAAAGCTTCTCCTCTGTAGAAATGAGCTTTGACACTATTGTTTCCACTAGGAAAACGCTGCAAATAACTGGTGTAAGCACTGATTGCACCATCCAAGTCACGATTTTGGAACTTGATTTCAGCGGCTTTGTACATGAGCGAATCACGTTCGTAGTCTTTTAGGTCAAATCCTTGTACGGTATTCACAAAGTCAAAATATCCATCAGGATTACCACCACTGATATAAATCTCTTTGATGGCAACTAGGGCATCTTGAGCTTCTTCACTCTGTGGATCAGCTCTGAATACGCCTTTGTAGTAATTTAAGGCTTCTTCATCTCTACCAAGAGAGTAGGCAATTAGTCCTAGTTTGAGTTCCGCCTTGCGAGCTTTGTCACTATTAGGGTAGTTGCTCAATAAATACTGGTAAGATTCTGTAGCCAATTGTTTTCTGTCCATATTCAATAAGGTATTACCTTTGGTATAGACCGCATCATCAGCATAAAGAGAAGTAGGGAAAGTTTCTACTAGTTTATCTAATAAAGCTACTTGTTCAAACGGTTTGTTCTGAAGACCGTGTATCAATGATTTTTGATACATAGCATAGTCTTGGTTAGGGTATTTCTTACGAATGATAACATCATAATAATCTCTTGCATTGGTGTATTTACGCTGATACAAGAAGCAATCTCCTGCTCTGAGTAGAGCATCTGGATAGACAAAATTAGTGACATATTTATCATTGATACTAGACAACTTCGGACGAATACTAGAAACTGCTTGCCCGAAGAATTTACCAGCTAATGCGTAGTTGTCTTTTTTGATATAGTTATAGCCTAAGCCATAATCAGCGACACCAATAGAAGAGTTGGCAGGCAACTGTTTTACTTCTTTTTCCGCACTTCTGAAATTCATATATTCTTTGATACTAGCATCGTATTGGTCTGTCTTATAGTAGCTTTCTGCTTTCCAGAAATAGCTCAATGTTTTGGTTTCTCTATTGATAGGACGAGCCAATGACTCATTGAATAGCTCAATTGCTTTAGGATGGTTATTTTCGTTGAAATACTGCAATCCTCTAAAGTAAGCTAATTTTTGCCAAGTTTCTTTCAGTTTGTTTTCGGTTGGGTTTAACTGACGAATGGTTGTCAGTGCATCATCGTAGTTACGTGTATTCAAGAATACTTCACTCATCAAATTTTGAGCTTCACCATAGTAGTCAGAACCAGGCTGGAAGGTTTTTAGAGCAGATATCGCATCTTTATCAAACCCTAGTTCATAAGAAAGTTTTGCATAATTAATCAAAGCATCTTCTTTCATCTTCGCATCGAAGTTCATTTTACTAGCTTTCTGAAAAGCTTGACGAGCAGCTGATTTTTTCTTTGTTTTGATCAAAGCATCTGCCATATAGTACAATGCCGATTGTCCTAATTTAGTATTTAGGGCATTCAATTGCTCAAAGTTTTTGATGGCATCTTTGAATTGTCCAGTCTTGTACTGTGTATAGGCGAGTTGATACATGGACTCTTTGGATACTTTAGGAGTTTTTCGTACGTAGTTCTCCAATTTTGGTAGTGCTTTTTGGTACTGACCTTTTTCAAAATAGGCTTGACCTAGCAGTTGTTCTACCATTTGGCGTTCACGGACAGTATTGTCATTGACAATCGGCTCACCATATTGAATAACTTTGTCATAATTGCCTTTGGCGAAGTAGATCTGAGTAAGATAAACAGGAACTACTTTGCTGTAGCGTCTTGATTTAGTGGCACGCTCAAAACCTTTCAATGCTTCATCATAGCTCTTTTCGTAGAACGAAATGATGCCATAATAATAGTTAGAAGGGTAGTAGTATTGTGTTTTGGTCTCCTTTGTTTGTTTGAAATATAGACCTGCACGCTTGAACTTCTTCTTGACAAAGTAACAATAGCCAAGCTTGAATTTGACTTCTATAATCTCATCATTGTTTAACTCAGATCTAGAAACCTGACTGAGGTATTTGATCGCTAAGTCATACTCTCTTTGATTGTAGTAATAATCTCCAATGGCTAGACGAGCTTTGCCAGCGACAGGATTGGGCTCATAACGTTCTACAAAATAAAGTAGACGTTTTTCGGCATCAGGTTGCTCTAGGTACAAGGCTGATAGTCCTGCATGCAGTTCAGCTTGAAGGATATACATGGGGACATCTTTGTCTGCAAAAGTATGTTTGTGAGCAACAACTTTGTCAAACTCCTCTTGAGCTTTTCCAAATAATTTTTGTTCAAAAAAGTGCATTCCTCTCTTGAATGTTTTTTGATCATCTTTATAGATGGCAGTTTCCTGAGCTATACTCCACTGACTAATCGTGGATAGCAACAAGATGGTTAGAAGTGTTTTAAAATTCATACTGGAATAACGGTGTTTAATTAATATAGTAACAGATAAAGGTTTAGGTCAAAACGCAAAAATGGCTGACCTGTCCCCAATGAAACTTGGGGGAAAGCTACTGAATGAATTCAATTCAATCTGCAAATGTACAAATAAGTAGGTGGACAGGTGTAACCGTATAATGAAAAAAGGAATATTTTTTTCAATTAATTGAGCTTTAGAAGTTAGAATATAACGCTAAATAGAATCAATTTAGTCTATGGTTCTATTTCATAGTGGACACGATAAGGGTAAGGATTGTTTAAGGGAAAGCCACTTAAAGTAATCCAAAGACTCATAACAAATTGTAGTACTCCCATTGAAATATAGCAAAATAAAGGAGAAATACTGGAGAAAAAAGAATGATTGATAGACCAATAACGACATAGGAAAATACTGATAATAAGAAGCCCTACACTAATCATAATTGCAAGAACACTGATGGTACGAACCATATCGTATTCAAAGTCATATTTTGCCAAATTGATAGAAGTTGCTTTAGGGATAATTATTTCTTCTTTATCATCCAAAATATTGTGATTGTTGTTTTTAGTTTTCCAAAAAAAATAACCCTTTTTCTCTCTGAACAATACCAATCCAAAGAAAAACAGTAGATAGAAATTGAGTACAAATGTCCCCCAGAGTAACCCTTTATGATCGGTGGAGCTGATGTTAGATAGGCATAATAGGTCAGTACAGTTTTGCCAATAGAAACAAAAGGTAAGTAATAAACTTAAAGTGGTCGTAAGTACCCCTATTATGGCTATTTTTGTTGTCATAAATTTAGGTGTAATGAAGAATCTTTAGAAGGTGTTTTGTGTGTAGGGAACCCTTTTATTGTAATCCAAAAACTAATGATAAATTGGAGAAATCCTATGATACCATAAAATGGTATATAGATACTCCATGACTGAAAACTAATTGTTTCTGATTGTTCAACAAGATTTTGAAATAGAATAGCATCACCATTGGCTATCATTGCCACATTTGTACTACTATAATTACTGATTATGATACCATAAAATCCAATAATAATACTGCATAAAATAGCCAAATGACACATTTTGCGTACTCTGCTATAAGTATGGATACTATTGAGTTGCCAAGTACCAACAGAGTGTTCATCTAGTACACCTTTACTAAGTAGTTGTCTGGACCAAGGGAATTGTCCAATAACTTCTTTGTAATAGGCGGTGTAAAAAAAGAAGAGGAGATAAGTATTAATAAAGCTGGCTAATGTGATTAAGATCATTTTAGTCAGTTTCAAGTTTTCTATACATGGAAAGCTATTGCATCCTTCCCACCAGAACCAAAAGGTTAAGAATACACTTCCAATGGCACCGAGAAGTCCTGTAATAGCCAGTTTTTTCATCAATAAATTGTATTTTGTGATTCAACTGTATCTAAATTATGCTTTATAAGTTAATTTTTACTCTTTGTGGGGTGTTTTATCTTTGTGGTTTTGTTAATAGCCAAGTGATTGCATTGCCCAATGGTCATGCACACAATGATTATGCAAAAGCAAGAACCCCATTGGTTGATGCCGTTCGGTTAGGGTTTATTTCTATCGAAATAGATGTATTTCCAACTAAGAAAGGATTGAAAGTAGCTCATATAGGATTAGAAGTTCCGTTTAGCAAGACATTAGAGGATTTATATTTTAAGCCACTAGAACAACTTCTGAGCGATCAAAAAGGACAGTTGTTTACTAATCCTAAACAACGATTGATTTTTATGATTGATATCAAAAAAGATGCAACACATTCTTATCAATTGCTACGAGTACTTTGTCAGAAGTATGCTCATTTGGTTACCACTTATTTCCCTAATAAGGGATGGATAGAGGGGAAAGTCGATATTATATTATCAGGGCATAAACCAATACAATTACTAAAGGAAGACTCTATTCAATATATGAGAATAGATGGAGGGCTAGATAAAATAGGGGCAGATAACTCTCTTTATCCACGAGTAAGTACCAATTATGCGAGTGTTTTGAAGTGGAGAGGGAAAGGTGAAATGCCTATTAATCAGCGAAAAAAAATAATTCATTTAGTACAAGCTGCACATGCTAATCAGCAAAAAATACGCTTTTGGGCAATGCCCAATAATGAGAAGGTATGGAGGACGCTGCTAGAATTGGGGGTAGACTGGATGAATATAGATAAGATAGAACGATTTAAAGAATTTTACGAAACGTATACAAACGAATGAAAAATAATATAATAATTATAGCCTTATTATTCTGCAATAGTATTCTGTATGCTCAGAATCAATCCCAAAAAGATGTTCAGGCAGTAGTAGACGGTTTTTTTGTCGGAATGGAAAAGAAGGATACTATGCTATTGGATAGTTTGATGCATCCTAATTGTATGCTATATTCGACACTGTATAATGAAAAAGGAGAGGTGGCAAATGAAATTATCTACAAGGCTTCTCTAATGGATTATATGCGTAGAGCGATTGCTAAAAAATATGTCTATAATGAAGAGTTGTGGTCCTATGATATTGCAGTAGAAGATAATATTGCGACAGTATGGACGGAGTACACGATGTTTGTAGGAGAAAGTGAGCAGTTGAGTCACTGTGGGGTAAATGTTTTTCAACTGATTCGTAATCCCCAAAAACAGTGGGTATTGGTCAGCATAGCAGACACTAGAAGAACAAGAGATTGTATTGAAAAGCAGGAAGTAGTAGGAGATGAATTATTGGTCAATACATTGATGGATGACTGGCACAAAGCAGCTGCAACAGCAGATGAATCCATCTTTTTTGGTTCAATGACAGATGATGCTATCTATCTGGGGACTGATGGGACAGAGCGTTGGGAAAAGGCAGAATTTCAGAAATGGTCTCAGTTTGCTTTTGATAGAGAAGTAGCATGGGCTTTTACGCCATCTAACCGTACAGTTTATTTTTCAGATAATCAAAAAACAGCTTGGTTTGAAGAATCTTTAGATACTTGGATGGGACCTTGTAGAGGATCTGGTGTTTTAGTTAAAAAAGAAGGTATTTGGAAAATAAAGCACTATAATTTAGCTGTATTATTACCCAATGACTTGGTACACTGCTTTGTACATTTAGTAGAGAAAAATAAATGCAATCGCAAGGCAAAGAAAAAATAGAAGCTGGTTTAAATGGCTTCAAAAAAAGATTATTGAGCAACTTCTTTTGGTATTAAAAAACTTAATTCGGGAGACGTTTTGCTAGGTATGAATTCAATGAAATCATAGTCAGCTAATCCATCCCTTTTAAAAGGGTCTTGAGCGATAATTTTATCTAAAGCAGCTTTGGTAGTGATATTGGATAGAATGATACCTCCTGTCCGTGGGATTTTTCTTCCAGAAGCAAGGAAGTTTCCCAAAGCATACTGATTGTTTAGAAATAAAATATGTTCTTCTAATAGTAAGTCAATTTTTTTTAGTTCAGCTTTGTAGGTTAAGTTGATTATAAACATTTGATTGGTGTTTTGGTGATAAATTATTGTGTCCTAAGGAGCATCTAAAATATCTTCGTTAGTATCAGGAACGTCTTTTGGGGCGTTAGGGCTAGTTCCAGACCAGATACATCCTAGAGATAGAAGCAATGAAACGATGAACTCTCCAATATCAAACTTAAACTGTAAGAGAGAATAGCAAATGCTAAAGAGTCCATATGCCCCCAAACCAAGCAATGCCATCTGGATGAAAGTTCTGTTTTTTAAACTAAAGTAGCTCATTATTTAGGATATTTTATGAGTGGAGTTGTTTTCATAATGCTAAGAGCATGTTTGGAAATTAAGTTCTTCAAAATCAACGATTTGGGCGAAAATGAATTGATTTTGGATTA
>CAYOJF010000006.1:37590-79073 GCA_964404215.1 uncultured Aureispira sp. | reverse complement strand
AAAGAAAAGAGTGCGGAAGAGGTAGCATTGCAAAATAAAATAGCAACACGTACGCTACTGCAACAAATAATAGATACTAAAGAAACGACCGAAAAAGAAGAGATTCGATTTGCTTGTAGTCGAAATACAGGAGGATTATTAACTAGAATTAAAAAAAATGACCGTATAATAGGGACTCGGTTTGGTCAGTCATTTGAAGATGGTACCTTGATTGTTAAACTATATTATCAGAGGGATAAATTGTGTTTAATCCATTATGAAAGAGATGGATGGAAAGGAGATGACTTTTTTTTTACACAAACTGTTTTTTATTTAGAACAGGGAAAGGTATTTCACTGTTTGAATAGGTCACTATATGGATTGGAACATATTGAAGATCGTATAGCGACAGAAGAATATAAAATTATACCTACAGATCAAGCCTTACTACAGGATATTCTGAAAAAAGAAGAAGGCTGGATAAAGACAGCAACAGAGCAAAACGCTATAAAATATTATTGTAACTAATGAAAGAACATAAGAGCATACCAGTAACGATACTTACTGGCTTTTTGGGAGCGGGGAAGACCACTGTATTAAATAGAATAATACAGCAGCAACCAGATACTAAATTTGCCATCATTGAGAATGAGTATGGCGATATAGGAATTGATAACGAATTAGTAGTAGGGGCAGAGGATGATATTTTTGAAATGTCTAATGGCTGCATTTGTTGTACACTCAATAGTGAATTGGTAGCTGTACTGTCTAAGCTGGTCAATAGTGAATATAATTTTGACCATTTGATTATAGAAACGACTGGATTAGCGGAGCCAGATGGCGTAGCGGCAGCATTTATGGTCGATCCTGCTGTGCAGCATTATTTCAAGCTAGATGCTACAATCTGCTTAGTGGATGCAATGCATATAGATGAATTATTGGAAGAGCGAGAAGAAGCTAAAAGACAATTGACTTTTGCAGATTTTATTATTATCAATAAAAAGAGTGAAATAGAAACTACAGCACTGCAAACGCTACAACAAAAGTTAAGTCAAATTAATACTTTTGCAGGAATGGAATGTTGTGATTACGGTCAATTTGAAACTAATATTTTGGCTCTCAATGCCTATGATGCCAATCAGATTGCTCGACAAGTAGAGCATACACACCACCACCATCACCACGATGATGATGACCATAATCATCATAACCACCACAGTCATGAAGATGATCACCACCATCATCATCATAGTGATATCGTTACCCATAGTTTTATCATTGACACCCCACTAGATATTCTAAAATTTAGACATTGGTTAAATGTTTTATTGATGATCCAAGGTCAATATTTGTATAGAATAAAAGGAATTGTTAATTTTCAGTACCAAGAACACAAAACGATTGTTCAGTCTGTGAAAAAAGCCTGTGTTTTTCAGCAAGGAGAGGCTTGGACTGAAGGAGAAGAGCAATTAACAAAAATTGTGTTTATTGGGAAGCATCTCAAACGAGAAATCTTAGAAAAGCAATTGAAGCATTGCTATTTTAAGGAGGAGATATCAGTAGACAACACCTAAGAACGTCTTTAAAGGATTTTTGAAGTACGCTCTAATAAAACTTCTATGTATGATTCGCTTAGCACAGAAAAAAGACATTCCCGAAATATTAGCTATATATCAATATTTTGTTGAAAAAACAGCAGTTACTTTTGATTTGAGAGTACCAACGTCACAAGCTTTAGAAGCGGAGATGGATAGGATTATGAAAGAGGCACCCTACTTAGTTTGTGAATCTGAAGGTAGAATCATAGGGTATGCTTATGCGGCACCTTATCGAGCACAAGAGGCATACCAGTGGACCCGAGAATTGAAAGTATATGTAGACCCTTTTTATCACAAACAACGAGTGGGAACAGCTCTGTATATTTCCTTGATGGATTTACTTACTTTGCAGAAATACCGCCATTTGGTGGCGGCTATCATATTGCCCAATATTCCTAGTGTAGCTTTTCACGAGCGATTAGGTTTTATGTTGGTTGGTGTATTGGATAATGTTGGTGTCAAATTTGGGAAAGCCCATCGTGTAGGTTGGTTCCAACATGCTATCCGAGATATGTATGATCCTACAGAAGCAATCATACCTTATCAACAAATAATTGACCAGTCTGAGGGACAGAAAGCCCTAAAACGAGGAGCAAGTCGCTTATTAGTAGGTCAAAAATAAAAACATTTATTCAAATCCCTTGTTTGGAAATTGTAATCAAAGCAGAGTAACCCTATTGGAATTATTCTGATCGTTTCTAACACCCAAAAATAATATAATGGAATACAAAAAGCTAGGTAAGTCAGGCGTACAGGTGAGTGCTTTATCATTAGGTTCTTGGCTAACTTTTGGTAAACAAATTGAAGATGGAATTGCAGAACAACTGATGGCAGAAGCCTATGACAAAGGGGTTAACTTTTTTGATAATGCAGAGATTTACGCCAGAGGACAATCGGAGATTGTAATGGGTAAAATCCTACAGAAAATGAACTGGAGAAGAAGTTCTTATTTAGTTTCTTCAAAGGCATTTTTTGGCGATGGCAATAAGCTGCCGAATGAAACAGGTCTTAGCCGTAAGCATTTGACAGAGGCTTGTCATGCCGCTCTAAAGCGATTACAAGTAGAATACTTGGATTTATTTTACTGTCACCGTCCTGACAAGAATACACCTATCCTAGAAACTGTTCGTACGATGAACACCTTGATAGAACAAGGTAAAATTTTCTATTGGGGAACTTCTGAATGGTCTGCTCAAGAAATTATGGAGGCACATATGTGTGCTGAAAAATATGGGCTTATAGGACCTACTATGGAACAACCACAATACAATATGTTCCATAGAGATAAAATGGAAGTTGAGTACAGTCAAATTTTCAAGACAGTTGGTTTAGGGACTACTATTTGGTCGCCTTTGGCATCTGGTGTCCTAACGAATAAATATATTGACAAAGTACCTGAAGATACCCGTCTTTCGATGGAAGGGCTGGAGTGGCTTAAGGAAAATTCATTGACCGCAGAACGAGTCGAAAAATTAAGAGGACTCAAGCAAATAGCGGACGAATTAGGTACTTCTATTGCTAAATTAGCAGTAGCTTGGTGTGCTAAAAATGAAAATGTAAGTACGGTTATTTTAGGGGCTTCAAAAGTACACCAATTACAAGAAACACTGACGGCTCTAGAATTGTTACCTCAACTAACAACAGAGGTAATGACAGCTATAGATGAGGTACTAAATAACAAACCACAAGCACCCATGTTTTAGGAACGAAACACAATAGACGTTAAGTAGTCTTACATCTGTAAAACTACTTCAAAGCTGGATATTTCCCATCGGAAATGTCCAGCTTTTTTATTTCCCTAATCTCATCTAAAACTTCGCTCGATACCCCAACTCTATAAAGAGAGGCAACTGTGATTGCCACTGTATTTTTTGATCAATTCGGTTGTAGAAAGGGAAAGCAAGTGCTTTACTATTCGTGGCATTGAGTAGCTCGATAGACAGTTGATGTTCGATCGATTCACTATTGCGAGGTCTGAAATTAAAGACAGCTCTTAGGTCAACTCTAAAATAGGGAATGAGATTAATACTAAAACCGCTATCATAATCGTAAATAAGTTCATCTGCTTGCAGGGTAGCGGCTGTATCTATAGCTAAAGCATTAGCTTGTTGTTGGTAGTTGATTTTCATCTCTAGACGGAGTCTATTTTTACGAATTGGACCTATTAATATAGATTTGCCTAGCATTAAGCTAGTCGCAATCGCTCCACCAAATTGAGGGGCTCTAAAGCTCACAGGGACTTGGGGTTCTTCTGTTGCTATATTGACAAAATCAAATGTCAGAAAGCCATAGTAATTATAGTCAAAGTATTTTTCTATGCTCAAGCTAGTCCCTAGTGTATGTTGATTGGGACCATGAATGAGGTTTTGACTCTGAAGTCGCTGCCATGTATCATAAATACTACCATGTTGCCAGTAGGAGAGGAGGGGAGCTGTTTGGTCCACTAGTGGCTGGATATGATATTGATAATAAGCTTTAGCGGTGGTTCTCCAATGTTTCTGAAAATTCCATTGATAAACAAGGTCAGCAACATGCGTAATGGGCTGCTCTACATCTAAGTTAGGAAACCATTCTGTTCCTATTTGTTCCATCAACAAGGGGATTTCTAATGCCTGAGTCTGCATTCCATAGCCTAGTTTGAATTGATGGTCGTCTTCTATTGTCCAGTTCATCGAAAAACGCGGTAGCAATTGTAGATTATGAAACTTAAGGTCAATAAGTTGAGTATTCATATTGATACCTACATTGAAATGAAGGTTATCAGAAGGTATGAATTGGAGTTGAGCATGAGCCTGCATCGCTTGACGGCTGCTATTCCAGTCTTGCTTATAAACAAGTGTATTATTGCTATTGTAATACAAATCATAGTAATCATAACCTTCATGGCCTATGAGGGCTCCTCCTCTAAACAACCATTTGGATCCGATTTCTTGGTAGACAACAGAATTGAGATGAATACCATACTGCCAGTCTTCTTGACTAAAAACGGGAGCGGTGTTGATTCTAGAGAGTAATTTTTCTTTGAGATGATTGACGGTAAAATAATGCCCTGCGATTGTCGTTCGCCAGTAATTTTGATTACTAATACCCCATGTACGTTTATATCGAAATCCTCCCCAGGTATAGTTAGATCTAAACCGTTCATTACGATCTTCTTGGATCGAAGGATGTAGAGGCCGATTGGTCGGACTCTTCCCATATAAATTTTGGTGAGATATACTGACTAAACCAAATAAAGAAAATTGATCAAAAACAGAGGATGGGAAATCTAACCTAAACGAGGCATCTTGGAGGTTGGGTATAAACTGAGGATGTGTGGTAAGATTAGATAGAGAAGCAATATTTGCTAGAGCATACTGCAGTGGATTGAAGGCAGAATAGCTGTAGTTCATAATGAAAGAACCCTTTTTTTCTCTAGAGATAGGGCCTTGTATAGAGAGTTCTAAACCAGAGCTAGTGTGAAAGGCAGTGGTGAAGCTGAGTTTACGTTGAGTATCTGTTCGGCGAAGTTGTAAATCAACCAGCCCATTGAGACTATTGCCATAAGTAGCATTGAGCGTTCCTATATGGAGACTTGATTTATCTATACCATATAGACTTAGAATTCCAGTAGTACCATTTGCTTTTCCTTGTAGGTGATCTTGGTGTACAGCTGTAGGGACGGGCATATCTTCTATTCTCCATTGGAGACTGGAGGGAGCATTGCCCCGAACTGTAAGATGACTACTATAGTCTGAACTATTATGAATGCCACTATAATTGCTCAAAAAAATCAAAGGGTCATTTCTGTTGCCAATCCCTAAATAAAATTCATAAGGAGAGACAAAGTGTTGATTTAGATGCAATAACTTGTCCTCACTTGTTGTAAATGTTCTATCAGCATATTTGTAGGCTCTTCTGGTGTAGGATGGTTTTGGGAGGTTATGCTTTGTTTTATCCTTTTTCTTTTTTTTCAGGGTACGCAATGCTTGAATAATACTCGTATTGTCAACATCACCAACAATCAGATTTTCATAAGTTGTTTCGTCATACCCCTTTTTCTGGAATAACAATTTATACTTACCTGTTGGAATTCCAACAATGATGAATTTCCCATCTGTATTAGTTTTGGTGATTTTGAGAGGAGAATAATATAATAATTCAACTGTAACATCACTAATAGGCTCTTGGGTACTAGCATCTATAACTAAGCCATTGATTGTCTGTGTTACTTTTTGGGCTTGGCTATTAGGTGTAAACAAACAATAAATAAAAAGGGTGCAAACAAGCCAATAAGGATGGTTATTCGTAGACACAGATTAAAAATATTTAAAAAAAATAGTAAAGATAAGTGATTGATATACTGAAAATTAGTGCAAAAGTAAGGATTGATTTTTATATGACAAAGGTATTTAGAAATAGAAAAAAATATTTCAATTAAATAAATGTATGATATATTAAAATATTAACAAATGTATTTGGACTAATATTCTGAATAGAGGATAAAAATATTTTGTGCTAGCAAAAAACGATTTTAGATAGTTGTTACTTGGAAGTAGTTGCCATTAATTTACATCTTTTATAAGGTCTAAAAGTGACTATTACTTACCAAGGTGTGTTACTTTGAAAAAGTACTGCATCTTTATAGTTTTTTATGGGAGAATGTATAAGGTTTTTTATTTTTAAGTTGTTTGTTATCAGGTGTTTATGTTGGTTGGTTGGTGTTGGAAAAGGCTTTAGGTAGATTAATTTAATGAGAGAGCAGAGTATTCTTTTTAGATAATATTATGTACCTTTGTCCGCTATAAAGGTGCTAGTATAATAGACTATTAGTAGCTTATGAGAATTACATTAAATAATTGTATAAATGATATAATATGATAGATTTAATCAAGACAATAGAAGAGGCATGGGAAAACAGAGCATTGCTAAAAGAGAGTCAGGTAAAAGACGCGGTAAGAGAAGTAGTGAACCTATTGGATAAAGGAGTATTGAGAGTAGCAGAACCAACAGAAGATGGCTGGCAAGTTAACGAATGGGTTAAGAAAGCAGTAGTAATGTATTTCCCAATACAAGAAATGCATACTATTGAGTTGCCTCCATTTGAATTTCATGATAAAATTCCACTCAAAAAAGATTATGCCAAGCTTGGTGTTAGGGTAGTACCACATGCAATAGCAAGACATGGTTCTTTTTTGGCGAAAGGAGTTATTATGATGCCGAGTTATGTCAATATAGGAGCTTATGTAGATAGTGGAACAATGGTAGATACTTGGGCAACAGTAGGATCTTGTGCTCAAATTGGTAAAAATGTACACCTAAGTGGTGGTGTGGGGATTGGAGGCGTTTTAGAGCCATTGCAGGCCGCACCAGTGATTATTGAAGATAATTGTTTTATAGGCTCAAGATGTATTGTAGTAGAAGGTGTTCATGTAGAGTCGGAAGCAGTATTAGGTGCTAATGTTACGATTACACAATCTACTAAGATAATAGATGTGTCTGGACCTGAACCAATTACTTATGTGGGACGAGTACCTGCTCGATCAGTGGTAATTCCTGGAAGCTACACCAAAAAATTTCCTGCAGGGGATTATCAAGTTTCTTGTGCTTTGATTATTGGACAGCGAAAAGAAAGTACCAACAAAAAGACATCTTTAAATGATGCATTGCGAGATTTTGATGTCGCAGTATAGAGAAATCGAAAGTAAACAGAAAACTCCATAATTTAATTCCACTAAATTATGGAGTTTTGTTTTTTTTAACAAAAAGTATTTTGAAGAGTGACTTTTCCATATAACAAGAGTATTAACCTTAAGCTAGATTGGAAAAGTTGAAGAAAAGATATTGAATATAATGAATACATATTTTAGCATACATACAATAATTCTACTACCAATAGTTTGTTTTGCTTACAATCTATCTGCTCAGGTAAATGAGTCCACCACTGAGCCCACTTCTATTCCGATTTCAATTTTTGTAGAAAACTCTGTTTTTGTACAACCAGTAGCTGGAGCAACTGTCGAATTGAAAATACGAGAAAATTATGGACAGGGTAATATATTAGAAGAAACTATCGGCAAATTTCAGACGGATGAACGAGGATATTGCACGATGAGTTTATTGCCTAATAAAACTTATATGTTATCGGTACGCCGAGAGGGATTTTTTAGCCAACTTTCAATGCTGCATACGGCAGATTTTTCGCGACTCAAAAATAATAAAACTAAAATAAGTCTCCGTCCTAGAGATTTATTGACGATTAGAGGGCAGATTATTTCAGATCAGACAACGCCTATAGAGGGAGTGGTTTCTTTGATTGACAAAAAAACAATGGCGGAACGGACGGATGCCATTGCAGTTGATGGAACCTATAAAATACAAGGGATAAAAGGAGAAGACTATCAATTACACGTCGTGGTAGAAGGACTGATGGATACGTTAGTAGATGTAGTAGATCTGAAAGAGGAAATTTTTAGAGGCGAGATGTCTTTTTTATTTGACATTCCACTGGAAAAGGAAGAAGAGGTCATCATAAAACCAGATTACGTAATGGGAGATTCAGTAACCTTACCCAAATTAAAATTCATAGGTAAAACTGCCGAGCTAGTTGATAAAGAATGGGTTAAGATGTTTGCAGCAGAATTAGCTAAAAATAATCTGACAAAAATTGAGTTACATGTTCACACTAGCAGTAGGAAAAGTCATAGATTTAACATTTTGTTAGCTAAAAAAAGAGCTATTTCTTTAGAATCTGTCTTCACAGAACAGAAAGTTCCTGAGAAACAAACAGAGATAATGGCTTTGGGAGAGGTCAATCCAATAAACCGATGTGGGAGAGGATGTTCGGAAGAAGAACATGCTGCTAATAGCAGAGTTGTATTGGTAGTGAAGGAAGGAGAATTATATTTAGACCAATAATAAATAAGATAAGAAACTTTTAACAGTCGTTAAATTAGCTTAGATTACATAAGAATAATACAAGGACAATTTAAACCATTCATCTATAAAACAAATTTGATATGAGATCACTACTACTTACTAGTCTTTTACTAGTAGGGTATTTTTGTGCTTTATTTGCACAGACGCCCACCGTATCATTCAGCCCTCCAGCAGAGGTGTTCATAGGAGAACAAGCCTGCTTTGAGGTTACTACTACCAATGTGGGGCCTCCAGGATATGGGCCTTATTTACGGCTTATCCTACCAGCCGACTTTACATTTGATAATGCTAGTTTTGGAGGGGCTGTACAAACAGTGCAGAACCTAGGAACTATTATAGCAGCACCACCAAACAATTTTGTAATTGATCCGATAGCTAGTTCTACCACTGCGAATACGAATGGAGATACTATTTTTGCTCCTGTAGGGAGCAATGTGATTCTATTGGAATATCCAGTAGGATCATTAGTAGATGGTGGGGTTGCTCTCACTAGTGAGGTTTGTGTAACAGTTAATGCAGCAGCTACTATCGATGTCCCACAAGATATAATCATAGAAGGGGGCTATCAGTTTGGCGATACGCCTACAGGGAGCAATGGAGCTATTGTAGCAATTCCCAATAATCAGCCAATTATACCTATTCTGTATCGCTTCGATAAGCAGGTCAATGGATCGGATGGTGTCTATGAAGAGGTTCCTGGAGGTGGATTGGCAAATTGTCATATTCACCCTTATCAACTTAATATAGATATTGCAGCAGCAGGGACATTGAATGGACCTATTGTCATTACCGATGTATTACCTGGTGAGTTAGGTTATTTTGGTAATATATCTCTTCCATCAGGGTGTACTGCTGTGGAACCAGCTATAGGCTCTACAGGAGGAACGATAACAGTGACCTGTAATGGGTCTTTTTCTGGTTCTACTGCAGCTATTGATATGCAAGTAACATTTGATGCTGCTGTCGTAGATACATTGGATGAGACTATTTGTGACCAGCTCACTATTTTTAATAATGCATCTGCAGCAGTTCCAGGAAATCCTATTGTCCGAGATAGTGTACAGACTAATGTAAACCACCTTAATTTGGGGCATGGAAATAACACAACAGGTCCAGTTTCTATTGGACAGACTGTTACCTATACTATAGGAGCAGAGATTACAGAATTTACTGCTGGTTTAACAAGTGCGAGTATTACTTTTATTGTGGCAGATGGGATGGTATACAATCCAGCTAGCTTGACTTGGGGAGGAGCCCCGGTTGCTCCAGGTAATGTGACTGTAACTCCCGTACCTGGTAGTACAGGCTCTACTGTTACGGTAGATGTACATACGCAAAACGGAGCAAATATACTACCTTGTGGTTCACCGACATTACAATATACAGCCGATGTTAATCAAACGTATGCAAATGGTGATCCTGTACTGAGTCGGGATGTACTGACTCATACATCCACTATTACCTATGACTTAGTAGAAGGAGCAAATGGGTGTATAGATGGAGATAGTTCACCAATCTTTTTGATTGATATCTCTCTTCAAAAGACAGTCAATAATAGCCCTCCCACAGGTCCAGGTAGAAATGGACAATGGTGGCCAGGAGATGTAGTTCAGTATAGACTTGAACTACGAGTACCTTCATTAGATTTAGATGATGTTATTATCAGTGATTTTTTCCCTTTACCAATACATGATGTTACGGATTTAGCCGCTACTTTTGGTACAGATGTAAGATTTGATCCATCGACTTGTTTTAACACAGCACCTATTTCCTATACAAGAAACCCAGCGACTAATGCATTGGTGATGGATTTTGGCGATTTATCAGATGCTGTTACAGGAGGTTGTGTAGATATTGTCTTATTGATTGATATTCCTATTACAACTATTCCATTTGCAGATGGTTTGTTTCATTCCAATTTCATGCAGGTAAATAGTGATAACACTAGTGCTGATGATAGTACCAATTTAGTATTAACATTGATACAAGTAGGAGCACCTGAATTAGAATTAACCAAGGGTATTGTCTCTTCTAATAATTCGAGTGCAAATATATCTCCAGTAGTCACTCCACCTAATGGTAATATGACCAATGCGAATGCAGGAGATAATATTACCTATCAAATTACAGTAGCAAATACTGGAACGGCACCTGGATATGATGTACAAATAAGAGATGTATTACCACCAGAGTTGACTAACTGTGCACTTGCTGTAACAGACCCAGTAGTAGATGGTAATGGTAATCCTGTGACTTTCACAGGGGGATTTTCAGGTAATACATTGACGATAGATATTGCCCCCCCTACCGATTCGATAGGTTTTACAGGAGCACCTAATGGTAATGATGTGATTGTAGTAACCTATACTTGTGATATTGTACCAGGTATTGTTGCCTCAACAGAATTTGAAAATACAGCATCAACGGATTGGTCCTCAACTAGAGGAGGGAGTAAATTCCCGGCTGTATCAGATGAAGCTACCGCTCGTGTAGCCAATCCTTCATTAAATAAAGTAGTAGATTATATTGCCCCTAACCATAGTGGGAATAATAGTCAAGTTCTGATAGGAGAGGTAATTGCTTATGAGGTGCAAATGAATATTCCAGAAGGAAGAATGAATAATGTCACCTTGACAGATCGTGTTGATGAAGGTTTGGCTTTTGTTGGAGTAGATTCAATTTTAATTTGTAACTCTTCAGGAGCGGTTAATATTACTACTTCTGTAGGAGGTGGATTTAACGCTGTTCGAGCTGGAGCTACGATTAGTAATATTGGAACAAATCCTGAACAGCAGGATAGAGAGTTGGTACTTGATTTTGGTAATATTGAAAATTTGGATGTCGATAATATTAACGATACCATTAAGGTTTATTATCGAACAATCGTAATCAACCATGTGACTAACACGAATGGCCAGCAATTACGTAATAGTGCAACTGCTCGTTGGGACAACCCTAATAGTCCAGGAAATCAGTCTTCTGTTAATGATAGAGCACCTTTTGTAACTATAGTGGAACCAGAAATAGAAGTTACTAAAGCATTTACACCAGAGGATGTACTGCCAGGTAATACTTCTTTCGTAACGATTACAGTTCGTAATCCACCTACATCAAGTGTACCAGCTTTTGATGTCTCTTTGGAGGATATACTACCAACAGGCATGCAGTTTGTGACAGCAGCAGGAATCTCTCAAGGAGGTACAGCGAGTATCACAGATTCTGCTCGCTTTGGTGGTAATACGATGTTAGCACATTGGGATACTATCGGAATAGGGGAGTCTTATAGCATTACTTTTGAAGTAGGCGTATCTTCTGCTATTACTCCTTGTTTCACACTCACCAACTGTGCAAATGCTACTTGGGAGAGTATTGCAGAAGCGGCAGAAGCAGGACAGCCATCTGCCTTTTCTTCTCCACTTGGTGTACAACGTACAGGTAACCCTGGAGCACTAGGAGGAACAGCTAATACTTACACTAGGGATAGCTGTGCTGATCTAAACGTAGTTATTGATAATACTTTTGATCCATTTATTACAGCAAATACACCAATTTGTGAAGGTGATAGAGCAGTACTAAGTGTACGACAATATAATGGAAATCGTGTCCAATATAATTGGACGGGGCCTGGAGTTCCAGCTGGGTTTAATAACTTTGAGTTGATTTTAGATCCAGTTACTGCATCAGATACAGGGACTTATTTTGTATTTGTAGAGTTAGATGGTTGTATCACAGATACTTCTAATTTCTTTAGATTACAACTTCGTCCACAACCAGCACTACCAGATATTTCTCCAGATACTACAGTATGTGAGGGGAGTCAAGTACAGTTCACTACTTCAGCAGTGGCTAATAGCTATACTTGGACAGGACCAAACGGATTTGCTGCTAATTCAGCTACAACACCACTGATTAGACCAGTAACTTTTGCAGATGCTGGTGTGTATAATTTATTCGTAACGAATAACCAAGGGTGTAATTCACAGCCTGTATCTGTTAATCTGGGAGTCAATCCAAGACCTAATACACCAAGTTTAGCGAATAATTCGCCAATTTGTAGTGGAGAAGATATTGTTTTGTCTACTAGTGCCAGTGCTACACAGTATCAATGGATTGCTCCTAATGGACAAGATACTATTACCACTAGTAGTAGTTTAAATATTGCTTCTTCTAACAGTTTATATATTGCTGGGAATTGGAGCTTAGTTGTTATTGATGCGAATGGATGTAATTCAGAACCTTCTGTGATGTCTAATGTCATTATTAATGCAACACCAGTTGCCCCAATTACTTCTAACTCAGGACCAGTATGTGAGGGAGATGATGTAGTATTAAATGTTAATACAGTAGCAGGAGCTACTTACAGTTGGTATAGTGATGCTGGACTAACTAATCTAGTCGCAACCAATCAAAACCCAACTATTAGCGGTTTGACGGCAGCTAATTCACCGGATACTTTCTTTGTACAGATTAACTCCAATGGATGTTTATCAGATACAGGATCTACTATCGTAACAGTGACCGCTAACCCAACAGCAGTAGCACCTACTTATAATGCTCCTGTTTGTGAAGGAGATTCAATTTTCTTATTATCAAATACGACCGCAGCTAACTATAGCTGGACAGGACCGAATGGATTTGTTTCCAATCAACAAAATCCTGTTATAGCAAATGGAAGTGCTATTAATGCAGGAAGTTATAGCCTCTCTATACAAGATGCTAACAACTGTGCAAGCAGTGGTGTGGTACAAGTATCAATTAACACAAGACCTGTTACCCCTGCTCTTGTCAGTAATACACCAATTTGTGAAGGAGATAATGTGAATCTGACTATTAGTCCTTCTTATACAGGTACAGTAGTTAGTTATAATTGGACGACTCCATCAGGAGCTGTCGCTACTAATGTGCCTAGTCTAGATATTAATAATGCGACTACTGCGGACAATGGAACATATGGAATTCAAGTGACCGTGGATGGATGTGTATCTTTACCAGATTCTGCGACTATCGTTATCAACCCTACTCCGGCTAGTCCTAGTATTCCAGCTAATTTTACAGTATGTGAAGGGCAAGATACGATTGTACTGACTACTACCGCTATCGCAAATCGCTATAGTTGGACAGGACCAAATGGATTTAGTTCTAATTCACCTAATCCAGCAGCGATCACTCCCGTTAGTCCTGTTAACGCAGGAACTTATACTTTGATGATTGAAGATTTTGATGGATGTACATCAGATTCTAGCTTGACCGTAACGGTAAATACAGCACCTGCACAACCAGCGTTGAGTACGAACTCAGCGATTTGTCAAGGAGAAGATATTGTATTGATGACCAGTAATACAACAGGAATTACCAATTACCAATGGATTGCACCAAATGGAGCAGATACGATTACTACTACCAATATGGTAAGTATTGGGGCAGGAAGTAGTCTATATCAAGCAGGAAGTTGGACTTTAGTAACTCTAAATGCTAATGGATGTTCTTCTGTAGTATCTATACCAAGTAATGTAGTGATTAATGGAGTACCTAATTCAGCGAGTCCAAGTAATAATGGTTCGGTTTGTAATGGAGAATCAGCACAGTTGAGTGCAGGAAGTATTATGGGAGCAAGCTATGCTTGGTACACTGATGTTGCTGCAACGAATCAGTTTTCTACGTTACAGAATCCAATAGTCAATAACTTAACGGCAGACAGTATATTCTATTTAATCGTAACGGTAAATGGATGTGCGGCACCAGTAGATTCTACGACAGTAGGTGTCTTCCCAATTACAGCAGCTCCTAGTATAGCGGCTAATTCACCAGTATGTGAAGGAGGAAGTTTGACACTAACGACAAGTACAGTCGCAAGTAGTTATAATTGGACAGGACCAAATGGATTTAGTTCTATGTTACAAAATCCAGCGGTAATCAATAATGTGACACCAGCTAATACAGGAATATATAATTTAGTAATAATAGATGCCAATGGCTGTCAGTCAGCTGTAGCAGATACGAATGTAACAATCAATGCCGCACCAGTGCAACCAGCGTTGAGTACGAACTCAGCGATTTGTCAAGGAGAAGACATTGTATTGATGACGAGTACGACGGCGGGTATTGCGAACTATCAGTGGATCGCACCAAATGGAGCAGATACGACGAGTACAACGAGTATGGTGAGTATTGGGGCAGGAAGTAGTCTATATCAATCAGGTAACTGGACATTGGTAACCACTGATACTAATGGATGTTCTTCTGTAGCATCTATACCAAGTAATGTAGTAATCAATGGAGTACCTAATTCAGCGAGTCCAAGTAATAATGGTTCGGTTTGTAATGGAGAATCAGCACAGTTGAGTGCAGGAAGTATTATGGGAGCAAGCTATGCTTGGTACACTGATGTTGCTGCAACGAATCAGTTTTCTACGTTACAGAATCCAATAGTCAATAACTTAACGGCAGACAGTATATTCTATTTAATCGTAACGGTAAATGGATGTGCGGCACCAGTAGATTCTACGACAGTAGGTGTCTTCCCAATTACAGCAGCTCCTAGTATAGCGGCTAATTCACCAGTATGTGAAGGAGGAAGTTTGACACTAACGACAAGTACAGTCGCAAGTAGTTATAATTGGACAGGACCAAATGGATTTAGTTCTATGTTACAAAATCCAGCGGTAATCAATAACGTGACACCAGCTAATACAGGTGTATATAATTTAGTAATAACAGATGCCAATGGCTGTCAGTCAGCTGTAGCAGATACGAATGTAACAATCAATGCAGCACCTGCACAACCAGCTTTGAGTACAAACTCAGCGATTTGTCAAGGAGAAGACATTGTATTGATGACCAGTACGACGGCGGGTATTGCGAACTATCAGTGGATCGCACCAAACGGAGCAGATACGATGAGTACAACGAGTATGGTGAGTATTGGGGCAGGAAGTAGTCTATATCAAGCAGGTAACTGGACATTGGTAACTACTGATACGAATGGATGTTCTTCTGTAGCATCTATACCAAGTAATGTAGTAATCAATGGAGTGCCTAATTCAGCGAGTCCAAGTAACAATGGTTCAGTTTGTAATGGAGAATCAGCACAGTTGAGTGCAGGGAGTATTTTGGGAGCTAGCTACGCGTGGTATACAGATGCAGGAGCGACCAATCAATTTTCTACTTTGCAAAACCCAATGGTCAATAACTTAACGGCAGACAGTACATTCTATTTAGTCGTAACGGTAAATGGATGTGCGGCACCAGTAGATTCTACGACAGTAGGTGTCTTCCCAATTCCATTGGTACCTGCTATCGTATTCAATTCGCCATTATGTGAAGGTGAGGATTTGGCATTAAGTACCAATGCAGTAGCGAGTAGCTATAATTGGACAGGACCAAACGGATTTAGCTCTACGAGCCAAAATCCAGCAGTAATTGCAAATGCGATGGCAGCAGATGCTGGAATTTATCAATTGATTACAACAGATGCTAATGGATGCGAATCTCCTTCTGCCTCTGTTAATGTGGTCATTAACATGGCACCAGCAGCACCAGTATTGACGAATAATTCAGCAATTTGTACAGGAGATACTTTATTATTAAGTACTACTGCTATGGCAGATACTTTCCGTTGGACAGCACCAAACGGATTAGATACAGTTACTACCACTAGTACATTAATGATTATACCAACGAATACAACTTATTATCAATCTGGAGATTGGTCATTGAAAACACAAGTAGGTAACAATTGTGCTTCTTTAGCTTCTAATCTTTCTAATGTGGTCATCAATTCTTCAACAACAGCACCAAATGCTACGAATAATGGACCAGTATGTATAGGAGCAGATGCGATACTAAGTACACCAGCAGCACCAAATGCCTTTTATCAATGGTATAATGATGCGGCTTTGACTAACTTAATTGCTACGACTGCTACTACTACAGTGACTAACCTCACAATAGACAGCACTTTCTATGTAGTGGTGACCGTAAATGGATGTACTTCACCAGCGGCTAGTACATTAGTGAATGTTATTCCTCAGCCAGCAGCACCAAATATTAGTGCTGACTCAGCTATATGTGAAGGAGAAACCATAACTCTAACCACAAATACTATCGCAGATAGCTACAGTTGGACAGGACCAAATGGATTTACTTCTACTCAACAGAATCCTACAGTCATTACAAATGCAACTACTGCTAATGCAGGGACTTACCGCTTAGAGGTAGTTTATAGCAATGGATGTGCTTCTGATGACACGACTGCGACAGTAATTGTCAATGCAAATCCAGCACAACCAGTTATATCCAGTAACAGTCCAATATGTGATGGCGATGTGATCTTTTTGACGACTAACGTGTTTGCTCCAAGTTATATTTGGACAGCACCAAACGGTCTAGATACAACTAATGCCAATGCAGGGTTAATTGCTATTGATAATACAACACCGTTTTATCAATCAGGTAACTGGACGGTAACGGCTGTGAGTGCAGCAGGATGTACCACTACTTCACCTGTACCTACTAACGTGGTTATCAATCCGATTCCACCAGCACCAATTGTGACTAATAACGGTCCAATTTGTAATGGTGAAGATGGACAGTTCATGACTGCTACACAGCCTGGAGCTACTTATGAATGGTATAGCGATGCAGGATTGACGAATTTGGTTTCTGTAATGCAGAACCCAATAATTAATAATCTAACGATAGATACGACTTGGCATTTAGTCATTACACAGAATGGCTGTAGCTCACCAGCTACCGCAAATACTATTAGGGTAAATCCAGTGCCAGCAGCACCAGCAGTACCAGCAGATTTTGCGGTATGTGAAGGGGATAATATTGCATTATCTACGACTACCTCCGCCAATGGGTATAACTGGACAGGACCAAATGGATTTACATCTAACTTGCAAAATCCAAGCGTGGTTGCTAATGCAACTACTGCGGATGCAGGAACATATACTTTATCTATTATTGACGCGAATGGATGTCTAAGTAGAGATACTACTGTAACTGTAACCGTCAATGCAAATCCAGCACAACCTGTTATATCCAGTAACAGTCCAATATGTGATGGAGATGTGATATTTTTGACAACTAACGTGTTTGCTCCAAGTTATATTTGGACAGCACCGAATGGTCTAGACACGACCAATGCTAATGCAGGGTTAATTGCTATTGATAATACAACACCGTTCTACCAGTCAGGAAACTGGACGGTAACAGCAGTAAGTACAGCAGGATGTAGTTCTACTCCATCAGCACCAACAAATGTAATGATCAATCCTATTCCATCAGCACCAATTGTGACAAACAATGGTCCTGTTTGTGAAGGAGAGAACGGACAGTTTATGACAGCGACACAAGCAGGAGCTAGCTATGAATGGTATAGTGATGCTGGGTTAACTAATTTAGTGTCTGTAATGCAAAACCCTATAGTGAATAACATTACTGTAGATACGACTTGGCATTTAGTAGTGACACTGAATGGATGTAGCTCACCAGCTACTGCGAGTCAGATTCAGGTTAATCCGACACCAACGGTCCCAGCTATACCAGCGGACTTTGATGTTTGTGAAGGAGATAATATTACACTAGCAACCACCACAGTCGCCTCTAGCTACAGTTGGACAGGACCAAATGGATTTACTTCCAATTTGCAAAATCCAACAGTTGTGACGAACGCAAGAGCAATAGATGCAGGAACCTACACTTTAGCAACAATAGATGCTAACGGATGTCCAAGTAGAGATACTTCAGTAACAGTAACTGTAAATGCAAAACCTGCTAGCCCAACCATAGTGAGCAATAGCCCACTTTGTTTTGGAGATACTTTGGTATTGCGTTCGAGTACTGACTGTGGACAGTCGCAGTGGATAGGACCAAATGGGAACAGTACAGGAACACTAGGAACACCTGGAGGAGGAAATGTATTGTGGACATTCGGTAGTACTACCCGTATTCCATCTACAGATCCTAACTATTTGAATGGAAATTGGTACATGATCTGTATTGATACGACAACAGGTTGTCGTTCAGAATCGAATACGGTAACCGTAGAAATTCAACCAATACCTGTAGTAAGTGCTTTCAATAACGGGCCTATTTGTGCAGGAGAAAATGGAGAGTTGAGTGCTACAGAGATTCCAAATGCGAGTTATGAATGGTATAGTGACGCCAGCTTGACGACATTGGTATCAACAGTAAGAACACCAACATTGTCTAATATGATGACGTCAGCTACTTATTATGTAGTAGCTACAGTTAATGGATGTACTTCTTTGGCAGATTCTACTTTGATAGAAGTGATACCAGCACCGGTAATACCTAATCCAAGTTATGACCCATTGTGTCAGTTGGATACTTTATTCTTGTTTGCTAACGCAACAGGTAATATTGCGACCTATCGTTGGACAGGACCAAATGGATTTATGTCTACATTAGAAAATCCAGTAATACCAAATGGATATACTTTCAATGCAGGAAGTTATGGGTTGACAGTAGCAGATTCTTTCGGTTGTGAATCATTTGCAACCGTAGAGGTGACTATCTATCCAAAACCACAGACACCAACAATTACACATAATGCACCATTCTGTGCAGGAACACAGGATTTGACTTTAAATACACAAGCTTACTTTGGTACAGATGTACGTTATTTCTGGCTTTCGCCTAATGGAAATAGAGACACGACATTGGTTCCATCGTTGATTATACCAAATGCAACACAAGCAGATACAGGACTATATAGTTTGACTGTATTTGTTGACGGATGTATTTCTTTACCCGGAGAAGAGGAGATTAGAATTTATCCAAATCCTGCTACTCCAGCTATACCAGCTGATTTTGCAGTATGTGAAGGCGATGATTTGGTACTCATGACGACTACTAATGCAGTAGGCTACTTCTGGACAGGACCAAATGGATTCCAGTCTAATTTGCCAATGCCAACAGTACGCAATGCTAGTGCCGTAGATTCGGGAACTTATACTTTATATGTGACGAATACTTGGGGATGTAGAAGTGCAGATACTTCAGTAAATGTAACAATCAATGCCAATCCACCAATGCCAACAATTGTGGATAATGGACCACTTTGTTTCGGAGATACATTGATACTAAGTTCTAGTAGTAGCTGTGGACAATCACAGTGGATAGGACCAAACGGAAATAGTTCAGGAACACTTGGAGCACCAGGTGGAGGAAATGTACTATGGACATTAGGTAGTACGACTATGATTCCAGCTACTGATCCTAATTACTTGAATGGAGATTGGACGATGATCTGTATTGATACGATTACGGGATGTCGTACCGAATCAAATACAATTAATGTAATCATTAATCCAATACCAGATACACCAGCAGTGTTTAATAACAGTCCAGTATGTGTGGGAGCGTCAGTACAATTGACTACTACTACAGTAGCAGGAGCAAGTTATAACTGGTATGCTGATTCTACACAAACTACTTTAGTAGCTACTAGCCAGAATCCAACCATTACCAATATTACTACAGATACTACCTTCTACTTATTTGTAACAGTCAATGGCTGTACATCAGCAGCAGGAGTAAATAATGTAACCGTACATCCAGTACCTGCTACGCCAGCTATACCAGCAGACTTTGATGTTTGTGCAGGAGATGCTATTGTATTGTCAACAACCACAACAGCCGCAGGATATGTATGGACAGGGCCAAATGGATTTACTTCGAATCTACAAAATCCATCGGTAGTTAATTCTACTGTAGTAGATTCAGGAGCTTATACTTTATATATCATTGACAACAATGGTTGTCAGAGTGAAGATACTACTGTAAATGTAGGAGTGAATCCTAATCCATTGCAGCCTGTACTGAGTAGCAATAGTGCTATTTGTGATGGGGATAGTTTAGTTTTATCTACCACTGCTATGGCAGCGAACTACAGATGGACGGCACCTAATGGAGCAGATACATTAACTACTGTAGCAAGTTTGCTTATCAACGATAACAATACTTTCTATCAAGATGGAAATTGGACGGTCGTTGTTATTGATACGAATGGATGTGAATCTATTCCTTCTAACATAGAAAATGTGATTATTAATAGTATACCAGCAGCACAAGCAGTATTTAATAATAGCCCAGTATGTGTAGGGGATGATGTGACATTGTTTACCTCTTCTGTAAACGGAGCGAGTTATGCTTGGTATGCAGATTCTAACCAAACTACTTTAGTAGCGACTAGTCAGAACCCAACAATCAGAGATATTACAATAGATAGTACCTTCTATTTATTTATTACTGTCAATGGTTGTACTTCACCAGCAGGATTTACTACTGCAACGGTATTTCCTACTCCTGCTACACCAAGTGTAGTGGATAGTGTGACCGTTTGTGAGGGAGATGCTCTAGTATTGAATACGCCTACTAATGCAGCAGGATATTTCTGGACAGGACCAAACGGATTCCAGTCTAACTTACAAAATCCTTCTGTAGTCATGAGTGCTACGGTAGTAGATTCAGGAAGTTATAATCTTTATGTAGTAGATGCCAATGGATGTAGAAGTGCGGATACAGCGACTATAGTTACTGTTAATCCAATACCAATGACACCATTTATTACAAGCAATAATACGCCAATATGTGAAGGGGATGATTTGATATTGACGGCCAGTAATGCAGTAGCAGGAGCTACTTATGAATGGTTCAGTGCTGCTACGAACACAAGTGTTGGGACAGGACAAACACTGACGATAGTAGGAGCAACTACAGCTAATGCAGGTGATTATTATGTCATAACAACTAATAATGACTGTCCAAGTCAACCATCTGCTGTGACTACAGCGGTCATTGACGAAGTACCAACTGCAACAGCTTTTGCTGGAAATGATATTGGATTGTGTAATCTATTTAGTACAGCACTAGATGCTACTGCACCAAGTAATGCAACTGGAATGTGGACGACTACTTCGGGAGCTACTATTGCAAATCCAAATGTAGCGAATACAGCAGTATATAACTTACCAGTAGGTACCAGTACTTTCTTCTGGACATTGAGCAATGGAGCTTGTACAGATTTCTCTGTAGATTCTATGGTCGTGGAAGTAACACCAAGTAGTCCAGATGCAGCTTTTGCAGGTTTGGATCAGAGAATATGTGGAGTAAATTCTGCTACACTGACAGCAACAACACCAACAGTTAGTACGGGATTATGGACTCAATCTGCGGCACAAGCAGGGCAGGGGGTTGTCATCACAAATCCAACTAACGCTACTACTTCGGTAACTGGATTAATGGCAGGTAATAACTATGTTTTTGTCTGGACATTAAGTAATGGTAATTGTACCGATTATGATGCAGATGCGGTGAACATTATGATTGATGTAGCACCACCAGATGTATCTTTTGCGGGTCAACCAATTTTAGTTTGTAATCAAACAACAATTAATCTAGCAGCCCAAGCTTCTCAGTTCGGTACAGGAAACTGGACGAGTAGCTCTACCGCTACTATTATTGATCCTACAGATGAGAATACAATTGTAACCAACTTACCACAGGATACGAGTTATTTTGTTTGGAGTTTGAGTAATGGTATTTGTAATGATTATTCAGTTGATTCTGTACTAGTGATTTCTTCCATAACTACTGATACAGCAGAAGCAGGTAATAATCAAATTATCTGTAATACCACAACTACACTAGGAGCAACAGCACCAAGTGCAGGTACTGGAATGTGGACACAGACATCAAGCCAAGCTGCTCAAGGAGCGACTATTGTTAATCCAAGTGATCCTAATTCGCAAGTAGTAGGATTGAACGCAAATACAACTTATGTCTTTACGTGGGTATTGACAAATGGAGTTTGTGTAGATTATTCTAGTGACAATGTTGCTATTACAGTCAATGCAATTCCACCAGACAATGCTTTTGCAGGTAATGATATTAACTTGTGTGGAATTACAACTACTAGTCAACTAAACGCTTCTGTACCAACAGTAGCCACAGGATTGTGGACGACTACTTCTAGTGCTACTATTAGTAATCCAACTTTACCAAATTCAACAGTTTCAGGATTGACAGTTGGGCAGAATGTATTTATTTGGACGTTGAGTGCAGGTAGCTGTGCGGACTATGACAATGATACAGTCGTGATTAATGTAACAGCACCATCTTCAGATGTGGCTGATGCTGGACTAGATTCTGCTTATTGTGATGTATCAACAGTACAGTTGAATGCTACTGCACCAAGTGTAGGAGGAGGATATTGGTCACAGACAGCTTCACAGGCAAGTCTTGGGGCAGTAATTACAACACCAACAGATACCGCTAGTACGGTAAGTGGATTGATTGCTGGTAATACCTATACCTTTACATGGACATTGACTAATGGAGGCTGTGTAGATTATTCTACCGATCAAGTATTGATTACGATAGATATACTACCAACGAATGTAGCTTATGCAGGAGAAGATACCATCCTATGTGGTGGTAATACCATTCAGCTAGATGCTACTATCCCACCATTAGGTGGCGGATTCTGGACGACTAACGATACGGCTACTATTGTGACACCAAGTGCTAACAATACACAAGTAGTCAATATTCAAGAAGATACTACGGTCTATTTCTGGACATTAAGTAATGGAGCCTGTGTGGATTATTCAGTAGATTCTATCCAAGTGATTATTTCTCCAGCAAGTACTGATTTAGCATTTGCAGGATTTGATGAAACACTTTGTGGAGTAGATTCTATTATTCTACAAGCAGATACGCTAACGAATAGTACAGGACTTTGGACACAGACTTCTGGTCAGTCTAGTCAAGGAATTATTATTACAGACCCAACAGACCCTAACTCTTCTGTATTGGGAATACAAGTGGGACAATCTTATACCTTTACTTGGACCATTTCTACTTTAGGGTGTCCAGATTATAGTACAGACGAGGTGACATACAATATCAATGCATTGCCACCAGAAGTTGCCTATGGAGGAACAGACATCATTGTTTGTGATGGAAATAGTACTACATTAGATGCAACAATGCCACAGTTTAGTACAGGAGTTTGGACGACTAATTCAACAGGGGTGATTATCAATCCTACTTTAGCTAATTCAGCAGCAGTAAATTTACCGATAGACACCATGGAATTCTATTGGAGCTTGACGAATGGAGCTTGTGTTGATTATTCGATTGATACTATACTAGTAATTGTGACCCCTACAACTAGCGTAGATACCGCTAATGCAGGATTGGATATTAATATCTGTAATGCAGATACGGCACAATTGAGTGCAGCTGTACCGACAGTAGCTATTGGCCAATGGAGACAACCTAGTAACCAATCTAGTGCTGGAGTGGTGATTACCGATGTAAATGATCCTAATTCTACCGTAACAGGATTGGCACTTGACTCTAGTTATACCTTTAGCTGGAGTGTGAGCAATGGACCTTGTACGGATTATGATACCGATATGGTTAGGGTACAAGTGAGTAGCTTACCTTCAGATGCTGCGTATGCTGGTTTAGATCGAGTGATTTGTGGAGAAGATACCGCTACCTTAAGGGCTACTACACCTAGTGTTGGTACTGGATTCTGGACGACTACTTCATCGGCAACGATTGTAACACCACCAAGTACTACTACAGAGATTATTAACTTACCGTTGGGACAAAACGTTTTTGTTTGGACGTTGAGCAATGAAGCATGTGTTGATTATTCTTCTGATACTGTCATTATTGAAATTGATGATGCACCAGTCGCTAATTCAGATAGTTTTGTTGTTATCTATAATAGCACTGGCAATACAATAGATGTTATTCCAAATGATGACTTGAATAATAACTGGGATATTAGTGTAACACAAAGTATTAATAGTGGCGTACTTAATAACTTAGGTACAGGTGAATTTGAGGTGATACTACAGGATATACTAGTCGATCAGAACTTTATTTATCAGTTATGTAATCCAAATTGTCCAGCTATTTATTGTGATACTGCTTATGTAGTAATCGATGTACAGGGTGGTTTTGAGTGTAATATTCCAAATATGATGACTCCGAATGGAGATGATATCAATGAGAATTTTGTCATTCCTTGTTTGGATGGGTTGACTGGCACTAAACTTCAAGTTTTCAACCGTTGGGGAGATGTTATCTATGAAGATGAGAATTATCAAAACAACTGGGGTGGAACACATAATGGAGCACCAGTACCAGATGCAGCTTACTTCTATATTATGGAGTTGCAGGATGGACGTAAATTCCAAGGATTTATAGAAGTTAGAAGATAAATTGTAATAATAACACAATTAGTGAGAGGAGTTTACTCCTCTCACTTTTCAAAATAATAATCATGAAAAAAATTATATTATTAGCGATAGCAATCTTGTGTGTAAGCAATTTATCAGCACAGCAGGATGTGCAATACACGCAATTCATGTTCAATAAAATGTATTTTAATCCCGCTTATGCAGGAGGAAAAGGACATACCTGCCTTTCGGCTATTTATCGTAAACAATGGATAGGAATAACAGGGGCACCAGAGTCGGGGACCTTTACGGTAAATGCTCCCGTCTGGAAAAAGAGAATGGGAATAGGATTTACGCTGACGAATGATAGGTTAGGACTGACAGATCGATGGAATTTTGATGTGAGTTATGCTTATCGTATCAAACTCAAAAATGAATCTACGCTTAGTATTGGGCTTAGAGGCACATTGAATTATATGACTATTCGCTGGGATCAAGCAGAGTTAACGCAAGCTTTTGACCCAACAGTTCCTGTAGGAGTAGCAAGCAAAATGGTGCCTAACTTTGGTGCAGGGGTATTTTATCAAGCTAGAACTTGGTATGTTGGATTTTCAGTGCCACGTATTTTTCGTAATCGCATTGACTTCAACAACAATAGTAATTCTAGTATAGAGCCTGAATTGCAACAGCATTATTTCTTGATGGGAGGATTGTCATTAGATATTGGTAAGAATGTACAGTTACAACCTAATGTTATGCTAAAGTATATTCCTAATACGCCTTTTGATGCAGACATTAACTTGAGTTTTGTCTTTTTCGAAAAAATATTATTGGGAGTGACTTATCGTTTAGGAGATTCAGTGGATGGACTGATTCAGTGGCGAATTTTCCCTCAGTTAGCAGTATCTCTTTCGTATGACTTTACATTGACTCCATTGCAGCAGTATAATGCAGGAAGTGTAGATGTGATGTTGCAGTATTGTTTCTTTAAGAAAGCTAAAAAATTACATAATCCAAGGTTCTTCTAGACCAACGAAAATTAAAATAACAATGAAAAATATCATCTATATTTTTTGCTTTTTTGGAATGATACCTTGGGTGGTTGCCCAACAATCGACAGGTGTCAGTAAAAAGGCAGAGCGAGTATACAAAAATTTGGGTTATGCAGAATTCATCGCTTTAGAAGGAGATGCAGATATTACTCAAGCAGATAAAAATTTATTAAATAAACTAGGAACAAGTTATCGAAAACTCAGTGACTTCAAAAATGCAGAAAAAGTATACCAACGACTAGTTGAACTAGAACAGGGTAATGGGGATAATCATCTTTATTATGCTCAAGCATTGCAAGCAAATGGTAACTATGTGGAAGCTAGGAAGCAGTACCAAATTGTAAAAGATGAGCAGCAGGCAGATGGCGAAGTAGATGAACGAGCAATAGAAGGCTATAAGGCCTGTGCTCAAATTCCAACGTATAAAGCTAAAGGAAAGGTAGAGGTCAAAAATGAAGTGGTATTAAATGGACCTGATTTGGATTTTAGTCCTATGTTTCATGAGGGAGGATTGGTCTATGTATCCAATAGATCCAATGCTAGTGGCGACCAAATTGATGAGTGGCTGAATGCAAACTGTATGGATTTGTATTATGCTAAACAGGAAGGAGAGGTATTTGAGAATCCAACTGCATTCTCTGATCAAATCAATACTAAGTTTCATGAAGGTCCTGTGACGTTTACTGATGATGACCAGAAAATATTTTTTACTAGAAATAATTTTCTGAATGGTAAACGAGGAACAGACAAAGAACGAATTACTAAACTTAAAGTATATTCTGCTCGAAAGATAAAAGGTATCTGGAAAGAGATAGAGGAGTTGAAGTTTAACGATAGAGCAATTGATATTTGTCATCCAGCACTTTCGCCAGATGAAAGAATGTTAGTTTTCGCTAGCAGTCATGGAGAGGGATCTCAAGGTGGAATGGATTTGTATGTTTCTTATTTGATAGGGAACAGTTGGTCCTCACCAGTCAACTTAGGGCCAGAGATCAATACGCCAGGTAATGAAGTATTTCCCTATATTCATACAGATGGTTCACTTTATTTTTCTTCTAATGGAAGAGCTGGAATAGGAGGACTAGATATCTATATGGCACACAAAAAGACAGAAGGACCAGATGCGATTTGGGAAGTGCCATTGAATTTGGGAGCACCTTTCAATTCTAAAAAAGATGACTTTGGATTTATAATGCGTCCAGATAATAAAACGGGGTATTTTACCTCCAGTAGAACGGGAGGACAAGGGCAGGATGATATTTATAGTTTTGTGGCAGAAAACAGTATGAACGAAACCACTCCAGCACCAATGTACCCTATGCAGCTCTGTGTATTTGATAAAGCAACTAACGAACGCATACAAGGAGCTGAGTTGACCATAAAGCCTATTAGCGAAACAGGTGAAATGGAAGACATTAATTTGAGCCAGTTGGATGGAGCGACAATGGTGCTCTCATTGACACCAATAGAGGAAGGTTCTAATGAATACCGAATCAAACTTAATGATTTGACAAAGGATCAAAAGGCTCAGTTAGGTCTAATGTATACGGATGATAAAGGAGTAGCTCCTATTAAGATGGAAGCTGGTAAAAGCTATAAAATCCAAGCTAAAAAGAATGGCTACGTATTAGCTACCGAAACATTCAGGATGCCACTGAGAGGAGGAGAAGTAGAAGAATACTGTATTGGTCTACTAAAGCTAGATGCTTTATTAGCATCAGGAGGAAAACCAAGTCCAGACAAGAGCTCGCCTTATTATGATCCCAAAATGGATCCTAACAGTCCAGATTATGATCCTGAATACGCAGAGTTGATTGCTGCTACTCCTATTCCAAATGACCCTAATAATCCAACAAGTGGAAATCCAAATCCGACTTATCCCCCAGGTACACCACATGTAAAGGGAATTGTATTGCATGATGAATATGGTAGACCTATTCCACGTACAGATGTGACTTTACTCAATAGATGTACAGGAGAGGAAGTGGTAGTTAAGGTAGATAGGACAGGTTTATTTAGTTTTCCATTGGAGTGTGGATGTGAGTATGTTGTCAAAGCACGCAAAGATAATTTTGTAGGAGCGAATCAAATTATTTCGTTGATTGATCCTAAAGATTGTGAAGAACCAGTAGCACTAGAGCTATTGATGGCTCCAGGTTTTGATAAGCTAGGAAACCCACTTACAGTAGGAGGAACAAAAATTCGCCAATCAATAAAAGCAGGGGATGTTATTGAGCTCAAAAATATTTATTATGATTTTGATCAGTATTATATTCGCTCCGAAGCAGCAGGTGATTTAGATGATTTAGCTTTTTTAATGCAAACATTTCCCAGTATGGAGATCGAATTATCTTCTCATACAGATGCCAGAGCAACCGATAGTTATAATAGAACACTATCTTCTAATAGAGCTAAGTCTGCTAAAGAGTATTTAATGAAGAAAGGAATTGCTGGAAATAGAATAAAAGCTGTAGGGTATGGAGAATCTAGACCTCGAAATAAGTGTAAAGATGGTGTAGAATGCTCTGAATACGAACATCAGGTCAATAGACGGACAGAAGTCTTTGTAACAAAATTTGATAAAACAGATTATATCAAAGTAAAATATGATGATAACAAACCGACTATTGTAGATCCTAAAAAATAATAGTATCTATTTAGTTAGGCGACCAAACAGCTATTATTATGATTGAGTTCATAATAATAGCTGTTTTTTTTTAGAAATATTAAAAATGAGTGACCAATGCTAAATATGCCCGTCTTAGAAATAAGAAAATAAATTTTAACACAATATTTAAAACTATGAACAACTTACTCTTCTTAGCAGATCCAGCATCAGCTTCCTTTGATTTAATAGAGTTTTTGACAGGCCCAAGCTTCTTATCAGCACTAAAGTCATTTGCTTTAGCTTTAGTTGTTTGGATTATAGGCTCTGTTGTCATCAATAGAATGTCAATATTATTACAAAAATATTTTGTACGAATAAAAATGGATGAATCTTTACGTCCGTTTTTATTGTCTCTAATTAGTGTCTTATTGAAGGTGATGTTGCTATTAGCTGTAGCGAGTACATTAGGAATGGATGTGATGTCATTTGTAGCTATTTTTAGTGCAGGAGCATTTGCTGTGGGAATGGCACTACAGGGCGGCTTGTCTAATTTTGCAGGAGGAGTAATGATTTTACTATTCAAACCTTTTAGAGTCAATGATTTGATTACAGCACAGGGATTTAATGGTACCGTTCAGGAGATACAGGTATTTAATACTATTTTATTAACTTTAGATAATGAAGTTGTCATTTTACCTAATGGTCCTTTATCAAATGGATCAATGACGAATCACTCTACTAAAGGAAAGAGAGGATGTACAGTGACATTTGGAATTGCTCATGATGCAGATATTGATAGAGCAAAAGAGGTGATTATGAAGGTAGCTAAATCATGTGAACACTTAGTAGAACTAGAAAAATCTAGTGTAGTTGTTTCTGAATTGTCAGAGTCTGCTACTAAATTGACTATACGTGTATGGACACACCCTGACAACTGGTGGGATGTTTATTTCTACATGAATGAATATGTCAAAAAAGAATTTGGAAAAGAAAAATTAGGTGTACCATACAATGTGATGGCAGTAAACCTTATTAATAAGAATAACTAATTAATTATTTAACATCAGTATTGAGGGGAATTCCCCCTCTATCTACTACAAAACAAACAATTTAAAACGATGAATAATTTACTTTTTTTAGCAGATCCAACTACAGGATTTGATGTGATGGGCTTTTTGACAGGACCAAGTTTTTTATCAGCTATCAAAGCCTTAGGACTAGCGATAGTGGTTTGGATCATAGGTTCTATGATAATTGGGAAAGTTACTAGTTTCTTGCAAAAATACTTTGCAAAAATTAATATGGATGAATCCTTACGTCCATTTTTAGGATCATTGATTAGTGTACTACTTAAGATTATGTTGTTGTTGGCAGTAGCGAGTACATTAGGAATGGATGTAATGTCTTTCGTTGCTATCTTTAGTGCAGCTGCTTTTGCAATTGGTATGGCATTGCAAGGAGGATTATCCAACTTTGCAGGAGGAGTAATGATTTTATTATTCAAGCCTTTTAGAGTAGGAGATGTTATTTCTGCACAAGGATTTACAGGAGGAGTAAAAGAGATCCAAATTTTTAATACTATTCTTTTAACACCAGATAACCGTACGATTATCATTCCTAATGGACCATTGTCTAATGGAGCTATTGAAAATATAACTACTGCTGGTACACGTCGAGTAGACATGACATTTGGTATTGGATATGGAGATGATATAGACAAAGCAAGAAAAGTAATTATGGAAGTATTGAAGTCTTGCCCATTGATTCCTGAGCCAGAAAAATCTGCTATTGTTGTTAGTGAATTGGCAGGAAGTTCTGTTAATTTTGGTGTAATGCCAGTAGCCAAAGCAGCAGACTACTTAGGAGTAAAAGCCTTTATGAATGAAAATATCAAAAAAGCATTTGATAGAGAAAATATTGGAATCCCATACGAAACTATGGATGTCAATATCGTTAGTCAACCTAGCTAGTCAATAGAATAGTAGGGACTAAACCTTAAAACCATGAAACTGCATTACAGCATCTTTGCTGCTAATGCAGTTTTTTTATTGCCTAGCTTGAATCACCTTTTAGGGCTTTCGCTAATAAAATTCCTTTGTCTGCTTGTTTTTTTACTATTTTTGTGTCTCACAATAAAGCCACTACTCATTAAGAGGAATGGTCATACATATTAATCAGGTTTATTCTGTGAATATTCTAATATAGAATAGCCTTAAACACAATTATTTGAAATTATGAACAATTTACTTTTTTTAACAGATCCAGCTGCAACAGAATCTTTTGATTTTATGACATTTGTCACAGGACCAGGTATTTTAGAAGCTTTGAAATCATTAGGACTAGCGATAGTAGTTTGGGTTATAGGATCTATGATAATTGGAAAAGTTACTTCTATTTTACAAAAGTATTTTTTGAAGATTAATATGGATGAATCTTTGCGTCCATTTTTAGGATCATTGATTAGTGTACTACTTAAGATTATGTTGTTACTAGCAGTAGCAAGTACATTAGGAATGGACGTGATGTCTTTTGTAGCAATCTTTAGTGCTGCAGCATTTGCAATAGGTATGGCACTGCAAGGTGGTCTGGCTAACTTTGCGGGAGGAGTAATGATTTTATTATTCAAACCTTTCAGAGTAGGAGATAAAATTTCAGCACAAGGGTTTACTGGAGATGTAAAAGAAATTCAAATTTTCAATACTATCTTGATGACTCCTGATAACCGTACGATTATTGTTCCTAATGGACCATTGTCCAACGGAGCTATTGAAAATATAACAACTGCGGGTGTATTAAGAGTAGATATGACATTCGGTATTGGATATGGCGATGATATTGATAAAGCAAGAAAAGTAATTATGGAAGTAGTTAAGTCTTGCCCATTAATTCCAGAACCAGAAAAAACAGCTATTGTCGTGAGTGAATTGGCAGGAAGTTCTGTTAATTTTGGTGTAATGCCAATGGCTAAATCGGCTGACTTTTTAGGAGTAAAAGCGTTTATGAACGAAAATATCAAAAAGGCGTTTGATAGAGAAAATATTGGTATTCCTTACGAAACAATGGATGTTAATATTGTTAGTCAGCCTAAATAACTTATTATTAGTCCACGCTAAACATTTATAAGAAAAACTGCATTAGAGTAATCAGACTACTAATGCGGTTTTTTTATGGAGCTGTGTAAGAATTCAATTCATAAAATTATAGTGCTTTTAAATTAAAAAATACATTATGTATTGGCTGACAAACGAACTTTCTTTTCCAGATCCGCACTATGCTTCAGAGGATGGATTGCTGGCGGCAGGAGGAGATTTGAGTCCACAACGCTTACTTTTTGCTTATCAAGAGGGTATATTTCCGTGGTATAGTGAAGGGGAACCTATTCTGTGGTGGTCTCCAGATCCACGGTTTGTACTTCGACCTAGTGCCGTCAAAATATCTAAAAGTATGCGTCAGGTACTCCGTAAAAATACTTTCTCATATACTTTTGACTGTGCTTTTAGCCGTGTTATTCGCTCTTGTTCTGCTGCTCCACGAAAAGGACAAGATGGAACTTGGTTATTACCAGAAATGGTACAAGCCTATGAACAACTCCATCAGTATGGTTTTGCTCATTCTGTAGAGGTTTGGCAAGAAGAAGAATTAGTAGGTGGATTGTATGGTATCTCACTGGGGCAATTTTTCTTTGGCGAGTCTATGTTTACGAAAGTATCCAATGCATCCAAAGCGGCACTGATTCATCTAGCGAAAGCTCTAGAGCAGCGTGATTTTGAGTATATTGACTGTCAGGCACATACGACTCATTTACAATCAATGGGAGCTGAATTTATACCGAGAGTAGATTTTTTGGCGACATTGAGTAAAAATAAACAGGCAAGGACACTAAAAGGAAGTTGGAAAGATTGGTAAAGACTAGCAAATCTTACAGAAGTTTTGTATTTTTGTGTAAAATTGCACGTTAACAACTAAAATCAATGGGAAAAGTAATTGCAGTAGCAAATCAGAAAGGAGGGGTAGGTAAAACTACAACCGCTATTAATTTATCAGCTAGTCTAGCTATTCTAGATTTCAAGATATTATTGATAGATGCGGATCCTCAAGCCAACTCTACTTCAGGACTCGGTATTCCACCAGACTCTGTTGAAAATAGTTTGTATGACTGTCTTATCAATGAGTTAGATCCTACCGAAGCTATTGTGGAAACAATAGTTCCAAACTGTCATATGTTACCTGCTCATATCAATCTAGTAGGAGCGGAGATCGAGTTGATCAATCGTTTTAGGAGAGAGTATGTCATGAAGACCTTACTCGAAGAGGTACGGAATAATTATGACTTTGTTATTATTGATTGTTTACCTTCGTTAGGCTTAGTAACAGTTAATGCTCTGACGGCCGCAGATTCGGTAGTAGTACCAGTACAGTGTGAGTATTTTGCACTCGAAGGACTTGGTAAATTGATGAATACTATTCGTCAGGTAAAGACACAACTCAATCCGGATTTAGATATTGAAGGTATTTTACTTTCTATGTATGACTCTCGTTTGCGTTTAGCAAAGGAAGTGGCACAGGAAGCTAAAAAATACTTTGGTGAACGGGTATTCAATACGATTATTCATCGTAATTCTCGTATTGCGGAAGCACCAGGAGAAGGAATGCCTGTAGCAATGTATGATGCTTCTTCCAAAGGAGCTATTAACTTCCTAAATTTAGGACAAGAGATATTAAAGAAAAATAAAATGCGTTCTAAACGCACCCGTGTTTTGCATAAACCTAAAGATTAATATTATAGGTTACTTCGGATGACTCAAAGAAATCGGTCATTATTCTACAGAGAATAATGACCGATTTCTTTTGTCAATTCACCAATTGCTAGTACTGAACAATGACACCAATAGTAGGGGTAACCAATCCACTACCAACATCAAGTCGTTTGAGCAGGTAAGATTCATTAGGTTGTCCTTGATTGACAATTTGTGCATTTCCAGCTGCGTCTCTATCTAGGAGTAATACTTCTTGAGGAATCGCAGTGCCTGGTAGGTTCTGAAGGTCTAAGTAAAGATTGAAGCTCCACTTAGGGAAAAACCATTTGTAATCAATACGGACATCTATACCGAAAGTATTATTTTGACGTAAAGCATTGAGTTGGTCAAAGTCAAGCACTGCTTGACGATTTCTATCCCAACTAGTTACTAGGGCAGAAGTAGCTTCATCAAATGGAGTCAAAGGTAATCCTGTTTGGAAACGAATATTGGTACCTATATCTAGGGTCTGAGAAACTAATTTTCTAGTAAGGGCGTCTTTTCCTTTTGCAATTCTTTTTTCATTGATTTTATCTCTTCTTGCTTGATTCATGGTATTGAATGTTTTACCCAAAGCAAGGTTAAGAATGTGACGACTATCCCAAGAAGATGGAATATATTCGCCTGCTCCATTTGTAAATTCTGACCAACCTAAGGTGTAAGCCAAGATACCATAAAAACCTTTGTACAAACGCTGTTGTACTAGTAGTTCTAATCCATAAGTACGTCCTGCTCCAGTCGAAGAAATAGGAGCATCTCCAACGACACCAAAGTCAGCACCAAAGTTGGCTAAAGAAACCTGTTCATTCAGTAGGAAAGGATATTGACTATATATTTTGTAATAACCTTCTAGGCTAAATTTAGTACTACTTTTGGTCGTATAAGCAACTCCACCAATAAAGTGAGCAGAACGAGTATAGTTAAGACGATCCTTATTGAGGAAAACATCGTTCACTTGATAACCTAAAGTAGTATAAGAAGGTAACTGATAATATATCCCTGTATTGAAATTAACGGTTAAGTTCGGAATGATAGCGAAAGACGCTGAGAATCTAGGAGAGAACTGAGGCAATGGATTCGCCATCGTACTATTGTACGAATTACCATCCATACGGAATCCTGTTGAGAGGACTAGTCTATTGGAGAATAATTTTTTGCTCACCTGAGCAAAAGCAGCATAGCGATGAAAATTTAGATCGGTACTAATTTCTGTGATATTATTATTGAAATTGATTCGAGTTGAATTTCTGAATCGAACAAATTGATACCCTACACCATAATTAACTATAAACTGGTTAGGTAGCGTCATTTTATGTTCTAGACGTAGTTTATTTTCAGATTCCTGAGAACTATAATCAATGATTCTATTCTGTGACTCATCGTTATCTTTGTATTTATAAATATCATTATTCAACATGTTTCGACTCAATACAGCGGTAAAAACACCATTATCTGTATAATGCTTGTAGACAGCACCTAGGGTATAGTTCCACTGAAAGTAGACGGGTAAACGCTCCAGTTGAAAACGTTGTTCCTCTGTTTCATTGGCGTTAAGATTGAGCCTAAAACGATCACAAGCACTTAAGCCTACGACATAAAATTCATTTTTAGTATCGAATTTTGTTCTTACTTTAAATTGTACATCATTATATATTGGCAAAAAAGGCAGTCCAATGACTTCAAACAAGAACTGTAAGTAAGACTGGCGTACAGAGAATAGGAAGGTTGTTTTTTTGCCGATAGGTCCTTCCATGGTAGCTGCTAAATCACTTGATCCTACTGTTGCTGTAAAACCAAGACGATCATCCCGTCCATTTTTTTGTTTGAAATTGAAAACAGAACTCATCGTATTTCCTCTATTGGCAGGAAAGGCACCGCTATAAAAATCTACTTCTCGTATAAAATCAACATTTATCAATCCATTTGGTCCTCCCGAAGCACCTTGCGTCGCAAAGTGATTAATATTAGGAACCTCTACATCATCTAGATAAAAACGGTTTTCACTAGGCCCTCCTCCTCGTATCAGCAAGTCATTACGGAAACTAGAAGAAGAGGTTACACCAGGCAGAATACGAATCACTTTTGATATATCTCTATTCCCTCCAGGATTACGCTGTATCTCAGAGGTACCTATCGTTTGTAAAGAAACAGGACTCTCAGCAGGTTGTTTGAATGGTGATGCTTTCACTACGATTTCTCCAATTTCTTCGGTTTCTTCTTCTAGACTAACATCAATAATCGCTGGTTTAGAGTTGGAAACCTGTATTTCTGTAATACTCTTGGTTTTTAGTCCCAGAAAACTAATAGATATATTGTACAGACCAGGCTCTAAATTTGTTAGGGCATAATTCCCATCAATATCTGTGGTAACACCAACAGTAGTTCCATCAATCGCTACGGTTGCAAAAGGTACAGGCTCGTTATTGGCGGCTTCGACGACTAGACCTTTGATGATGCCAGTTTGGGCAAATAAACTAGAAGACAAGCACAGCAGTAAAATGGTGTGCAAGGATAGGAGGGTAGCATTACCTTTCATGGTATAAATTTTTATAAAATAATAATGATTAGAGCCTGTTTAAGATTATATTTGGTAGTAAACAAGCTATTAGAAGAGAGTGTAATAGAGAGAATAGGGTGTCGTAGTCAGTTTGTGATTTGTAGTAGAATAAAAGTAGTAGCATATATAAATACACTACTACTTTACTCTATTTAATTAGTCATCTCACTCACAACACCAACTTTATTTTTTTGTTTAATAAAAATTGAATATTGTGAAACAAAATATTTTTTTGATGGGATTTATGGGAAGTGGGAAGTCTTTTTGGATGAATAAAATAGCAGAAAAATTGGGTGTAAAAGGCAGTGATTTAGATACTTGTATAGAAAGAGCAGAAGGCAAAACGATTCAACAAATTTTTGAGATTGGAGGGGCGTCAAATTTTCGTCAAATCGAACAACGGACACTAGAATCTATATTGAAAAATGAAAAAAAGCAACTCTTAGCACTAGGAGGAGGGACGCCTTGTTTTTTGGATAATCTGGAGCAGATTAAAAAAAATGGGATATCTATCTACTTGAAAATACCGCCTGCCATTTTATTGAAGAACCTGAAAGGAGAACTAGAAAAACGTCCTCTATTAAAAGGTAAATCTCAAGGAGAACTAGAAAAATGGATTAATATTACTCTGGCAGAACGCAGTAAATATTATGAACAGGCGGATTATGTGGTTTCTTATGATGAAGACAATACGATTATGTTAGCTCAATTACTTCAGATTGTCCAGAATGGTTGAAGTAATGTTTTTGTAAAGAGGGTCTATTCATAATAATGTTTATTTTTTTACCTAAAGCAATAAAAAATGGAATCAATAAAAAAAATTAGGGAGTTGATTTATTCTTTAGATGCAAAGAATAGAATATTAGGTTTTGAGCTAGACTCTAGTCTAAATGAAGGTGAAATAAAGAATACTTTAGAAGCAAAGTATGCAGTGTTAATGAAAATTTTAGAGGTGGATGTAGTGACTTTATTAGGCATGACTAAAGTTGATTTGAGTGAGAAAGGATTAACGGAATTGCCTGCTCTGCCTCCTACTATTAAAGAATTAGATTGTAGAAATAACAAATTAGTGGAATTACCCGCCTTGCTTAATGTGGAGGAATTAGACTGTTCAGAGAATCAAATAACAGCATTACCTATCCTACCTAATGTGAAAAGGTTGTATTGTTCAGAGAATCAGTTAGTGAAATTGCCTGCTCTGCCTAATGTGGAAAGATTGTCTTGTGGAGAGAATCAATTAGTGGAATTGCCCGCCTTACCTAAGGTGCGTGAATTATGGTGTTTAGATAACCAATTGACGGAATTACCCACCCTGTTTACTGTGGAGGAATTAAACTGTTCATACAATCAAATAACGGAATTGCCTGCCTTACCTAAGGTGAGTGAATTATGGTGTTCAGATAACCAATTGACGGAATTACCCGCCCTGCCTAATTTGGGAAAATTGCATTGTTCAAATAATCAATTAACAAAATTACTAATCTTATCTAATAATTTGAGTAAATTATGGTGTGCAAGTAACCAATTAATGGAATTACCTTCCTTACTTAATGTGAAAAATTTAGCATGTTCAAGTAATCAATTAACAGAATTACCAGCCTTACCTAAGGTGGAAATGTTGTCTTGTTCAGATAATCAATTGACGAAATTACCTGCCTTACCTAAGGTGCGTGAATTATTCTGTTCGAATAACCAATTGACGGAATTGCCTGCCTTACCTAAGGTGCGTGAATTATTCTGTTCGAATAACGAATTAACGGAATTACCTTCCTTACCTGAGGTAACAAAATTATGGTGTTTAAATAACCAATTAAAAAAACTACCCGACTTACTTAAACTACGAGAATTAGAATGTGACAAGTATCTGTAATAATAAGAGATGGAATTGATAAAAAAATGAAGGAGCTGATAGGGGAGTATTTTGATCAGAACATGTTTAAGAGCTTAATTTAAAAATATAAGTGCCATTGATTCTGCCTTGCTACCTACTCTTATATCTAATAGGTTAAAACTAAGATTTAATCTTCAGAGGAAGTCGTCATTGCCTTTTTGAATAGCTCTGCCATTTTCTGTTCGGTAATACTACCTGTTTTAATTTTTGATTCGATTTCGGATTCAAAAGCCACATAAATCAAGCTATCACTACTTAGGTTTTGTACCACTGACCATTGAAAAGAATCTAGTGTAGGATTGAGTTGGTCAAGTTGTGGAATATATTGTTTTTGTACACTATCCCACTCGAATGTCAGCCAGTCTGAATCACTAAAATAGGCGTTATCTTCAAGACTATCTAAATTGACTACTTCTTGGAAAGGGAAATTTGGAGTGAAACTATAGCTAAATTCAACTTCTAGAGCATCCTTATCATAGTGTTCGTATAGGGTGTATTCACTATCAAAAGACTGATTCCAATACCGGTTCCAGTCATTAATATGCATATCTGTTGTAAGTTCTAAGCAACAATGTATACTATCCCCAATCAATTTGTAGAAGTAAGTGGATTCTGCAAATAAATCAGTTCCAGAAGCGGTCATTCCCCTCATACAGAATATTTTTTCTCTACTATTGGTATTCAGAATTTTGAGACCACTAACGTTGTATTTTTGCCAAAAATCTGCACCAAAGATTAAATGCCAACCATCAGATTGTTGTTGAAGTACTGTAAGGTATTTATAATCTATTTCAGTAATTTCTAAGATGATTTCATTATTCCAGTCACTATCTAAGTCTATAAAAAGAGGCTTCAATGCTCCATGAGATATATCTATATCAGGTGTATAGAACAATAAACTATCTAGTATGGCATGGCTTTCTAATTCATCTTTGCTATCTAAATTTTTGATTTTAGTGATGAGACTTGAGGGTATGTGCTTTGGTAGAGGTGTACTTCTTTCTTTTACAGCTAAAGCAGGAGTATCACATTGTACACAAAAAACGATAACAAGTAATAGTAGAAGACAGTATTGCCTCATAAAAATAGCATTAACGCCTTTTTTTAGAGGTAGATTTTTTAGGGACAGCGATACAGTAAGTATGACTAATGGCATCATGATGAGCTTGTCTTTTTTGGTCAAATAAAATACGAGTCACCGAAAAAAGAAAGAAAAACATAATGATGCTTCCTGTCATATCGGGGTTTTGTTGTTGGATTTGGATAATATCCTCAGGTAGTAGTGCTTCGCTAAAGTCAGGATGTTCATAGAGCGTAAGAAAAGTCAAAAGATTGCCAATACTAACAGCAAAGTAAACAGAGAAACGCAACATAGCTTGATTGAAGGAGATGCCTTCATAATTATAATCCACTACTTTTAGTCCAATTATTTTTTTACCAATAGTAGCACCTTGCGTCCATTCCAAAACGGGTTTGTAAATACACCAGATGATAATGACGCCTATGGCGATCCAAGGGTTTTTCCACTGAATGAGATTCCAACCACTAATAGCAGAAAGCGGAGCGAAAATGATACAGTCAAGTGTATAGGCATGTACTCGCTGCATAAAAGTAGCGTATTGTATATTATTAGCGAGTGTTTTTATTTTATCATCCTGTGAATCCATGTATATATTGTGTTTGTACAAAAATACAAAAAAGCCCTCTACTTTGTTGAGTAGAAGGCTTAGAATCAGTTAATTTTTAGGTAAGCTCTTAGATCGTGTGATAAAACTGATCGTAATATTACCTAAGAGTCCCTAGGATTTTATGTTCTTACGACCAATAGCATTTTTGTCATAATGAATATAGATATTGATCCAGATAGATCTAGCCATCCGAGCGATGAGTGGGACAATCAGAACTCCCAAGAAAATAACCAAGGCAAAACTCTGATTGACGGTAAGTCCTAGTAGTAGGATAGAGGCAGTCATTCCTGATAGCATATAGCCAGAGCTTAATGCATAGCCGATATACATCGCTCCCCAATAAAATCCTGGTTCTATTTCAAATTTTTGACCACAGGAAGGACAATCTTCGTGCATATTATAGATACCTTCCATACTGAATAGAGAGGATTTAAATAGGTTGCCTTCATGGCATTTAGGACACTTGAAATTGAAGGCACTGTATAACTTTGAACCTTTTCCAAACATGATTTTAATTTATTTGAGTAATAAAACAGCGAACTTTACGGCTGTTTGGTTACTTGTGATTTGATGTAATAGAAGCCATATTAAGATATACTCTAGTTAGCTTCTATATTTAGTATTGTAATTTGATTACGTTGTAAGGAAACCATTTCCATTTTCTCCATTTTTTTGAGGAGTCTCGAAATCGCTTCTCTAGAAGTATTTAGATCATCAGCAATAGCCTGATGGGTAGTTTTGATTATATTTTTGTGCGTAAGTTTTTGCTGTTGGGATAGATAATCAATGAGTCGGTGATCAATTTTCGAAAAGGCAATATTATCAATCGTATGAAGTAGTTCTTGAAATCGAACTTGATAGGACTGCAAAACAAAGTTTTTCCAGTTCGGAAAACGGTGAATCCATTCATCTAATAAATGAGCGGGTAGAGCGATTATTTCAGTTGGCTCTAGCACCTCTGCCTGAATTTCGCTTTTTTTTGCATTCATACAGCAGGTAAACGCTGTTGGACAGGTGTTTCCACTACCCAAGTAGTATAGTAACATGGTTTGGCCTGAGCTACTTTGTGTACTTACTTTGATGAGTCCTTCTAGCACAATTGGTATTTGCTTAATATAGTCACCATATTGCATCAGAAGCGTATTGGGCTCTAGATGCATCAATGTTCCATGTTTAGCAATAGCACTAGCTAAAGCATAATCGTCTATGACAGGTAACTTCTCTCGTATAGTTTGTATTAAGGTATGTTCCATGTAGCTATCGTTATGTTTGATTTAATGAGGGAGTTTGTCTCTTAAGGCACCATAAGTCAAGGTTCCTAATATGGCTCCTCCTATTACTATTAACATGACTCCAAAACCATGTCCCACTAAGGTGAACATAGGACCAGGACAAGCTCCAGTCATTGCCCAGCCTAATCCAAAGATAATTCCACCAATCAAATAGCGAGGGATAGACTGTTCTTTATCTTTGAAGTCAATTATTTGACCTGTAATATCCTTGAGTTTTACTTTTTTGATCAGAGCTACTTGGATTGCTCCCAATACAACGGCTACTCCAATGATCCCATACATATGGAAACTCTGGAATAAAAACATTTCCTGTATTCTAAACCAAGAAATAGCCTCGGATTTGGTCATAATGATTCCAAACAAAATGCCTAAGAATAAAAATTTAATAGCTTTCATATTAAAATAAAATCAGTGGTAATAAAAAATGAGTCATTAACAATCCTCCTATGAAAAAGCCAATCACTGTAATCAAGGATGGAATTTGTAGATTGGATAAGCCACTGATCGCATGACCAGAAGTACAGCCTCCAGCATAACGAGCTCCAAAACCAACTAAGAAACCACCTCCTAATAGCAATAGAATACCTCTTGGTGTCATCAAGGTCTGGAAGTTGAAAAGTTCTGAGGGTAAATATCCAGTTCCTTCTGAGATAGAAGTTGGGTACTGTATTCCCCAACCTTTTAGGTGGTGTATAGTGGCTTCGCTAATAGCAACAGGTTCAGGATTAGCTAGAAATGTAGAAGCAATGTAGCCTCCAATAACTGCCCCTAAAACAAATAACAAATTCCAAATCTGGTCTTTCCAGTCAATATTGAAAAAGTCAATTTTTCTGCCTGCTCCTCCTATTGCACAAACCGTTCTTAGTGTACTAGAG
>CAYOJF010000006.1:0-37580 GCA_964404215.1 uncultured Aureispira sp. | reverse complement strand
CCCCCAATACAGTAGCAAAAACATCGTAGTGGCAATCAATGTTCCACTAAAAGCCCAATGCCAAGGCTGTCTTAATAATTCTAACATAAATATTATTTGTTCCAAGCTAAGTAACCGCCTTTCAAGTTATATAATGTAACAAAGCCTGCTTGATATAAGGCTTTGCATGCTTTGACACTTCTCATACCACTACGGCAATATACTAAGCATGGTTTGCTCTTATCAAAGGTAGTCATTTTTGACAGGAAATCCTTTTGATTAATGTCAACATTGATGGCATTAGGAATAGAGCCATTTTCAAATTCTACTTTGGTTCGCACATCTAGCAAGATAGCTTGAGGATATTGATTTTGTAACTCTTTTAGTGTATGGATAGATACCGACTGGAAATTGGTGTTTTTTCGAGAAAAAAAGGATAGCATAGCTTTATATAATTTAATATTGTTACCCTAGCGTACTTGGGCAAACAAAAGTCGTTTGAGGAATAGTTGTTTCTTTGATACTATTGAAACCACCGATTATATTAGTAATATTCCTAAAACCTTTATGATGTAAAATAGAACTTAAAATCATAGATCGATATCCTCCTGCACAGTGTATGTAGTAGTGGAGATCTTTTGATAATTCTTCACGATCACTTTGATGAATGTCATTGAGAGGGTAGTTTAGAGCAGTTGTGATGTGTTGTGAATTATATTCTGATGCTCTACGAGCATCAATAATGGTTAGCTCTTCTTTTTCTAAACGTTTTTCTAATGTCGTAGCAGTAATATTGTTGATATTTTCAGTCGGTTGATGATTGTTTGTCCAGGTATCTATTCCGCCTTCCAAATAGCCTAATACATGATGATAACCAACGCGAGCTAGGCGAGTAATTGTTTCTTTTTCCCTTCCTATATCTGTTATTAGTAATATAGGCCGTTCCCAATCTTGGATTAAAGATCCTACCCAGGGAGCAAAATCTCCATTAAGCCCTATATTGATAGCAGATGCAATGAAATTTTGACTGAAATCACTAGGCGATCTAGTGTCCAGTAATAGGACATTTTCTGTTTGGATTGCCGTTTTGAATTGTTCTAGGGATAGTGCTTGTAGATTATTTTGATAGATGGTATCAATATCGGTATAACCCATTTTATTCATTTTGGCATTGAGAGCAAAGTAACCAGGAGCAGCTGTTAGTCCAGTCAGTACTTCTTTAGTGAATTCAGTTTTGGTCATATCTGCACGTAAAGCATAATTAGTCTTTTTTTGGTTTCCTAGCGTATCATAGGTTTCTTTACTCATATTTTTGCCACAAGCAGAACCTGCCCCATGGGCGGGATAGACAATAATATCATCAGCAAGCGGCATTATTTTATGACGTAAAGAATCATAGAGTAGTCCAGCGAGATCTTCTTCTGTAACGTCACTTTTGATCGCTAAGTCAGGTCTACCAACATCTCCAATAAATAAAGTATCCCCCGTAAAAATGGCTTTTTCTTTTCCTGCTTCATCCAATAATAAAAAAGTACTGGATTCCATGGTGTGTCCTGGTGTATGCAAGACTTTGATTTGAATAGCACCTATCTGGAATATTTCGTTGTCTTTAGCTTGATGGATATCATAATCAGTTTGGGCAGTAGGTCCAAATACAATTGTTGCACCTGTTTTTTTTGCCAGATCAAGATGACCCGATACAAAATCTGCATGGAAGTGGGTTTCGAAAATATACTTGAGCTTACTTTGTTGTTTTTCTAAGAGGTCTAGGTATGGCTTGGTCTCTCGAAGAGGATCAATCAAAAAAGCTTCGCCATTTGATTCCACATAGTAAGCCCCTTGAGCGAGACATTTCGTATATATTTGTTCTATGATCATAGGATTGATTTTGTTGATTAATGATATTACAAACTTAAGTTGATTTTTAGAGGCATTATGTGATAAGCATCACATAGACTATTTTTTTTAGATGATAATCAACACTTTTTGTAAGAGTATGGTTAAGAATTGAATTCCAAATCAAGCATTTGTAGCTTGAAGTTAATTTTTAGACTTGCTCTTAGTTGCGATAACGACTAATCAAAAAAGTCAGGAAAATACCTAATAGAATTCCTTGTTGGATGCCAATAAATAATGTCGCTAAGAAAGTAAACATCAGGATCAATAAATCTCGTTTATTGGCTTGTCGCCAGAGCTGTATAGGATAGGCGAAGTCAATGAGTTTGAATACAGCAAACATAATGATAGCAGCGAGTATGGTTTTGGGGAGATAATAGAAGTACGCTGTTAAAAACAAGAGGACTATTAATACAAATAGAGCACTAATAATATTGGCAAGGTTTGTTTTGGCACCAGCTTGATGATTGACCGCAGAACGAGAAAAACCTCCTGTTGTTGGAAAACTCTGAAAGAAAGATCCTAATATATTAGCACTTCCTAAGGCTAACAGCTCTTGATTGGGATCTATTTGGTATTCGCTTTGTTGAGCTTCTATAGATTTGCCAACAGCAATGGCTTCCATGAAAGCTACTAGAGCAATAGATAAGGCACTAGGAAGTAGTTGCCAAGCAAGTATGCCATCCATACTAGGTAGGCTAAAGTGAGGTAACCCAGCAGGAATAGCTCCTACAATATCTATTTCGGAAGGGGCAAAGTCTCCATAATAAACATATAGACTACTTAAAATAATCAGTAGTAGAGGGGTTGGAAACTTTGGAGCCCATTTTTTGAATACTGTCAGTAGGAGTAATCCAACTACTCCAATCAGTAAAGGTTGTATTTTGATAGCAGACAGATGTAGCCACAAAGCCAAAAAAATATCGGATAGATAAGGACTACTCCCCAAATCTACTCCAAGAAGGTATTTTAATTGGCTGAAGCCAATGATTAGTGCAGCGGCAGATGTAAAACCACTGATAATAGGTGGAGTGAGTAATTTGACTAAAAAGCCAAGTTTGAACAATCCCATAGTAAGCTGGAGTATTCCTACGAGAGTGGCTAATAAAATGGCAGCTTGGATATAGTCCTCTGGCTGAATAATGGCTAGTTGACTAATAGTGACGGCCACTAATAGCGAATCCATAGCAACAGGTCCTACACTTAGCTGTCTAGAGGTACCCAATAAAGCATAAACCAATTGGGGAACAATAGAAGCATATAATCCATAAATAGGTGGTAGTCCAGCCAATAGAGCATAAGCCATTCCTTGAGGGATTAGCATAATGCCAACGGTTATACCTGCGTTTAGGTCTCCCACAAAATTTATTTTGGAGTAGTCCCGAACCCATTGGAGAGCAGGGATTTTTGTGTCAATTTTCATACAATCTGATGTTTTGTTGACACAAATCTAAAGCAGCTAAAGGGAAGCTTAAGTGATGACCATCACAAAGGAGCTTATTTTTTTCTATAGATTAACCAAAACAGCAGTAGCAAACAAACGATTATTAAACTACCTATTGTCCAATAAAAAGAAGCCTTGGGTTTTGTTTTTAATTCAATACTAGAAGGATCACCTAGTTGTATAAACGCTGACCAAAACGCAGGATGAGCAGCGACACCAGTATTGTTTTTCAAATAAGTTAGTTTAGCTTGTTGCAATGCTTTATCCTTGGACATTCCATTGGCTATATTGGTATAAAACAAAGGCATTAAAATAGCAGTAGATTGATCATTGACTTGCCACAAACTGACTACTAGGGCAGGTACTCCCGCATACATGAAAGAGCGTGCTAAAGAGAGTACGCCTTCTCCTTGTTCAAATTTACCATATCCTGTTTCGCAAGCGGACAAGGTGACCAATTGAGCTTTCAGATCTAAGTCAGCAATTTCATAGGTATGGAGGAAATTATTTTCAGTACTATCGTAATTTTCACTAAAAGCAAGACTAGATAGGATAGGTGTACGGGTGTTTAGAATACCGTGCATTGCCAAATGGATGATATTATAAGTGGTAGCATTTTGCTTGAAAAACTGTTCATTGGCAGACTGATCTTGTACAAAAGTACCAACAAAGTTATGTTCTAGAGCAGCTACTTCTTCCTTTACTTTAGGGATAGGAGATAGGTTTTTTCGTATCTGATAGGTATAAGGCTGTCTCAATACTCGTACTTGGTTAGAATCCAAAGGAGGATAGCTAGCTGCTAGAGCAAGTATTTTACCAGTATTTTGAGCGACTAGCATATCTTGATTGTGTTTCCAGAGCGTAGCAGAGTAATTATAATTGATCGCATATTCTTTAATGAGATAGTTGAGTTTAGCATAATCTAGATTATGCTGCTCAGTAGGTAGAGTGCTCAAGAATACTTCAAATGGTAAATGTCCAAGTACATTATCTGTGATAATAGTCAGATTAGTAATTGTGCTTTGCTTTGGAAGACCAACTTTGACCCAGTTTTCATAAAACCAACTGGCTTCGCTGGTGTATTTCTGGAAAGCAGCTGTTTCATTGTTCAAAATGAATGGGTAGTTGCTTAATGCTTGCCGAAGTCGTTTACTGTGCTGTACCAATTCTCTTTTGCTAACAGGAATTGGATGTATTTTAAAATTGTTTTTGGTGACCACAAATAGAAACGAACTACTGTCGCTTACAAAGTATTCTAGTAGAGCAGTATTTTCTTCCAATCGTTGTTGTATATCAGCGACGGAGATGAGCTCATTTTGATATTTGAGTGAATGATAGGCAGGGTACTCATATTGGACTTTTTGTTTGAAAGCATCAATCTTTAGATGAATACTACCCATCTGAGCCAATAGATTATTGCGAGTGATCGAATCTTTAGCTTGAGCAATGGATTTTTGGAGTACTTTGACTTCTTGACGGAGTGTTTTTTCAGTTTTAGCTAAACTATCAGGTAAATAACCTAGTTGCTTTGCCTTGGTTCCTCGTAGGGCATCAGCTAAAAGAATAGATTTATTTTGCTCTGCAAAATCAAATGCCTGCTGGATCAGTTTATCATCATCCGTACGTATACTACTTTGTATCCCCATAGTAGCGAAGTAGTTGTTTTCTTCGAGTAGATTGATTTTATCTTGATCCATTTCAAAGCTATTCTTGATCAGAATATTCAGCTCTATGGCTTTTTGGGAGAGTTGACGAATTTGAGTAGCAAGTGCTGTGGAAGGAGCTTTTTGGTATTGCTGATTCAAAATTTGCATCCAAATTTTTATAGATTCCACTGCTTTTTTGTGATAAATAAAATTGGATGTTTTCAATCGAGTCCCAACTATCTGCATTGGTTTTTTACAGTTAGCGGCTAAGCTTTCTTTAGTATATGAAATAGCTTTATTAAACTGTTTCTGTTCAAAGTGTAACGTTGCCATTCCTTGTAATAGCGTAATATAGCTGGGGTGAAACTTACCTGTTAATTGAAGTTGTATGTCTTTCGCTTGTTCGTAATATTTTAAAGAAGTTGGATATTGTTTTTTGATGCGGTACAGCCCTGCTAAGTTGAGTAATGTTTTAGCGTAGAGACGATGTTGTCTACCAATTTTTTTTTCTTTTCCTTTTAGTGCTTCTAGTAGTATTTTTTCGGCTTGTTCATATTCTTTGGTTTTGACGAAAATGGAACCATACTGGCTCATTAGTGAATAGTAAATGACCATGGAGGATGGTGCTGTAGCTAAGAGTGTCTTGTATATTTTTTTTGCCTTTTCTAATTTGTTGGTACGGACATAAAATGCTCCCAGGTTGCCTATAGATTGTATATAGTTTGGATGAGCTTTGCCCCACAATTTCTCTTGTAACTGAATGTTTTCTAAAAATAAAGGTTCTGCTTGTTTATAGTTGCCTAGATCAAGATAGATAGCAGCTAAATTATTTAGAGTTACTCCATATTCAGTATGCTCCTTCCCAAAGATTTGTTTTTTTAATCCCAATGCCTCTAAAAAATAGCCTTCGGCTTCTTCTAACTGTCCTGCTATATGTAGGAAAAAGCCCATCCGATTGGTATATTCTGTGTAAAGAGAATCCATTTTTCCGAATTTCTGTACCGCTTTTTCTCTACTATATCTTGTGATGATAATAGGATTGTGTATATCGCTTTTAGTATATTCTTGCATGACAAGACTATCTAATTCTGCAAAAGTGAAATTTTGGAGTGAATTCGGACTATAGGTCTGTGCAGAGCAATGATAATAGCTAATAAATATAAATAAGAGTAGCGTATATTTAATCATAGTATCTTTTAGTAGAGAAGTTATTTGGGAAGTAGTATCATGTTGATTATTAATTACCTACAAGTCATTTCGTTACGACTTCTTAAACAAATTCAGAATAAAACTTAAATGAGTGAGAGTAATTATTTTTAGGAGAGAGTAATTTCTTTGTAAGATTTTTTTATGTGTGCAATTGCTTTTTCTTTATGCTTTATGGCAAAGTCTGTGGCAGGATGTTTTTCTAGTATTGGGTTTAGTTCAGTAACGTTGGACTCACTCCAAATACTGAGTTCCAAAATAACAGCAGCAAGATCGATTCCCTTTTCTGTTAATGTATAAATATTCTTTTTTTTATTTGGTAATGATTTGGTTTTGGTTAATAAACCAAACTCTTCTAATATCTTAAGTCTTGAAGATAAAATATTGGTTGCAATAGCCTCCTCACTTTCTATGAAATCAGTGAATGTCTTTTTATGTTCAATTAGCATTTGTTTAATAATTACCAAAGTCCACTTGTCTCCTAATATATCTAAAGCTGAAGTAATGGGACAGGTGCATCTAAATTTTTTTTTCATACTATTACTTGCATTTTGCAATTAAAGTGATTAGGTTTGCTTCTGAAACAAAAGTACATAAAAATGATAAAAGTATTAGGCAACTTATTTGGATTCCTATTATTACTTATAGGCTTACTTCTATTTCCTTTAAATGAAGTTTTATTTGGTATAGGGGTGATCTTATTAGGTTTACTCTTAATATCTCCTACTTCACGGTTTTTGACGAGACAATTCCCTCAAAAAAAATGGATTCAACCCATATTATTTTTAGGAATAAGTACTGTGATAATTGTTTGTATGGCTAGTTTCGGACGCAAAATTTACTATGATTCAGAACCTAGTCTTTCAGAAGTTGCACAAAACCTAAGCATTCATCCTATACAGACAGTTCGGCTCAAAAATGAGATGAATTATGCTTATTTAGAAAAAGGAACAGGCCCTGTTGTTGTTTTACTACATGGGTTTCCTGATATGGCAAGTACTTGGGACGAAACAATTACTAATTTGTCTAAGGATTATCGAGTAATTGCTCCTTTTTTGAGAGGATATTATCCTACGGATATTTCATCAAAAGATGATTATTCTGTCAAGTCAGTGGCAGAAGATATTGTTTTGCTGCTAGATCAATTGGGAATAGATAAGTTCACTATAGTAGGTCAAGATTGGGGGGCATCGGTAGCTCAGTGTGTAGGAAATTTAGCCGAAGATCGAATTTATAAAATTGTATCGGTAGCTATTCCTCATCCTACTTGTTTGATTCCTACTCCTTCCTTAGCGATTGCTGGCAGACATTTCTTTATGTTTGGGACAGGGGATTATGGGGTGAGGTATGCTCGCAAAAATGACTTTGATTATATTGATAGACTTTATCAAAGATGGTCGCCAGATTATACTAATTACAAGGAATCTTGTAATCCAATCATTGAAACTTTTAAATATCCGAATCGACTAGAAGCAGCATTAGGATATTATCGTTCTTTTGCTTCTGAAACAGATGAAAATCGGACATTTTATAATCAAATACCTAATTTGCCTATTTATTTTATGGTAGGCGAAAATGATGAGATAGCTACACCTGATGTCATTGAGAGAATGAAAAAGCAAATGCCTAAAGGCTCTAAAACTACGGTATTTGAAAATGCAGGTCATTTTCTACATCGAGAAATTTTTCCTCAATTTATTAAAGAATTGAGACATTTTATAGAGACAGATATTACTGAATAAATAGAGGTTATTCTGAATGGATATTGGAGTGTTTTACTATTCCTTCTAGCTAAAATTGAGTATTTGATAACACGACTCTAAGTAAAGATATTTTCTTCACTATACTAATTTATTTGTAATAACTTACTTTTAGTAAAAGCCCCCTTTTTATACCATGAAAAGGAGGCTTTATTTGTATTATTAACTTAATAGTCGTCACAACTACAGATTAATTCCATGTACTATTGCATTCATCAACGTTTGCTGTATTTGTATCCGTTACGCGATAGGATACGGTAATACGCCCAGTACTAGGATCAAATGTTCCTTGAGTGGTTGACTGCACTGTAAGACCATCTCTATCTGGTTCTTGCAATATAATATCAAATGTGGTGGCAGAACGCATGGTTAGGATAACTGGACTATTGAATACATCCCAAAAATTACTAACTTGAACTTCAGTTGGGATAGCACTATTGGGAGCTAGAGTAACGTTATAGCTTGATGTGCCAGAGGAACTACAACCATCAGTTACTAACCGACGACCTATTAATTTTTCGTTCCATACAGGAAGTACACAAGCACCAAAAGCATTAGCTTCATAGCCATCTTTACAGACACAAATACCATTGTCACAGACAGAGTTAATGGTAGTACAAATGGCATCTTTACATTTATCTTGGTTACAAGCAGAAAAAGTAATAACCAAGCATAACATAAAGAGTAAAAAAAGATGTTTCATTTTTTTATGATTAAAAGGTTAAAAAAGGAGATGATATTAATCGCTTTTTAGCGAATCGGTAGGCGTATAATAAGTAGTTGATAATAAATAGGGCTATAAAAACATTTGGCGGTGTTGTAAATGTAAGGCTGAGAGAAATGACAAGGACAAAAAGCGTAAACTAAAAGTAACTAAACTGATAATTTAGGCAAAAAATTGTCCAAGTTGGGGGAGTGAAAATATAAAAAAAACGAAAAAAGTTAATAAGATTACAGCTTTAATATCCCCTTATCCAGCAAAAAGAAGAGCTACCAGAATTAGTTTTCCATTTTTGAATTCAAATTTACCACCACCTGTATTTTCATTTTCAGAAAAATAGCTACTGGGGTATTTAAAAGATTCATTACTTTTCATTAGAGTAGAGTGTTGTCCTGGAGCTGAATTGATAATAGAAATGAATTTCCCTTTTATATATATACTTCTAGTCGAAATAGAAAATCCATTATCCAGTGTCACTATATACTGAGCTTGTCCTTTGTACCAGTTGATATCTTCTAGGTCAGCAGCATTAAGAACATCTCTTAGTGCTTTTATTAGAGCAGGGTAAATATCGTCATTCTTAGAAACCACCTTGTTAAAGGTTTTTTCAATAAAGCTATTGTTTGGCGTATTAAGTGCTGTTTTTAGTTTTTTTAGCTGCTCTATTAGTTGATTTCTATAGTTTTGAATTTCTCTTTCTTTAGCTTTAAAAAGCTCAATATTAGCGAGCTCAATAGAATTCAAATTTATTGTTTGTATTGAAATTTTGTCATTAGGTTTATACCAAGTATACTTGGAATAGTACTCTCCTAATCTCTCATTTTTGAAAGGGTAATGATGTCTTGCAAAAATTTCATTTCTTAGCAATTGAATTTCATAAAGTTCATTTTGACTAATATCAGAGTTAGTGTATTTTTGGGATGCACATAAAGAGCAGTTTTCTAATTTTTGTGCATGAATAGAAATAGAAGAAAAGAGAATTGTCAATAGAAGGATTATTTTTTTCATATTATAGGAGATGGTCTCTTGAAGTCAGTGAATCTAGTACTTACAAATGCTTCAAAGGAAGTGACAAAAAAAGCTATTCAATATCTAGTTGAATAGCTTTTTTAAAATTTATCATTCGGGAGTATAACCTCATTTAGAAGTTACGTTTCCAAGCAGCAGGAGTCTTCAAAATACTTTGCTCGGAATAACTCCATTTTTTCATTTTGTCTAGTTCTGCTCTGTAGTCAAATGGATCAGCTCCAAAGAAGCCAAAGAATCCACGACCTGCTTGTGACCAGAAACCGCTTTTCCATTCTGCACCAGACTCCTTGATAATACCAAAGGTATTGAACTCTTTAATCATGGTTTTACCAATTCTAATTTCTTTTTTAGGGAATTTGATTAACCAGATAGAGTGGAAGTAACGACTTGCATTATAGAACGCAGCTCTTGTATTGACAGATGGACGTTGTAGGTCCAAATATTTTTGTTGGATTTGTTTCGTCAACATATTCCACTGATAAGCCAATAAGAGAATATCTTTATTGATATCATTGATTTCTGCTTCGTCACCTAATCCAGCTTGACCAATTTGTACTAATTTTTTCTGAATGATATCTGAACTCCCTTCTATTTGAACTAATAGGGAGAATACTTCTGCATATTTAGCGGTAATGCCATTGGCGTACAAATCAGCTAAACCATTCATAACACTTTCGCCATCGATATTGATAATACCTTCTTCAGAACCAAATTTAGGGAGTATTTCAGAACTAATTCCTTTCGCTAAATCACCTACAATAGGGACTCCTACGGGAATCAGGGCATCAATTTTATCATTCAATAAACTCATATCGCCCAATAGAGCACCACCCAATGCTTTCACGACAGATCCTACTCCAGGAGCCATCATATTAGCCGCTAATCCTACAACAGCACCAATTGCTTTGATACCAATTGTGTTAATAGCCTTAATGTATTTGTCATGTGCCTCAACAGCACCATCAAACTGCTCACGAGCATCAATAAGTTCTTTAGAAGCTTCAGCTCCTACTTTCAAGAAGTCTTCGTACTTAGACGTAACTGTTCCTTTCTTGCGAAGAGCTTGAATAATTACATTACCCAATACACGGTCGTATGGAATACCTGTTTGCGAAGGATTAATACCATGTTCTCCTAAGATCGTTGCTTTTTGAGCAGCTGTTAATGCTGTGATATCAGGGATATTGATTGCATTAGCATCTTGTTCGTATTTAGGCGTATGATTGACTGGGTTACCAGAGCTCAAAATGAGCGTATCAATAGACCCTAGAACTGCTTTGACGAGAGCTACTTTAGTGGCATCACCTCCTGTCAATTTATTCATCAACCACTGTTCTGCTTTCTTACTTTTGTCAGAGAGTGTCTGTAGTAGTTTGTTGTCAAGTTGTGTTTGAGAGAAAATATCAGGATTAGAATCTAGGTAGGATTTGAAATCTTTTAAATCCTGATAAATTTCAATTAGATCACCATCTTTTACATTCTCTACAAAACCAGTGATAGCTGTAACAAATTCACTAGTTTCTTTTAACCATGTTTTTGCTTGATCTATTTTGCCTTGGATATCAAGGTCTTCTATTTTTTGAGACGCAGCAGCAACAAAATCTTTTAATTTAGTATTAAGATTTTTGATTTGCAACAGTACTTTGTCATCTAAGTCCATTCCTGGAATTAGATCTGTAGTACCAAGCAATTTGTCATATTCTGCTTGTAATTTATCAAACCAATCTGGTAGGTTATTTTTGTCTTCGTCTTTGATGATTAACCCAACTAAATCACCTAATTGGTCTAGTTTCTCTTGACCACGCGTTAGGACATCTTGTAGTTTGGTAAGATCAAACTCTCCTTTTTCACTATCTGCAATCGCTAAGAATTGTCTAGCCGAAGCGAAAATTTCCGTAGCATCTTTTACAAAACCATCTTTAAGATTTTCTACAGTAGTAGGTATTTTTCCTGTAATATCAACAACTGCTAAGAATATTTTATTGTAACGTTCTACTTGGTCCGTCACATTTTTAGCAATAGCGATATACTTTTTAGCTTTAGCAACCCATTCTTCTGCACGTGCTACTTCGTCTGCAAATTCACCAGTAGCAAACATTTTAGCAATATGAATATAATCTTGAGCCTTAGTGATAAACTCTTCAGATTTGGTAACTGCATTTTTGAAGCCTTCTGTTATATTTTCGAAGGTAGAAACGACACTCCAGAGTCCTTTTAGTTCTTCAAAACGGTTAAATGCTTCTGTTTTTGCTCCACTTTCATCTTCCGAAAAAGGCATTGCTTTTTTCTCTTGACGTTTTTCTTTACGTTTGTCGCGAGCACTTTTTTCTTTTTTTGCTTTGCGTGCTGCTTTACGAGCAGCACGTCTAGCTTTGCGTTCTTCTTTTGAAGACTTTTTCTTTTTAGGTTGTTTTTCTTCTGTTTGGGGTGCAGCAGCAGGAGCTGATAGATCTAGCAAATTAAGTTCGCTAAATAAATCTCTTACTGCCTCGTATTTTGCCTTATTTTGAGCATAAGCTGGGGTGCCTTTCAGTGTTTTGTAGCTTACTAGGTAGTTTCTAGCGGCTTTTTTGAGTGAAAGTAATTTGCCTATCGCTGCTTTTGATAGTGAATTAGACATGTGTTTGTATCGTTATATTTGAATGATAAATTTTGAACCATAGTGTACGATATACAATATTCGTACTTTTAGACAGGACAATATACAAACAAAAAAGGAATAAAACAAGTCCAATTTGTGAAAAAAGCCTTTAATATTGTTTTTCTAAATTCTGTTTGGATACACCATTTTTTTATAGTATCTTTTCGGGTTTTTCCTATCGACTCCAAGAGTATATTTGAATAGTTGTTCTGTTTTTATCCTGTAGTAGGGCTTTTATAGCTTTTTTAGGGATTTTGACCTTCGCCTTTCCATCCTTGAAACGTACTTTTTGGCATTTTATTTTTTTGTCGGCAGCATTATGCATTTCGATGTAAATAAAATCTTTTTCTAGTTGTGAACTAATAATAGATAGTCTGTTTCCATTAATAGAGCAATGGAATGGAATGGGGGAGTCCCCACCACTCATTGAAGCACTAGTAGAATTGATATTAACTGAATTGGATGTGCTTGTATTCCCCCAGCAATACAGTCCCTTCTTCATTTCATAATGTCCTTCTTTTTTAGAAGCTTCTTGCCACTTTCTTCCATCAAACGGTTTGTAATACAGGACATCAAAATCAGGAGACACTTCTTTGAAGTTAATGATACTCTTAAAGCTATCAGGAAAGATACCATTGATAGACCAAAAACCAATGGTATCTGGAGCAGTAGAGCCAAAACCAGTGGTATCTATTTTTCCTAAATGATACTTGATATGTAATAAAGCGGAGTCTTTGAGTTGTTTTATTTCAAGATGTTTTATTCCCAATGTAGTAGGATAGGAAAGGTTGTTTTTATTACTCTGATTAGCAATTACCTCGAAATCAATGCTTCCTTGGTTGAGTTGGTGAGATTGGTTTAGAATGACTGCTACAGGTTCAAAAGGAGCTGGAATAGCAACGTTTACATTAGGGTTAGCAATTACTTGAGTGGTATGTTTTTGCCAATCCTTACTCCATAAAGTAACTTCTAATGGAACTTGAGTATGTTTTGTCGTTCGCCCGACTAAGTATTGATTTGCTTTGAACAATAACATGTCATCTAGTAAACTATATTCTTGGATACAGAAATCAGGGTAACCAGCGGTGAAAACCCAATCATCAAAAAATGGAGTTAAATTGACTTGTGTAGCTATCGATAGCTCATCTCGCATTTGTACAGAAGTGATACTCTGAAATTTGAATTTTTCTTGAATGTGTTGCAATCCCACTCTAAATAATGAATCTCCGAGGTAAGTTCGTAGATTGTGAGCGACAACCGCTCCTTTTTTGTAGACATGGGTACCATAAGTGTATTCAAAAGGAACACCCGAGATAGGTCGGTAAGTACCTTCTGTTTTGTGAGCATTGAGCAGGACATTGATATGGTTTTTCTTAACTTCTTGGATATAGCGTCGCTGACCATAGACCTGCTCATAAAAAAGATGTACACTATAAGATGCCATTCCTTCATTAATCCACATATCTTGCCCTGTTAGACAAGTGACATTATTGCCCCACCAACTGTGGCCCAATTCATGAGCCATTAGGGATTCCCATCGAAGAGTGCCATTAGCAGCATAGATGGGGTAGGCAATATTGGTAGCATGTTCCATCGCACCCGAATTGAAAGGAACTAAAGAGTATCCTACTTTATTGAAACGATGTGGGCCATACCAGTATTCATAAGCTTTGATGGCTTGTTTTAGGTTTTTGAAAGACTGTTGTAGTCGAGTCGTATCAGCGGTCTGGGCAGCGAGTTCAATCGGAACAGGATTGTAGTCTCCTTGATAGGTGTCTTTAAGTGTAGTATAGTCAGATACTGCCACACACGCTAGATAGGTAGGGATGGGTTTGTCCATTCCCCAACGACTAGTGGTTTTGTCAGCTCGTTTATTTCTACTAAGCAGAAATCCATTGCAGTGAGCTACTTTATTTGGTGGAGTAATAATTTCAAAATCATAAGTAGCTTTTTCTAAGAAATTATCAAAGCAGGGATGCCATACTCTACCGTAGTTATGTGGATTGGAAGTGAATCCAACCCCCATATTATAAGCATAGTCCTTGGTATAATAAAAACCTCCCCAACTACCATCTTTTTGAGGTTTACCTTCATAAGTTATTTTGATTTTACTATTACTAGAGGAAGGGAGATCTTGTTTGAAATCAATAGTAATAATGGTATCATTATAGTCGAACGGAATAGGCTGATCGTTAAAAGTGATTGCTGTTATTTTTAGCTGCAATAAATCAAGCTGTATTTGGCGAATGCCACTCTTTTTAGCTTTAGCTGTAACCGTACAATGTCCCTTTATGTATTGTTTGTCGAAGGCACTCATATCTAGCATCACAGCATAATGAATAATATCAATGGCTTCACTCCTTGCATTAGAGTTGCGGGTTATATCTTGATTTCCCCATTGCCCTTGTGCTTTTTGTAACATTTGTTTGGTGTGCTGACAAGAAGGATCTTGGTAGCAACTATCGGGCAATTGTGCAGATAAAATATAGGTTGTGAGACAAATAAGGAAAAAAGAGAGCGTGGTCTTCAGGTACATTTTTGGATACTTGCTTGAATATGTGACAAAATGATAGTATTTTTCTACTCTTAGAAAAATAACAATTTACGACAAAAAATATGATTTTAGCATTAGACCAAGGAACTACCAGTTCAAGAGCTATTATTTTTGATAAAAAAGGAGAAATTGTTGGGACTGCCCAACAAGAATTTACACAGATATATCCTCAATCGGGATGGGTGGAACATAATGCCACCGAGATCTGGGAAACTCAACTGAAGGTTGCTAAACAAGTATTGCGAGAGCAAGAAATTGACCCCACTCAGATTAAAGCGATTGGAATTACGAATCAGAGAGAAACTACTGTTGTTTGGAACAAAAAAACAGGAAAGCCAATTCATAATGCGATTGTCTGGCAAGATAGGCGAACGGCTTCTATCTGTGACCGCCTCAAAGAAGAAGGTTTGGCAGATTATGTTTATCAAAACATGGGGTTGGTTGTTGATGCTTATTTTTCAGGGACAAAACTACATTGGATTTTAGAAAATGTGGAAGGGGCTAGAGCCGCAGCAGAAGCAGGAGAGCTGCTTTTTGGTACGATAGATACTTGGTTGCTTTGGAACCTGACAGGAGAGCATGCTACAGACTACAGCAATGCTTCTCGTACGATGATTTATAATATACAGACTTTAGAATGGGATGAAAAAATGTTGGATCAATTAGCCATTCCAACTAATTTATTACCAATGGTAAAGCCTTCTAGTGGAGTTTTTGGCCAGACTAAAGAGAGCTTATTTGGAGGAATATCTATTCCTGTGGCAGGAATAGCAGGAGACCAGCAAGCGGCATTATTTGGTCAAGGATGTCATGTAGAAGGAATGGCAAAGAATACCTATGGAACAGGGTGTTTTATGTTGATGAATACGGGGACAGAAATGATCCAATCCAATCATGGTTTGTTGACCACTATCGCTTGGGGAATAGATGGTAAAGTAACCTATGCTTTAGAAGGATCTGTTTTTATAGCAGGTGCAGCTATTCAGTGGTTGCGAGATGAAGTAAAGCTATTAGATGATGCCCCCGATTCAGAATATTTTACTACAAAAGTGACGGATACAGGAGGGGTTTATGTGGTACCCGCTTTTGCAGGTTTAGGAGCTCCCTACTGGGATATGTATGCTCGGGGGGCAATATTAGGGATGACTAGAGGAACCAATAAGTTTCATATTATTCGAGCTACTTTAGAATCTTTGGCTTACCAGGTAAGAGATGTATTGGATGCAATGGAGCAAGATGCTCAATTGAAACTGAAAGCACTTCGAGTAGATGGAGGAGCTTGTGCCAATAATTTTTTGATGCAGTTTCAGGCAGATATGTTAAATACTATAGTAGAACGACCTCAAATAATTGAAACAACAGCCTTAGGTGCAGCTTACTTAGCTGGTTTGGGAGTAGGGTTTTGGAGTAAAGAAGATTTGAGCGATAAATGGCATCTAGATCGAAATTTTGAAGCAGATATGACTCCTGAGAAAAGAGATAAGATGTATAATGGGTGGAAGCGTGCAGTAGACCGAACTAAAGGCTGGGCAGAAGAAGAATAATCACTAAAGATTCCTACACTAAAAGAATTTTTAGATATATAACCAATACTTATGATACTTTATTTTCTATTAGGAGCAATTGTACTGCTTATTATTGGAGCAGTCGCAGGGACTAGGGAGTCGAACCAAAAAGCAAAGTTGGTAGGGGAGCGTATTCTCAAAATGGAAGAAAAGTATGCTCATTTTGTTGATAATTACATCGCTGGACACATTTTGCAAAAAAATGATTTTGGAGTAAACGTTGAAGAGCTAATAGAAGACGCCTTAGTAGTTATTCATCCCGATATAAAGGGGATCATAATGCTTACCAAGTCTAAGATCTATACTACTATTACAATAGATATCGTTTCCGATTATTTTCCTAATTTGGTTAGTCTTGCAGAGAACTTCTTTAATAAAAATCAAAAAAATAAATTGGAATCTGTGGCTAAAGATCAAGAATTAGTATACTTAGAAGCAGCTAGAGAAGCTATCGCAGCAGATGTTAAAAAACGACTTATAGATTTGAATGTCAAAAATTGGTAATCTTGTTTTAGGTCTTCATTTTTGTAATGAAATTTAATTGTATTTAATTTTATTTGTAAGGGGTTGTTTTTTATTTATTTATATTTTGGCTTACTGTTTGAATATTATTAAGTAAGAATGTGAAATTAAAAATTTGGGTTTTAATTGGGGTGATTTAGGACTTGTCAAGCAGTAATGCTTGCAAGTCCATTTTCCAATCCAAATTTCAAGATAAATTGTTAGTTTCTTTTAGAAAAGTATTTAAATACTTGGAATTGTAATTAACATACCATAAATTTGAGTTTTAATTGGGGTGATTTAGGACTTGACAGGCAGTAATGCTTGCAAGTCCTTTCCTCTTTTTACACCCAGAGTAAAAAATAAAATAGCCATGAACATAAGATAATGTTCATGGCTATTTTGTATTCAGAGATACTTCATTGCTAAAGATCTAGAATGAGTAATTCTAAACGATTGTTTTTAGTGCGACCTTTTTCTGTATTATTAAGCATCATTGGGGTTGAAGCACCTTTTGGATTGATACTGAACTGTTCAGGAGCAACATTGAGTTTTACTAATTTTTCACGAACATTATTCGCTCTTACCGTTGTGAGTACTTTTGCAGCGGCAGGATTATGGCTATTGTCAGTATGACTACTAATCTCTACTTTGAGTGATGGGTTGTCAATTAGAAACTTAGCTAAAGCAGAAAATTCTTTATCAGAAGACGCTAATATTTCCGCATTTCCTGTTTTGAATTGAATATTATGGAGTAAATACCGATTATTCTTTTTCAGAGCAACTTCTTCATTGAAATGAGGGAGTTCTTCCGCCGTAAAAGCCTTGACTGATATATTGTCTAAAAATAAATAAGTACACTCTTTTGTAGTTCGGTTAGCTAGCAGCCCTTCATTGTTAGATTTGAAATTGCCAATTGCTATATATTCTTCGTCTCCGTTAGCAGTATAAAGTGTAGAAAGCTCTTCCCATTGGTATTGGTTAGAAATAGGGCTTTGTGTATTATTGACCAATGCTAATGCTGGCAAATCAATATTTCTGTATTCTTGTGTCACTTCTAATGCCTCATTACCTAAGACAACACCTAATTCGTTGATCGGTGTAGAGCAGAATTTAATGGGAAGTCTAACATTCATTTTGACAACATATTGTTTCCCTTTTTCAAGTTTAGTACTTAGTTTTCCTTGAATATATTGTCCTTTTTCGGCAATTCCAATTCCTGCAAACACATTACCATGACTAGCAGGAGGCAATTTCATGCCTTGTATGTAAGAACGAGAATCTCGACTAAGAGGACAGTTTGTATTGATATATTTTGCAGGACCTGTTAGAGATAGCCAATTGTCTACTTTTTCTAAACTTTCAGTCGTCCCATCACACTCTCCTCCTAATTCGAAGGATGGATTTAGAACTAGATTTTGGCAAAAAACATTTGAGGTGCCAACCATTAATAAGGCAAAAAATATATTTTTCATAGCAATTGATTTTCAGATAGAAGTTATGAAGAACTACTTAAGTAATGGTCAAAATTAGACTTTTTTCAGTACAGAAATATTTGTAAGATTACTTAAGGATAGTTCATAGGCCGTAAAAGTGTGTTTAAAACGCTACAGTAAGCACTTTTATTTTTAAACCACTTCTATAAAATCAATTTCTATTCCAAAGCTATTTGGAGATAAAGTTAATATGCGGGTACTTACGTTGGAATAAAGCTAAATCTTGTGGATTAAGAAAGCGTCTAAATGTTTTGAGCGAAGGTATTTTGCCTAGTAAATCAAGTAATACTTCATTGGAGTATTTACCATAATAGAGTTCTAGAAATTCTAACTTTTTGAATAATGGAAGTACTTGTTCATATCCTTCTAGCTCTCCATTGATACGTAGTGTATGGAGGTTCTGCAATCTATCAATCTGATGTGCTTGTAGTGGTTGAGGTCGATGGTAGGTGAAATGTATATGAAGACTTTCTAGGGAGATCAAGTCATTGATTTCGTCTGGAATTTGTGCCGGGCCTTTTAGTTTTAGAGCTTTAAGGTTTTTTAACTGTGCGATGTTGGGAGTCACTTGATAAGCACTTTTGTTATCGCGTTCAAAATTAAGTTCTTGAATATTGTGCAGAACCAAAAAGGCATCATCTAAATCACAGCTAGGGTTACTACAATACAAGGAACGAAGCTGTGGGATTTGAGCTAGTTTTTTTAAATTTTCTGCATCACAGCAAGTGCTAAGTTCAATATGGGTGATATTGGTAAGAGTCGTAATGTTTTGTGGTAAATTACTTAAACTACTAGAGCTAAATCGCAGTGTTTTGAGGGTGGATACAGGGCGAACAAGCTCCATAATACTAGACCAGTCTTGATATTCACAAGCGAAAAAATAAATGGTTTCTAGCATACTAGCTTTCTTTAAGCTTGCGGGAAGTTGATCATTGTTTGTTTGCCCATAGAGAACAATAGAACGAAGTTCCTTTAGTTGTGTTACCAAGTTGGATAAGGATACTTTTTCAACCCAAAGTTCCTTTATAGGATGCTGGGGATCAAAAAGTAAATCGCTGAAGGGAATCCAATTCGCACGGAGTGTAAATCGCCCCATGTTATCAAATCGTTTTGCTTCGTCTAATACCACTTGGTGCAAAAAGCTTTTAGCTTCTGCTGTAGGAGCATCTTGTAATCCTAAAGGAGCTGCATTTTTCCAGACAGATTGATTAAATCGATAAGCATATTGAGCAATTTTCCAAGGGATGAGTTCTGTACCTTCTGTTAATTGCTGAATTTTGCCATTAGTCAAATAGCTATCTTTAATACTTCCTAAAGGAATACGCAGCTTTAGTTTATCAAGCAAAGAAGCAGAAGCATTTCTTTTGACAAGATTGCGTGCTTTTTGAGCTACTTTTTTGTCTGTACAAAACTTATAAACAATAAAAAGCTCGGTCAACAGAGTAGCTGGCACGCCACCACCTTTGAGTAATTCTATCCCCAATGCTTGATTATTCGTATCCTGACTGAGGAGCAAGGCCGCAATATTTTGGAGTGAATGGACACTTTCTTTTTGTAAAAGATAAGGATCTGTCCAATCGTTCATGTATTGTTGGAAAATTTGCTCACTGATAAGTGTGGTTTTGGGGTACGTATTTAGTATACTATAGTCTTTGATACTAGTACCTACCAATACATGAGTGGTTTTTCCATTGATAGAAGTTTGATAGGTAATCCCTTGTTTTTTAAGAGTAGCTTTTATATTATTTTTACTTAGGCTAACCTTGCCTAAAATACATAACGAACTTTCTTTAGATAGGGGCTGCTCTTCTAGATAGTTTTGTTTGTACAATAACATTTTCTCTACCACAGATAAGACAAATGTTTTGTCAGGAAAGTTTGTTAATCTAATGAAATCATGTCGCTGATAGGTCGCTAGTGGGAGAGGGCGAGTGTTTTGTATATTGAAAAATAAGTCTAACTGTATACTGGAAAAGTTTTGAGCTTTAATAGTAGTAATAAATTTCTCGAATTTTCTTCTAGGAACTACATTGCTATAAGGATTAATGACCGAAAGGGGGAGCTGGAGTATTTCTTGACAACTTGTACCTAACGGATTGTCTGTCCAAATAATTTTTTGTAGCTGAGGCATTTGTAATAGAACAGTAGGGAATTGTTCTATTTGGTTGAGATGGAATCGAATATCAGTAAGCTGTTTGAGGGGTAATAGGGCTTCAGGAAGATTTTTTAGCTGATTGTTGCCTAGATTTAGTGTTTGCAGACTAGTTAACTGATTAATTTCTGTAGGAAGCTCGTCTAGGTTATTGTTGTTGATCCAGAGGCTTGTGAGAGAAGTTACCTTAAATATAGGGAGTAATTGTTTAGGATATAGTTCGTTGTTGATGGATAGGTTTGTCAATGTAGGTTGTCGACAAGCTCCAATAGCTGAAATATCTTTGAGCGAAGAGTTTTTACTAATAACCAATCGCTCTAGAAAAGATAATTGAGCTAAAAAAGGAGGTAGAGTCTTGATACTAGTATGACTAATGTATAAGCTTTTGAGCTTTTTGAGTTGTCCTATTTCTATTGGGATTTGATCAATAGGGGCTTGTATCGATAAATGTTCTAAATTGGAAAGTTGTCCAATCTCTTTGGGTAGTTTGGTAAGTCTATTAGAAGAAAGAGAAAGCCGAGTTAATTTATCTAATTGGGCAATCTTATCGGATAGATTTTTGAAATGACAGGATAAGTAAAGCTGTTCTAGATTATGAAATTCGTAGAGTTCGGCTGGCAGTTCATAATTGATCATAGCAGCATCTCTATCAGAGTAGACAGCAATGTCTTTAACAAGCGATTTTTTTTTATCTAGAGCAGTAGAAAGATACATAAGTTAGTGTTTGTCCGAATAAAAGAGGGATACTTTCAGTAGTTTGGAGTCATAAACAAGTCCTTAAGGTTAAATGTATCTCATACATTTAACAAAGAGAACCGTTACACGGGTAAATGTAAAAAGTAGACTTTTTTGCGGTGGAAAAATTTGTATGATTACTAAAATAACTTCTAAGTAAAAATACAAAATTGTTGAAGAATTTTCTTCTTGTAAGTGTCATAATAGTTAATAAAAAAAATGCTGGAAATCAATTAGATTTGCAGCACTTTTTCTAAACAGTCTTAGGCTTGTTCTTATTCTTAAGGAATAAATTGTATTTGAGGGAATCGAGACTGAAATTGTAATAATTCAGTCGTATTCAGGTATCGTTTAAATACTTTTAGATTAGGTAGTTTTGCTAGTAAATCTAATAATAGGTCCGTATTATATTGTCCAAAGGACAATTCTAAATATTCTAACTTTTTGAAAATAGGTATTACTTTTTGAAAGTGATCAAATTCACCTCTTACCATGAGTTTTTTGAGATGGATCAGTTGATCCACCTGATAAGGTTGGAGAGCATTTAGTCTTCTATAAGTGAAATCTATTCGGAGTGTTTCTAGAGAAGTAATCAAATTCAGTTCATTTGGTATTTTAGCTGGTCCAATAATCGTGAGTGCCTTTAGATTAGACATTCGATAGATGTTAGGACTAATATTATAACTATACTGATTGCCTTGTTCAAAAGAAAGCTCTTCAATATTTTTGAGTACTAAAAAGTCATCTGACAAATGCCCTGGAATATCCTTACAAATTAGAGAGCGTAATTTGGGCATTTTGGCGAGTAGTTTTAGATCTTTAGCTCCCATTCTACGTCCCACTAGTTCTAAGGTCTCAATATTTTTGAGACTAGTGATATTGGGAGCTAACCCACCTAACATACTCCTATTGAGATTAAGTTTGTTTAGTAGTGGACTGCTATTGATTAGCTTGAAAATAGGTTCCCAATCATTGGGCTGACAGGCATAAAGCTGTAAGCTTTTAAGATTGGGGGTAATTCCCAAGTCAATTGGTAACTCAATCATTCCATGATGAGCATATATATTAAGTGTCTTGAGTCGGGTAAGTTTGGATATACCATTGGGAACCTCTGCAATATTATGTAGACTCAATTCTTCTACAAAATTACAGCATTCGTAGAGTAGGGGTAAGAATGGGTGTAAGCTAGGAGGAACGCTAAAACGACCATTTTCCATACTCACTTCATCCAACACTACTTTTTGTAAGAAAGAATGAGCTGCATTTGATGGAGCATCTTTTAGTCCTAGCCACACAATCTCTTTCCATACCAAAGGGTCATATTGATAAGCGTATTGAGCGACTTTCCAAGCTTCTACTTCTGTTCCTTCAGTGAGCTTTTGTATTTTTCCGTTAATCAAATACCTATCCTTGATACTACTCAATGAAATACGCATTTTAAGCGATTTGAGTAGGTTTTTGGAAGCATGGTTAACAAGCAATTTTCTTGCTTTTTGAGCTGTTTTTTTATTTCTACAAAATTTATAGACAATAAACAGTTCAGATAGGAGTTCTTGAGGAACGCCACCTCCCTTCAGAAGCTCAACTCCTAGGGTTTGATTCTCGCTGTCAGGGCTAAGTAATAGATTGGCTAGATTGGCAAGAGTCCCCGTGTTTCTACGATCCAGTAGATAGGGTGCTGTCCATTTATTCATGTACTGCTGAAAAGCCTGTTCGCTAATCAGAGTATAGGTTTCGTCCAATAAAGGAGCTGGGTCCTTGATGGCAGAGCCTACCAATAAGTGAGTTACCTCTGCTGTTGGCTTGGTACTATATCCAATACCTTCTTTGCGGAGAGCATCCTTGATACTTGTTTTTTTAGCATTGATTTTGCCTAAAATGGCAACAACAGAAGTCTTGTCTATAGAATGGACAGTTGTCTTTTGTTGTTCGTATTCTACCAGTTTTTCAATAACAGAATTTTCAAATCCTCTATCATCGAATCGAAGAAGGGCAATGAAATCTACCCGAGCATATTTGCCCAGAGGCAACATTCGATTACATTGTACATCAAAGAAAAGATCCAATTGTATAGGACTGAAATGGCAGGCTTGTATTTTGTCCAGAAAAGCAGCGAATTTAGCTTTGGGAGCTGCTTTTTCGTAAGGATTGATAACTTCTACTGGAAACTCTAGGAGTTCTTTGCAGTATTTGCCAAGTGGGTTATTAGTCCAACCAATTTTTTTGAGTTGTGGCAGTTCTTTAAGTATTGTTGGGAATTGTTCGAGTTGATTTCCTTCCAATCTAATCTCTTCCAATAGCAGAAGTTTAGCGATGACACTAGGTACTTCTGTAATATTATTGTAGTTGAGATACAGTATTTGCAGGTTTTGTAGCCGTTCGATCGTACTTGGAATTTCTGTCAAACTATTGTACCCAAGTTTTAAGGTTTCGAGTCCTTCTATCTCAAATACAGGCGAAAGTGTAGCATCATCTAGCTTGTTCCGAATGAATAGGTAGTTGAGCTTTTTGAGTTTTCCTTTCGCGAGTATCGAAATATCGGTCAGGGCAGGATTATCAATGACCACTAGAGATTCTAGGTTGGTCAGCTCATTGATGAAATCAGGCAACTTTTTGAGATTAGTATAACTAATCGTCAAGTTTTTGAGTTGTTTTAAATTACCGAGATGAGATGGGAGTACATCAATCCGCAATCCAGAAATCGTCAATGACTCCAGTTTGGATAGCGTACCAATCCCTTCTGGAATTACACGAATGCGACCAGAAGATATAGTTAGATAGTTTAATTGCTTTAAGTTAGCAATAGCTGGTGATAGCGACTTAAAGTCAGCAGAGAGATAGAGTTGCTCTAGATTACTAAATTCATATAGTTTGGCTGGCAATTCATTATTAACCATGCCACTGTTTCTGTCAGAGTAAACGGCTATCTCTTTCACCGTTGATTTCTTCTTTAGAAGAGCGGTTGTCAAGAACATCTAATTCAATTAAGATGTAGTAAAATAATCTGATTATATCTTCGGGAATCTAATACGATTATTGTGAAAGTTTACTGGAAAAGTTTATCATCAAAAAATGACAGGAAGTTGATACCAAAACAGTATATTTAAACAGATATTTGTGTAGTGAACAGAGCAAATATTAAGTGTCAATATAGATGGGTACAACCAAATAAACTTTCCTAGAGTGTAGTGTTTGGAACAAATAAAAACATTTTTGACTGTTTTTTCAATTAATTTGTGTCATATAGAGTATGGACACGACTAGGGAGCGAAAAAATGACAAACTTAAGCAAGTCTTATGAAAGATAGAATACTAAGATTACAAGAATTATCAACGGTACTGGAGCCAAATCGTTTGGAGAGAAAACAACTCCAAGAGGAAGTAATTGCTTATACAGAGCGTTTTCTAGATAAAATCTCTTCTGAAAAAGCATATATCGTTACAGAAGATAAAGGAGCTGCTTTATGGGATTATCCTATACAAGAAAAAGGACGGGACATAGAGCATTTGTTGAGCTTAATTGCTGAAAATGTAGACCGACCAGGATTGAATCCAGCTTCAGGAGGGCACATTGCGTATATCCCAGGGGGAGGGATCTATCCTTCTGCATTGGGCGATTATATGGCAGACGTGACGAATAGGTATGCAGGTGTTTTTTATGGAGGACCAGGGGCAGTACGAATGGAAAATATTTTGATTCGTTGGCTTTGTGATTTATTTGGATTGCCTAAAGAAGCTGGTGGCAATCTGACTTCAGGTGGTTCTATTGCGAACTTAGTTGGAGTAGTAACGGCACGAGATTATAAGGGACTCAAAGGAGCTGATTTTCATAAGACAGTTATCTACACTTCTCAACAAGCTCATCATTGTACTACTAAAGCCGTCAAAATTAGTGGATTATATGAAGCTACGATCCGAAATATACCATTGGACGAACACTTCAGAATGAATCCAGATGAACTGCAAAAAGCGATTCAGTTGGATAAAGAAAATGGATTAATTCCGTTTTTGGTGATCGCTTCAGCAGGTACTACGGACACTGGAGCAATAGATCCTCTAGATACTATTGCTGATATTTGTGCTAGTGAAGAAGTCTGGTTTCATGTTGATGCGGCTTATGGAGGATTTTTTATCTTAACACCAGAATGTGAAGCTGATTTCAAAGGGATAGAACGAGCAGATTCTATCGTAATAGATCCTCACAAAGGACTCTTTTTGCCTTATGGAAGTGGTGCAGTGTTGGTTCGGAATGCAAAATGGCTGTACGACTCACAACATATGGAAGCAAGTTACATGCAGGATACTTACGAAGATATGGAGGAGCTTTCGCCAGCAGATATGTCACCAGAATTAACTAAGCCCTTCCGTGGCATGCGACTTTGGTTGCCGTTGCAGTTATTTGGAGTGGCTCCTTTTAGGGCTTGTTTGAGCGAAAAAATATGGTTATGCCGTTACTTCTACGAAGAAATCCAAAAATTAGGTTTTGAAGTAGGTCCTTATCCAGAGTTGTCGGTAATGATATCTAGATATGTACCAGAAGGAAAAGATGCCAATCAATTCAATTTAGATTTGCAAGAAGCTGTTCGCCAAGATGGACGTGTATTTTTATCTTCCACCACAATTGATGGAACGATTTATATTCGTTTAGCAGTATTGTCTTTCCGAACACATTTGACGACTATAGATACTTGTCTGGCAATACTAAAAGAACAAGTAGCTATTTTGATGGAAAAAGGGTGATTACTTAATTTTTCAGAGCGTCTACCGCTTCACTAATTCCTTTGAGGGTGAGTGGGAACATACGATTTTCAGTGTACTGGCGAACCATTTTGATAGACTGAGTATGATTCCAGTCCTCTTTAGGAGTTGGGTTGAGCCAAACCAAATCAGGGAATTTTTCTTTTAGTCGATTGAGCCAAATCATGCCAGCTTCTTCATTGTAGTGTTCTACGGCTCCATATTTACTCATGAGTTCATAAGGAGACATTGCGGCATCACCTACAAATATAAGTTTGTAGTCACTATTGTATTTATTGATAATATCAAAAGTAGAGAGAAACTCGCCCCAACGACGACTGTTGTCTGTCCAGAGCATTTCGTAGACACAATTGTGAAAATAATAAGAACTCAGATGTTTGAATTCATATTTGGCAGCAGAGAAAAGCTGCGAACAGAGTTCGATATGATCATCCATACTGCCTCCTATATCAAGTAAAAGTAGGATTTTGATATTGTTTTTCTTGACAGGTTGCATCTGCAAAGACAACATCCCCGCATTTTCAGATGTCTTTTTGATCGTAGAAGAGAGGTCTAGTTCTTCTTCTGTTCCCGTACGGGTGATTTTCCGCAGCCTTTTGAGAGCAAGCTTGATATTACGAGTTTCTAGATCGACATCATCTTTTAAGTTTTCAAACTGTCGTTTGTCCCAGACTTTGATAGCTCTACGATGTCTACTTTCATGTTGCCCAATCCGAATACCTTCAGGATTATATCCATAAGCCCCAAAAGGAGAAGTACCGCCAGTTCCTATCCATTTATTACCTCCTTGATGCCTTTCTTTTTGTTCTTTGAATAACTCTTGGATACGTTCGAGGAGTTTTTCGAGTCCTCCCGCTGCTTTTATTTTGTCCATTTCTTCTTTAGAGAAAGTTCGCTCCCCATTTTTGGCAAGCCAATCGGCGGGTATTTCATAAATCATTTCATCGGTTAGGTATTCTACCCCCTTGAAATATGCCCCAAAAAGGCCATCAAAAGCGGCAAGGTTTTTTTCATCCTTGACCATAGTCAAACGACATAAATAATAAAAGCTATCAATGTTTTTGTCAATAACTCCTTGATCTAACCCTTCTAGTAGTGTCAGATATTCGGTCAGAGACACAGGTATACCCCTGTTTTTGAGTAATAGGAAAAAATCTAGAAACATAATTTAACTATGAGTATTGGTCTCTGATAATAAATTCATAACTAAGACACCAGCAATAATTAGTCCCATACCTACAATAGAGGCAAGGTCTATTTTTTCTTTGTAATAAAACACACCGACTAGGGTAACTAGCACGATTCCAAGTCCTGACCAACTAGCATAGACTGTAGCTAGAGTGAGTTGACGTAGCGATAAAGTCATGAAATAGAATGCCCCAATATAACCTATAATTACTAATAAGGAGGGGAGAAGTAGTTTAAATTCATTACTGGCTTTGAGAGCAGAGCTAGCGAGTACTTCAAAACAAATAGCAATAGCAAGATATAAATAAGACATGGCTATATTTTAAACAAGTTCTTTAGAAAAAAATCGATGAATTTGTTCGATGATGTAATTGATTTGACTCGACTGTAGCTCATAAAATAAAGGAAGACGTACTAGTCGTTCTGCAAATTTATCACAATTTTCTAATATTCGACCATCATGTTTCTGTTTATAAAAATTGCTCTGGTGTAACGACAGATAGTGAAAGACAGGATGAATGGATTGTTGACGGAGATAGTGTATAAGTTCAGAACGTTCTGCTAGATTGCGACAAACGAGATAAAATAAATGCCCATTATTAGTGGCATAGGAAGGGACTAAAGGTAATTGGAAGTAGCCTTGTTGTGCAAGGGATTGTAACCCATCGTAATACTGCTGCCAAATAGCTTTTCGTTGATGCTGAATGTCGTCAATGTGTTCTAATTGAGAGTAGAGGAACGCTGCGACTGTTTCAGCAGGTAAAAAAGAAGAACCGATGTCTATCCAGCCATATTTATCTACTTCTCCTCTGAAAAATGCGGCTCTATTCGTCCCTTTTTCCCAAATGATTTCGGCACGAGCTACTAGGTCTGGGTTATTGATGACCAACATACCGCCTTCCCCTGAAATGATGTTTTTAGTTTCATGAAAAGAAAAAGCCCCCAAGTCACCTATACTACCGAGTGGTCTGCCTTCGTAAAAAGAATCAATTGCTTGTGCAGCATCTTCTACCACTGGAATTTTATATTGACGACTGAGACGCATAATAGCATCCATATCACAGGCAATACCGGCATAATGAACAACTACAATGGCTTTGGTCTTTGGCGTAATAAGAGCTTCTATTTGAGTCGGATCAATATTGGGGTTGTTGGGATAAGAATCTGCGAAAATGATTTTAGCCCCTCTTAATACAAATGCATTGGCAGTAGAAACAAAAGTATAAGATGGCATAATGATTTCATCTCCTTGTTGGATACGGAGTAACAGTGCTGCCATCTCTAAGGCATCTGTACAGGAAGTCGTTAGTAATGTTTTATGAAAACCATATCGCTGTTCAAAAAACTGGTGACACCGTTTTGTGAATAGACCATTGCCAGATATTTTACCCGAAGAAACAGCTTCATATAGATAATGAGCTTCTTTGCCTGTTAGGTAAGGTTTGTTGAATGGTATCATACTGAATTTTTTTTATAAAAAAAGGTAGCAGATACATCTACTGCTCTGCTACCTCTTCTTCATTGTATTATTTGCAAATAGGAGTTTTATAGACGTTTGAATTCATCATCAAAATCGTCCATTTCTTTGGTGTCATCACCTTCTGATCCACCAAAACCACCATTCATCATTACCATCATAAATCCTTTGAAACCAAAGTCAACTAATGTGTTTAAAGTATTTTGGTTGTCTCCTTTCATGATTAGACGTAATTGTGTGGTATAGCCACTATTTCCTTCAGGGAGTGTTTTTAGTTCTATTCTATCAATTTTTTCTTTGATTTCTGCCATATCTTTTGGCATGTCTTTGTCGGCTTCTTTGCTGACTTTTTCCATTACTTCTATGATCTTTTGAATATCAATGAATCCGTAGGTATTGTGAGCCATTGTATTTTTCCAATCCGTTTTATTCATTCTTTCTTTACACTTGAATCCCTTGCGTTTCTCGGTCAATTCTATATTATTGGTAATGAGAAGAGTTCCCTTATTGATAATAACAAAAACCTCTACTCCTACTTCTCTTAAGCTGCCAGCTATCGCATATACTCCATCTGCACGTTTAGATAGTCCACCAATATTGATTCCAAGTTCGATAAATTTCAGGACATTTTCTTTACTGCCATAAGAACCTCCCATTACAAAAATTGGTAGGGGCTCTTTTACTTTTGTGACTACTTTTTTGTCCCACTTACCTGATTCATCATTGTATTCATAGTTGGTTGCTTCACGTTCTATGGTTTTAATATCAGTCATTGCCATCATAACATCGCCATTCCATAGTGTATACATTTCATCTTCATCAATAACAATATCAAGAATGTCAATCATGTTAGAGAGTATCTTTCCCTCTTTGGTAGTATTCAATACTTTTTTGAATTCTTCGACGAAAGTATCTGCATATCCTTGGATATTGAAGGTGCCAGAGTAAAATGCCATTAAGTTTTGTCCTTGGACATATTTTAATAAATTTTTGTTGGCTTTTATGTTGTTGGCAGCACGCATGATATTATTCATCTCAGGGCCGTAGTAGTTAGTATATTCCAATACCAATTCTTTGTCTTGTATCTTGACATAGGCTGCTATTTTGTATCCTGAAAAGAATCCCATAACGGCATTAGCAGTAGCTCTAGCTTCTCTTGGGATTTGATTGACAGGTACCTCTGAGAGTAAGTTGTCGTAGTCCATCCACAATGCAATGTCTGCTTTTTTCTGTAGGTGTTGTTGAAAATTAGCATCATTGAGTAATGTTTCTTCAGGGCTATACTCATTACCTAGAGCATTTGCTCTGAGTCGTAGTGCTTCTGTTTCTCTAGCTTCAAACTCTTCATCTTCTTCGAAGAAAGATTGCTCTAAACTAGATTTGGTCAAAATCATTCTTTTGTCTGTCCAGTTGATTAATGTCCCTTTGTGCATGATGTTTTTAGACTTGCCTGTCATCATAGGAGCCGTTGCTTGTTCCCCAAACAAGTCAGCCAGTAATATTTCTAATTTAGTAATATCCAATACAGGTATTACTAACTGGAAATACATAGGATCTTTTGCGTATTGATCAATCTTGGGACTTTTTGCTTTAGCAACCCAAAAGAAGACATTTTTTTGGGTCTCAATCCCTGTTTCTTTAGGATTCTCAAATCGAGCTGTTAGCGATTCACTTAGTTTGTCATCAGGAGTTTCTTGTGTCATGCCGATTAGAGCATTGGCAAGAATAGGAGCAATGTTATAGTCATTGCGGGTAGCCTCATCTAGTTTCATGAAGGTTTCATGAGGAGTTACAGTTCCTATAAATAGGACATCCTTTTTAGGGATATATTGTAGAACACTATTAGATTGAGCATTTAGAAGTGTTGTTGTTAAAAATAATACGATAACAAGGGAGGAAATAAATTTCATAGAGTATTGATTAATAAAATCTAAGGATTAATAAAATAATTGGAGTAGTTTGATTCAAACTACTCCAACTTGTAAATATAAGTTTTGAGCTGTCCTAAACAGCCTTTAATAATACGTTGATGAATAAAAATAAGTTCAGTTATTATTCATGATAACCTAAAATTGAGCAGTATTACTTTTTGAATGGGTTTTTGATTCCGCCAAATGGATTTTTGGGCTTTTTATCCCCTCCCAATGGATTAGGCAAATTAGGTAAACTTCCTTTGCCGACATTATCTAAAATATTTTTGAGACTATCCACAGCACCTTTAGGATCATTGGCTGCCTGTTGAGCCAATTTTTTAGCTTTTTCTTCTGCTTCTTTTTTTAATCTTTCTGCTTCTAGGCGAGCTTTTTCTTTTTCAGCTTCCACAAAAGCTTCCGCTTCCGCTTTTAGACGTTCTTGTTCTGCTTTGATTTTGGCTTCTGCTTCTGCTTTGACTCTATCAGCTTCTGCTTTGATTTCGTTAGCCACTTGGTCGCCTAGAGTTTCTCCTTTTTTACCTTCTGCACCTAATAGTTTGATATTGAATTTGGGTTTGGAAGGAGAGCCCCCTATATCTATGCCCAAATTGACAAATTCAGATTGTTCTATTTCAATGCCTAACTTAGAGGCTTGACCAGATAAAGCTCCCAAGCCAGTATTGAGTGCATTATTGGCAGCTTGACCAGCAGGGTTTTGATTAAGTAATGCTCTTGGAACTCGCATTTTCATATCATAGTCCATGGTGTTGTCAAGTCCATGAGACCCGCCAAATATAACATCCATTCCTTTGATTTTGCGAGCAGCAGGGTCTATCTTGAAACGTCCATCTTCTATTACAAACCAGTTGGTGGTATTGTCTAGAGCTAATGTTTTCAAATCAGGCATTTTAAGTTTATCGCTCAAAGAACTGAGAGAAGGACTACCTTTCACTACTGTATTGAAAGTAGTAATGAGTCCATCTGCTGTGATGCTATTCATTTTAGGATATAAATTCTTGTCAAGCGTACCAGCTATTTCAAATTTAGAATTGAAACGTCCATACAAGGATTCTATCACTGGAATGAATTTTTTAGCTATACCAACTTGTTTAGCAATGGTTTGAATGTCAAGTTTATCCACATCGTATCCGAAAGCAAAAGTAGGTTCATTGGCATTTTGTGTATTGTATTTACCTGTCAAAGCTAATTTTCCACCAAAACCATCTGCTTTGAATGATGTAATATCTAGAATTTGGTCATGTACGTGTACATTGGCGGTAGCATTACTGAATTTGTAGTTGTCATAAATCAACGTTTTGAAAGCGGTTTGGAGCGTGAAATCAATATTGTCAGGAAGCTGCATTGGTTCCAGATCGCTCTCTACAGTAGCTACATCATCAGGTACTTCAGTCGGGGCTTCTGGTTCGGTGGCTTCTCCTGATTCACTCATAAACTGATTGAGGTTCATGTAATTAGAACTAACATTGAGTACTCCTTTGAGTAGCTCATCATCAAATAAATAACCATAGACATTTTCTACAACTCCATTAGCTTGCAAGTCTACTTCTCCTATCAGCATTTCGAATTGATTCAAACTAGCTTTGGCAGGAGAGAAGTGACCTTCTGTCTTTAGATTTTTGATATCATAGACATCGTATTTAATTTGCTCTATATCTGCTGCCATTACAAAATCGAATTTATCAAAGACCTTGTCTTCTCCTTCTGCTGTAGTGGTGTCAGGCATATCAGTGGCTAAAGCTTCTGATTCTGTAGCCTCTCCTTCTTCCTCTTCACCCATAATTTCATTCAAATCAAGCAGCTTAGATTTTACCTGTAAGGCTCCGGTCATGATTTTATCTCTAGAGAAATAGGTTAAAATATTATCCAGCTTACCTGATGCTTTGATATCACTTTTACCAATTTTTAAATCAAAATCTTTTAAGTCAACTTGATTAGGAGTGAAGTCCATCATCAGATTATTAACTAAGATAGGAGGGTAATCCTCGGCAACGTAATTGACGTTAGAAATACCGAGTAACCCTTTCATATCCACTTTGTCGTATTGACTATTGTCGATATAAGAAATCTTTGTTTTTGTTTTTAGATTTGCCGTAACTGTTCCCGATAGTTCTTTGACTCCTTCTATAGGAAAAGCTTCTGCTAACTCATCTAAGTTAATTACCCCATCTATCATGGCGTCAATATCAGGGTCAGAAAGTGGTGTTCTTAGTTTTAGAGTTGCATCAAATGGATTTTGACCTACTTTGATGTGGAATGTATTAACATCCAATAGCATTTTGTCCAAATCTGAAGAAGTATTCTTAATACGAATGTCAGTATTAATATCTTCTACCGCTAAAGGCAAATCAGGGTATTTGAATTCGGCATCTTTGACTTCTAGGTTGATACCAAAGGCAGGTATTTTATTAGTTTTTCCATTGTAAGTCCCTTTTGTATAACCATTGAAACTAAACGTTCCTTTGGTTTGTACATCTTCAAAATCTTTGGTGTAGGCTGCTGGTATGAGTGATAACACACTACCGAAACTTGTATTGGGAGCAAAGAAAGTTAAATCAATCCCAATATCATCACCTCCAGGCATGTTGATTTCTCCATCGGCTTTTAGTTCCAATGCATTTAGGCGAAAGCTATTATCTAGTAGTTTATATTTGCCATTGTCTAGGTCAATATTGGCATTGAAGTCTACTTCTATATTAGTTTTGTTGAGGTAGTTTATTCCTCCCATAGCAAATGTCAATGCTTCTATTTCTGTCAATGTATTGAGGTCATAGTTGGTTAAGGTAAATTCTCCAGTACCACTATGGTTTAGATTTTTTACTTCTACAAAAATATCGGTTACTTCATTATCAAATATAACATTGGTGTTTTCAATACTATAGCTACTTAGGCTAAATTTCAGATTGCTGTTGTCAGAAGTAGTAGTTGTTTCTTCTTCTGGGGTACTCTCTTCGGAGGTAGCAACAATATCGTAGTTAGCCTTGCCGTTTTTGAGGACTTTTACATACAAATTAGCATCCGTTAGATTGATCGATTTCACTGTATAATTACCATTATAAACATCCATCAAATTCAATTGGAAGCCAAATCGCCCAATATCGGCTAATTTTTTACCCTCAAATTCATCTTTACCAGTGATAGAGAAGTCCCCAATACTAAAACTAAAGTTAGGGAATGTCCAGAGTAAAGAAACATCGACTTGGTCATTGTCAAAATCAACTTCAGCATTGACTTGTGTATTCGCAAATTTTTTCGCTTCATTAAGCAATTCATCTTTATAAAAATAGGGGATTGCAATCGCTGCTACTATAAATAAGAGTAACAACCCTCCAATAAGGATTCCTATCCATTTAAATAATTTTCCAACTTTCAGTGCCATATGATGTTTTGTTTTGTAGATGTTTAATGATAACTACTCTTGCTAATGTTATTGGAGGTAGATATCAAGGGTATAAAAATACTCTTTTTGTTTGATAACACAATAGAGATGATTACTTAATTGATGATAATCCCTAATGGTTTCTAATTGTATAACTTTTTCATAAAAAAAGCCTTGTTATGTTGATTTTAGAAGATAGTATTTCTTATAAAGAACATTTTTTGAAGGAGGCTACTGCCACTAGGTATTTTGAAGCTTTAATGAAAGAAATTCATTGGGAACAATATCCCATTACGATATTTGGAAAGACCTATTTACAACCTAGATTGATTGGTTGGTATGGAGATGAAGGGATTGCTTACCGTTATTCGAATACAGAACTGATTGCTGAAGGGTGGACTCCTACTTTGATGAAAATCAAGTCTAAGATAGAATTAGATATAGGACATACTTTCAATAGTGTATTGGTCAATCTCTATCGAGATGGTCAAGATAGTATGGGGTGGCACAGCGACGATGAAAAGGAATTGGGAGACGATCCAATTATTGCTTCTGTTAGCTTAGGAGCAGTTCGTAAATTACAGTTTAGAAAAAAAGCAGACAAGAGAGAAAAAATGGCCCTTGATTTGGGTACAGGAAGTCTCTTGGTCATGAAAGGACAAACGCAGACAATATGGCAACATCAGATTGCAAAAACAAAAAAATGTCTAACCCCAAGAATAAATCTTACGTTTAGACAAATTATTGCTACACCAGACAAATAATCTCTATTTCATTACAAGCATGGGGGTTTTAGATTTTTGAATAATATCACGGGTGACACTCAAGTGCAACAGTTGTTCAAGAAGACTTTTTTGAGAACTGTAGGTAACCAATAAATCCACATCAATTTCAGCAATAAAGTCTAAAATACCATCTTCTATTCTGTCATTCTCAATGATGTAAGAGTCTATTGCTACTCCTTCATATTCTGTAATAAGCGTCTCATTAATAATTTCTTCAGCCAGTTCTCCCTGTTCGGAAGTGACATAGATATAATTGAAATGTGCTTGATAAGCTTTTGCAATCTCTAATGGTAGTAGAATGTTGTCAATGTTTTCTTGACTCAAATCGGTTGCATAAGCGAGTTGGTTGATCTGTTTGTTGAAAAAAGCTCCTTCGGGAATTATCCAAATTGGACAGTTGGCATGGGTAAGGACTGCTACGGTAGTACTACCAAACAAAATTTCGACAGCATTATTTTCCCCTTGTGTCGGCATCATAATCAAGTCTATTTGGTTTTCATTAGCATAGTTGACAATACCTTGTCTTGGATTTGCATGGATCGTTTGGCAATTAACTTCTACATCGTTTGTGGCAGCAGATTTAGCAAAATAGCGTAGTTGCTCTTTGACTAAAGCCTCTTTATCTTTGGCCATTTTAAGCCCAAAGGATGCCGTAGTGGGGATACTGATATCCGTGCGGTAAGCGTAGACTAGATCAATACTAGCCCCTAATTTTTGGGCTAGTTGCAAGCAATAGTGATAGCCAGCTTTGGCCAACTCAGAAAAATCAGTAGGGTAGAGTATCTTAGAGATAGTTGTTTGTCCAGTGTTTTTCTGTTGCTTTTTAGTAGGATTCTTTTTCCGAAGTATTGACATAATATCATTTTTATTATTGCTGTAATAACCTAGAAGTGATTAAAACTATTGAATGACATAGTTTTTAGAGGTCTAACCAATTCAAATGAGTGAATTTTCTCTAATTCTTAAATTGAGTCCTAAGCTTGGGGTATTTCTAACCACTTACTGAATACAAATATCGGTCAAGATATATTACTAATAAATGATGTTCGTCATGATAGGATATGAGGATAATCATCTTTCTTACTGATGGGGATCATCGGAATAAGGGTAAATAGGGGGTATCTTTACAATGTAATAAAAACAAAAGCAATTTTAAAAACACATTTAAATATAATATCATGAAAACGTTAGTATTTATTGCGATGTTGTTGACTGTCATGATAGCCAATACATTTGCACAAGCAGAAAAAACATTTGTTAGAACAATAGAATTAGATGAAGACGCTCCAGTAGTGGAGTTAGTAACTGCCAATGAGGTTGAAGTCGTTAGATGGAATGAAGGTACAGTTAGAATCGTTACGAATGTAAATACACCTTACATTACCGAAAGAGAATTGCAAGCAATTGCAAAAGTAGGAAGATATACTTGGGAGGTTGAATTTCATGAGGAGGAAAACTTATTGCTGCTCGAATTGCCGAATCTCGAAAAAATAATCCGAATCAATGAAATAGATCTAGAGGAAGAGATAGACATTATTCTATATCTGCCAGCTGAAGTTGATTATCGAATTATTAATCCTTTTGAATTGAATTTGATGTAATCAAGATAGGATAATAGGGAAATAAAAAATCCTCTTCAGTTGAACCGAAGAGGATTTTTTATTACTAGAGTAGATTGGAGGTTAGGTATGCTCTTAATTTATAAAACTTCCATGCCTACTGAACGGTCAATTTTACGAATCATACCCAATAGGATACGCCCACGACCACCAACTTCAACAAAGTGCTTGATGTCATTCCCAATCATATTTTGTATAGTTTGAGACCAACGGACAGCTCCAGTAAGTTGATTGATAAGGTTTTTTCGGATTTCGAGAACATCTTGTGTCGGAAGAGCCGTTACATTTTGGTAGATAGGACAAATTGGACGAGCAAATTCTGTTTGCTCTATTGCTTGTTGTAGTTTCTGTTTGGCACTATCCATAAGTGGAGAATGAAATGCTCCACCTACCGCTAGAGGAATAGCTTTAGCTCCATTTTCGCTGAGCTGTTTGCTAGCAGCTGCTACACCTTCTATTGAACCTGATATAACAAGTTGACTAGCAGTATTATAATTGGCAGGAATAACGACCTCGTCAATAGAGGCACAAACTTCTTCGACCATTGCCATATCATTGGTCATGATAGCCGCCATTGTTCCAGCTTGATTTTCACAAGCTTCTTGCATGGCTAATGCTCTTTGGTAGACCAGTTGTAAACCAGCCTCAAAACTAAGTGCTTGACTAGCAACAAGTGCCGAAAACTCCCCTAAAGAGTGTCCTGCTACAGCAACAGGAGGAGTATTAGAGTCCATTTTTACTTTAGCAGTAATGACAGAATGTAGAAAAATGGCAGGTTGTGTAATCTTAGTTTGCCTCAGATCTTCTTCTGAGCCTTCTGCCATTACTTTTTCGATATCAAATTGAAGAATATCGTTTGCCTGCTCAAAATAGGCTTTGGCAGCAGGATGTTGTTCAATTAGTTTTTGGCTCATTCCTACAAATTGAGCTCCTTGTCCTGGAAATAAAAATGCTTTCATTGTGTTCTTTGTCTAGTGTACTAAAAGTTAGTTTATGTCAGGTTATGTATATTCATTGGAATTTACTTGAGTTATTTTGACACAACTTTTAAATCAAAAGTAGGAGTTTTATAGTGATTTGGCAAATAATTACTCGCCTAGAAGGAGAAATCAATAGAG
>CAYOJF010000005.1:0-81724 GCA_964404215.1 uncultured Aureispira sp. | reverse complement strand
GAAGTTGTTTAAAAAGTCCGTTTGTGACGAAATGAGTAAGATTTTTTTGTTAATAGAGGCAAAAATTTGACTAATAGCCTTAGCTATTCGGCTAATTTTTAACGAAAAGTAACAGAAAAAGATATTTCATTTGGATATAAAGAGACTTTTTAAACAGCTTCAATGTCAGTTACGAGGTATTCTGACGTGTAAAAAAAAATAGTATGAAAAAATTATTGGTATTAGTTGCTTTTGTTTTACCATTCGTGATGAAAGCACAGGATTTTGTAATCAAGACAGATGATAAAAAAATAGAGGGCAAAATTATGCCTAGTACCCCAGATCGCTATTCTGCGATGATTACCTTCAAGGATAATGAAGGTGGGAAAACAATTTATCGCCCTTCCGACATCAAGTCATGGCACAGTGGAGATGTAGTCTATGAGTCTAAAATATTTGCTTTGTCCAAAAAGAAAGGATTAGCGGTTTTTATGCGTCGAATGTGTGATGGAAAAGGAAAGATGAAAGTCTACGAATATAGAAATACGAGCGGAGAGCATTCGTTTACACAGACATTTCTAGAAAAAGACGGAAAAATGCAAGAAGTAGAGTTTGGACGTTTCCGAAAATTTGCTGCTATTTATTTTAAGGAAGCAAAAGAACTGAATGAAAAAATTCAGAACAAAGAATATAAGAAAAAAGATTTGATGGAAATCGTAGCAGAATATAATCAGTGGAGAGAATATCAGTGGAAATAAGAGTTACATTACTGAATGTTGTATAGGATTTGAATATGTTTATAACATAATAGTTAGCGATTGGACAAGGAGCGGTTTTAAACATGAGACTAAAAGCCCGCTCCGTTTCTGGTTTTCAAGAAGACTATTATTCTTGCGTAACATCAGTTTTATTATTCTTCTTTTGAATAATGTCTAATGAAGTATCTTTTCCTATCAAAATCTGATTATTTTTGTTGTTATAGAAATTGGTTATTTTTTATCAAAAAACACGGATTGCCAGATCATGACAGAAACAATTATTTTTTCAGGGAATCAAACCCGTTATGTTGCCGAAAAGATTGCAGACTATTATGGTCAAGCTTTAGGTAATATGGTGGTGCAGACGTTTAGTGATGGCGAAATGCAAGCCAATATACAGGAGTCTGTTCGCGGGAAGTATGTGTTTTTTATTCAGTCAACTTTCGCTCCATCAGACAATATTATGGAGTTGTTATTGATGATAGATGCTGCCAAACGGGCCTCTGCAGGTTATATTACAGCCGTGATTCCTTACTTTGGTTATGCTAGACAAGATCGGAAAGACAAACCAAGGGTCGCTATAGGGGCTAAATTGTTGGCAAATTTACTCATGGCAGCAGGTGCTAATCGTATTATGACGATGGATTTGCATGCGGATCAGATTCAAGGTTTTTTTGATATTCCTGTGGATCATCTGAAGAGTGAGGCTGTTTTTTTTGATGCTTTACATGGAGTAGACACGAGCAATTATATATTTGCTGCCCCTGATGTTGGGAGTACCAAAAGAGCACGTGCTTATGCACAGCATTTTCGGACAGGGCTAGTGATCTGTGACAAACACCGAACAAAAGCCAATGAAGTGGCCGAGATGACTGTAATTGGAGATGTGAAAGGAAAAGATGTGGTTTTGGTTGATGATATAGTAGACACCGCAGGAACCTTATGTAGAGCAGCGGCAATCTTGACTGAAAATGGAGCCAAGAGTGTGCGTGCGTTTTGTACCCATCCAGTATTGTCAGGACCAGCTTACAAGCGTATAGAAGAATCTCTTTTGACGGAACTGCTGGTGACGGATACTATCCCTCTTCAGAAAACGAGTGCTAAAATTCGGGTTATTTCTGTTGCTAAATTATTTTCTAGAGCGATTCGTAATGTACATGAACATCGTTCTATTTCCGCCTTGTTTGTTGAAAAATCAGGAACCAGTTTATAATTTGAAACTCTAATCGAATTGCAAAATGCCTAGCTTATGTCCTATAAGTTAGGCATTTTGTAGTTGGGAGAGGCTGTAGGTTATTCTACGGTAAATTTGAATTTTTGCTCACATTTTCTATCCCAAATATGATTCGTCAATGTGAGCAAAATCATTAACTTTGTGTTTATACTTAAGAGGATTAATTTATTGAACATAAAAAACAAAACTGATGTTGAACGGACTCAAACATGCTCACTCTGGACTGAGATGGGTAGTACTTGCACTGCTTATTTGGGCAATAGCTAACGCTTTTAGTGGCTGGAAGAAGAATAGAGAATACACAGACAAAGATTTGAAAGTACACAAGTTTGCTTTTATTAGCTTACATGTACAGTTATTGTTAGGTTTAGGGTTGTATGCTCTCAATTGGGGAGTAAAGGTTGATTTTAGTCAAATGAAGGTACCGGTGATTCGATTCTATAGTGTAGAGCACATTTTTCTAATGTTATTAGCGATTATTATTGTTTCAGTAGGCTATATTCGCTCCAAAAAAATGACAGAAACACCAGCACGATTCCGTACTGTCTGTATTGCTTACGGAATTGGATTATTACTTATTTTAGCAGCTATTCCTTGGCCATTTGGTCACTGGGCTTCTTATGGTGGAGGTTGGGGATAATATTGAACCTAATAGAATAGTGAATATAACTCGATTTTTTATACTGATTAGTCTGCTTGGTACTTTGCTATGGTGTCAAGCAGGCTGTCAACGCCCTTTATGGAAACAACAAACAAAGGGTTTTGAAATCTATGAGGATGCATCCTTTTGGTATCAATGGTTTGGTGAAGATAAGCAGTCTCGCAAACCCCAAGAAGGAGAGCAAGTATGGATTGATTATGCTATATGCAAAGGGGATAGTATATTGAATAGCTCTTTTGGACAAACAGATCCTATTTTGGTACAAATACCAGCACCTCAATTTAGTAATTTTTTTACAAATGCCCTTCAGTTAATGGGGGAAGGAGATAGCTTACAAGTAAAGGTAAAGGCTGCAACTATTCCAGAACTTTTAGGAGATTATGCTTTATTGTTTGAAGAGGAAGAGGCACTAGTAGATTTTAGATTCAAACTATATGAAATTAAAAGTAAAACAAGTGTAGAGGCAGAAGAGACTGCTCAGACGAAACAACTAGCAGCCGTAGAACAAAAAATAAAAGAAACAATTGTTTCTTACCAAAAAAAAGAAATTACCTTACCAAAAACAAAAACAGGGCTAGAACACTTAATCTACAATAAAGGGGGAGAGCCATCAGTTATGGTAGGAGATGAGGTTGCTATGCATTACTTGTGTTATGACCAAGATGGAACCAAAATAGATGAGTCATTCGATGATATGGTTCCTCTAAAATTTAAAGTAGGAAGTAATGCGATTATAGATGGTATTTCGCAAGGAGTACTACTACTTGGAGAAGGAGGAGCTGCTTTTTTAGCCGTCCCCCCCGAATTGGCTTATGGTGAGGAAGGGAGTCCCCCTACCATAGCACCTCATAGCCAATTATTTTTTTATATTGAATTGATAAATATTAGTAAGGATTAAGAGCATGTTCTTAATTTATAATAGAAGTTGTTTCGTATTTCTGTTTGTAGGCACAACTAGAAACTTTAACCAACTTCATAAACTCTATTGACTAGATGAAACAAATATCTTTTCTTTTTTTACTCATTCTAATGATTGGCTTATCTTCTTGCAATATGGAAATGCAGAAAGAGCAAGAATTGATTACAGGAATGGAAAAAGCGGTAGAAAGAAATACTAGTGATCAGTTTGTACGACCTCTGGTAGCCAATTATATCAAGTATACGGTCAATTATCCTGAAGATGAAATGACGCCAATTTACTTATACCGGTGTGCGGCATTGTATTATCGTATTGGTAATATGGACGAAGCGGCTATCAATTTGGAAACCATTATAAGAGACTATCCTGAAGTAGATATTATGGAGGATACGTATTTGTTTTTGGCAATGGTGTACACCACTGGAGAGAAAAATCTAAAGAGAGCAGGAGAAGTTTATACATTATACCAAGAGAAATATCCTGAAGGAAAAGGGATTGAAAAGGTAAACTATTTTTTCAAACCAAAATCAGAAAAGATAATAGACCGAATAGAGAACCTCCAAAAAGAAATGGAAAACCTGCCTAGAGGAGTTGATCCTAGTGAGAGTCAGTACAATCAGTTGATGTTTGCTTATATCCAATATGTGGAAGAACAACCAGGAGATCCTTTATCTGCTGCTTACTGTATGCAAGCGGCTAGATTGGCCATTCGCTTAGGGTATCATCTTATTGCAATACAGTTGTTGGAGGAAATTAAAGAGAATTACAAAACCTATGATTTATATCCAGAAGCATTGCTTCTACTAGCAGTGGAGTATGATACCAATATCAAATTACACCTCAAAAAAGATAAAGTTCCTTTCTGTAATATCAATCAACATATGACAAAGAAAGGGTTAGAGAAAAAAGATTTGGTGGCAGAAGGCGGTAAGATATATCGTCAAATTTTGAAAGAATATCCAGAGCACGAAGTAGCAGTTTCGGCTAAGGCTGGACTCAAAAACTTAGGGAAAAAAACAGCTAAAGTCATGGAGGAATTTTTGGCAGAACAAGATTCTATTCAGAGAGCGTACAAAGCCAATCAGTAAAAGCTGGCTTTAGGGTTATTTTTTGCCCGCTGCTAGGATCGTTTTGATAGAGTTTCCTCTCAAGAATGGAGTAGTTGCATCACCATAGTATATTTTAGTATTGGGCAATAGACGCTCTAGTTCTTGTCGAACAAAAGGGGCATTTCTATCTCCGTTTTCGTACCAAATGAGCACCTTTAGTTTTTGTAGTTTCGCAATACTTTTAGGTAGTGTCGTCCGACCAATGAAAGACAAATCCAATGCAATAAGTCCTTCGACTTTGCGAAGTGCTTCAAATGCCTGATTGAGCTGTAGCTGCGTCGCTCCATTGAGACTAACGACTTTCAGTTGAGCCATTTGATGAAGCTGAGGAGGCAGTTGCTGAAGGGGGAGTCTATCTAAGAATAATTTTTCGATTTGCTTCATTTTCAATAAGCAAGATGGGAACTGTTGTATATTGTTATAGCCAGTTGCCATTTTACCATGCAGATTGCTAATATCTAATACTTTTAGATTGGATAATCCAGCAAAAAAATTAGGCAAACTCGTCAATTTATTATCGGTTAGGTTTAGCTCTTGTATTTGACTTAGGTAAACAATACCAAAGGGAAGCCTAGGGAGTTGATTAGAGGATAAATCAAGTCTTCTCAATTTAGTACACAAACCTATTTTAGGGTTGATTTCTTGTAGTGTATTGTATCGTAAAGATAAATATTGTAGGTTTTTGTAATGAGCAATTTTGTCAGGAATATAGTATAGATTTCTATTGGACAAGTCTAAATAACTAATACTGGTGTCATTGGGAATACGCACTTGAGCAACACGAGCAGAAAGTGATTGCCACCCTCCAACTTGTAGAGCCTGAGATTGAACCGCTATCCAGTCAGAAGCTAACTGGTTTAGTTTGGGAACACTACCTAACCATACTTGATGTGCTACTAGTGGGGTGAGATCTGCTTCTTGTGTTAAGATTTTTTGCCCAAAACTAGAGATAGTAATTTCCTTTTCTTTGTTGTGGATAGGTGGTGTCGTTTGACAGCTCCATCCAAGCCCTATCGTCGCCATCAATAGCATAGCGAAAGGGGAGGTATATGTCCATTTAAATTGCATACATACCACTTAAATCAATTTCTTTTTTCACAGTTTCAGGAACCCAATAGGCAATGGATTTGCCTTCCTTGATCAATTGTCGGATGAAAGAAGAAGAAATTTCCATAATAGGAGCTTCTACTACTTGTACTTTTTCATGATTTTGGAGCTCGCCCAAGTCGTAATGAGGACGTTTGTAAACTAGTAAATGAAAGTCCCGAAGGATAATATCGTAGTTTTTCCATTTGTGGAAAGTAGCGAGATTGTCACCACCAATGATTAGTGTGAAATCCTTATCAGGATGTTCTTCTCTAAGATAGGCTAGCGTATCAATCGTATAGGATGGTTTTGGTAAGTTGAATTCAATGTCGCAAGGTTTAATTTTTGGATGTTGCTGAGCAGCTACAGACACTAAATGTAGCCGATCAAAATCATTGGCTAATGAAGCCCTTTTTTTGTGTGGGTTATGCGGAGTTAGTACCAACCAAAGTTCTTCTAGATCACTGTGTTCGACTAAGTAATTGGCAATCATAAGATGCCCAGAATGAATGGGATTGAAGGAGCCAAAAAATAAACCTACTTTCATATGGATTTTATTCAAATTATATACGTGAAGTGTTAATAGACTTTCGAAACATACTCTAAGATAAAAAGAAAATAGGGATACCTTGTTATGTATCCCTATTCATTTTTTAGCGTGTCTGATTACTTCAAATTAAGATGCATTTCAATATGCTCTTAGCTCCTAATATTGGGGTAGTTTTCTTCGAACCATGCCACTGTCTTTTTGAGTCCTTCGTACAGAGGAGTATATTTAAAATCTGGTAGATAAGATTTTAATTTAGAATTATCACTCGGTTTGCGGAATTGTCCATCAGGCTTATCGGTCAACCAGATCAATTTACCTTTGAAACGGAGTAGCTCTACAATCATTTCTGTCAGTTCCTTGATACTCGTCTCTTCAGAAGTAGAAAAAATGATAGGTTCTGCCTCTTGGTAATGTTCTAGTGCCCATTCTGATAATTTCGCAACATCTTCAGAGTAAATAAATTCTCTAAGAGGCGTTCCACTTCCCCAGACTTCTAGGTTTTCTCCTCGTTCTCGTGCTAGGAAACAACGATGAATTAGAGAAGGAACTACGTGTCCATTTTTAAGATCAAATAAGTCTTTAGGCCCATAAATATTGGTAGGTATCACAGAGACATAATCCAAATCATATTGTTCCTTATAGGCTCTGATTTGTATGTCAGTCATCCGTTTAGCGTAGGCATAAGCATCATTGGAGGTATGTGGTTTGCCCAAGTGTATTTTACTTTCTGTCAGGGGATAGGCTACGTCATCAGGGAAAACACAAGTAGATAAAAATGCGACTAATTTTTTGACACCATGTAGACGAGCCGCTTCTATGACATGCGTATTCATCAATATATTATCTCTAAAGAAATCTCCTTTGTAGTGCATGTTACCCCAAATACCACCCACTTTTGCTGCACAGTGGATTACTTCCTTTGGTTTGTGCTGCTCAAAAAAAGCATTCACCTCCACCCAACTCGTCAAATCACAATCCTTGCTGCCAATTTTTAGATCTGCCTGTATTGCAGACCCAACCATTCCTGTTCCTCCTGTTACTAGTCTAGTAGCCATACCTTATTTATTTTTGTAGAAATCTAACCAATAGTTTACCATTTCTTCCATCATAGTTTCGAAAGTGTATTCTGGTTCCCATCCTAATGCTTGTTTCATTTTAGTACAGTCTCCCTTTAGGTGATGTAGTTCTTCTGGGCGAAGAAAACGAGGGTCTGTGCCTAAGTGTTTTTCCATATCCAAATCCAATAAACCAAATACATACTCAACTAAGTAACGAACAGAATGAGAGATTCCTGTCGAACAAACAAAGTCATCTGGAGTATCATGCTGGAGTATCATCCACATCGCTCGGACATAGTCTTTAGCGTGTCCCCAGTCTCTGGTCGAATCTAAATTTCCTAAGATTAACTTATCTGATAAACCTAATTTTATTTTTGCAGCTTCTTTAGCAACTTTGTTAGTCACGAAATTGGATCCTCTACGAGGAGACTCATGATTGAAAAGAATTCCGTTAGAGATAAACATCTTGTAAGAATGACGGTAGTTGATACAGATATTATGAGAAAAAACCTTCGCACAGCCATAAGGTGAAACAGGTGACAATGCAGTCGTTTCTCTTTGATAACCATCCGCATCGATATTATTTCCAAACATTTCCGATGAGCTGGCTTGGTATACTCTAGCATTAGGACAGACTAAACGAACCGCTTCGAGTAGATTAAGTGTCCCTATACCAGTCACCTGAGCAGTATATATAGGTTGGTCAAAACTAATACGGACATGAGATTGTGCTGCTAAATTATAAATTTCATCTGGTTGGCATTTTTGCAATACACTAACTAAGGAAGCTAAGTCAATCAAATCTCCATAAACTAGTTTGAGTCGCTCATGATTACGAATACTATCTATTCGATAGGTTTGATTTTCTGCTACAGAATTTCTTTTGAGAATACCCCATACGGTGTATCCTTTTTCAATTAAAAATTCTGCTAAATAAGAGCCATCTTGCCCATTGATTCCTGTGATGAAAGCTACTTTACTCATAGTGTTTTTATAATAAATATTTGAGGAGAACAAAAAAACATAAACAGCGATTCTATCGTTTATGTATACTACCAGGTATAATCTTGGCGTTCTCCGAATAGGAATAATTCTATAATAACTTGTTCGTAATCATAACGAAAGGATTCCTATTTTTTAGATAAATTCAGTGCAAAAATAATAGAATTATTGAAGATGTTAGTTCATCTATATTTTAATTGGTCATTTTTGGACAAATATTTGCAAAAGCTATTAGTGTATATGAACAAATCCACTTACTTTGCACCCCGCTAAAAGGAATTTGTTCTTTGACGGAAAGAAATTTACTTCACTACTTTATCACTCAAAATATCATAAATATAATGCGTTTTATACTATCTCTACCTTTATTCCTATTCATCCAAACATTATTTGCACAAGATACTATTGTGACGAACCTAGGAGATACGACACTCGATCTTGCCACTATTACTAGAGTGGATTTGAGTAATCAGTCTCTAACAGTATTACCCGAGAAGCTATTTTCCTGCACTAATTTGGAGGAATTGAATATAGCGAATAATGAACTAGCCTCGTTGCCAGAGGCGATCAATGTTTGGTCAAAGCTACAACGATTAGATATTAGTGACAATCCTATAGCGGAATTACCCAAAAAAGAGTTTCCTCAATTGAAAGCTCTAACGGAACTAAAGGCTAGCAATGGTTTGAAGGGGAATGCCTTCAATAATGCATGGGGTATTTTAGCAAAAATGCCTAAGATCGAACGGTTAGACTTGAGTAATAACGAAGGTACCAGTATACCAAGTACAGTCAAGAAGTTGGTTGCTCTCAAGCATTTGGAACTAAAGAATAATAAACTTCGAAATTTACCAAGTCATCTAGAAAAACTGCCTGCTCTCATCTATATTGGTCTAGCAAAAAATCCAGATTTAGATTTCGAGAGTGCTTTTGAATACCTTTCTGCTATCAAGACATTGAAGGAAGTGAATATTGCTGAAAATGAATTGACATCTATCCCCAAAACGGTAATGGACGTTCGTTACATGACCAAACTTAATATCGCAAAGAATGAGATTACTGAATTGCCAGATAGAATTACGCAGTTGATTCGTATGCGTGCTTTTGATGCTTCTGACAATCAAATAGAGAGTATTTCTGAAGCGTTTTCTCTGTTAGAGAACCTAATTGTATTGAAATTGAGCAATAATAAAATCAAAGCATTACCGGCTGGGATTGGTGATATTGCAGAGTTGGAAGTATTGGAAATTAATAACAACCCTTTAGTAGAATTACCAGAAGGGCTTCGAAAATGTAGAGAACTCAAAAAACTAGATGCTGGAAACTGCCCAATGGGGAAGTTAACTTTCAATATTGGCAACTTAAAAAACCTCACTTACCTGGATCTTCAGAATGGAGCATTTAGTAATATTAAAGAAGACTACTTACGTAGTTTGTCTAAACTAACCTACCTCAATTTAGCAGGGAACCCAGATATGGATTGGAATCCATTGATGACTGCTATTTTGGAAATGAAAGATTTGACTTATTTGAATATAGCGAATAATAACATTCAAATGCTGCCAGGTAGTCTGGGAGGAGCAAAATTAGAATCCTTAAACTTGAGTGGCAATGCAGGTATAGTAGGAGGACCACTTTTAGAGGATTTTGGAGGTATGGAAAAGTTGACTCATCTATATTTAGCAGATGTGGGGTTGAAAGGATTGACTAGTATTATTGAACAATGTCCTAGATTGATGTATTTGGATTTTAGTAATAATGGGATGGAAACGGTCCCTACAGAGATCAAAAACCTTCATCAACTAGAAGTATTACATCTGAGTCAAAATAAAATGGTTACTTTGCCAGCGACGCTCGCTGAGATGCCAGCTTTGAGACAATTACACTTAAAGCAATGTAATGAATTAGAAAAGCAAGAGTTTGGAGCATTGTTAGAAATGGCTAAAAACTTAGAAGTAGTTGATCTGACAGGATCTACTAATATCACTAAAAGTGAAGTGGCTGAGTGGCAAGGGAAATTATCGAACCTAAAGCTCATTTATGAATAAAACCTGCACAAAGTGTCAACAGACTTTTGTCTGTCAAGTAGACGATATAGCAGCATGCCAATGCAATCAAATTCAATTGTCGACAGCTGCTCTGAAACATATAAAGGAACAATTTGAAGACTGTTTGTGTGCAGATTGTTTAGTAGATTTTTCAAAAAAAACAATGGAAATAGAAGAAAGAATTGAACATTCGATAACAAAGATATTTAAGGCTGTATTCCCCAATACTACCAATCATTATGATACCTTGTTTGGTGGGACAGCCTTGCAAATGATGGATGAAGTTGCTTTTATCTGTGCTACCCGTTTTTCTCGCAAAAGAATGGTGACTGTCTCTTCTGATCGCGTAGATTTTAAACATCCAATTCCAGCAGGGACTTTGGTTGAATTAATTGCTAAGGTGATCAAAGTAGGAACCAAAAGCCTAAAAATACAAGTGGATATCTTTATAGAAGAAATGTATGAAGATGCTCGAAAAAAAGCAATTACAGGTACTTTTACTTTTGTGGCTATTGATGAAAATAAAAACCCTATTGAGGTTTTGTCTTAGAGCAGTTATAAAAGTATCTCAAAAAGAGAAAGCCCTCTAAGTTTCAATGGAAACTAGAGGGCTTTCTCTTTTTAATTTATAAATTCTATTTCTGTCCTTTTTTCTTAGTTGGTGCTTGACCAAAGTCGAATAAAATAGAAAAACGTAAGGTGTTGTCCAATGGGTTTCTTTGTCCTGCTTGAGATGGAATCAAGTAAGAGAAATTGATATTGAAAATCTTGTAGCGAATTCCCAAACCAACCGTGAAGAACTTACGATTACCTTTGAAACGATGCTCGTTATAGTGTCCAAAACGGACGGCAAACTGCTTATTGTACCAATATTCGATACCAACAGAATACATCAATTCAGATAGTTCTTCTCCTACTCCTCCTGGAGCATCTCCAAATGAACTGAATATTGATGCTGGTACAGATTGTTGTTTGTAATCAGGAGTACCATCACCATCAGCATCATAATTAGGATTCTCGATCGCTCTACCATTATTATCAGTAACTAAATTGCCATCTTCATCATATTGACTGCGAGGTACTGGAGTAGGAACGAGCAATTTGTTGATATCAAAACCAATCGTAACGGAGTTGTATTTGTCAAAATTGTACTCAAAAGAAAATCCTAGTCCCATATTAGCTGGGATGTAATCTCTATTAGCAGACTGAGTATAAGATAATTTGGTACCAAGATTAGAAAAAACTAATCCAGCTCCAAAAATGGCATCTTTTTCCTGAATTTTAAGTTTTTTACGATACATGAAAGATAAATCAGCTGCAAAACCGTGTGCAGGCTGCATGCTTTGACCTCCACTAACTGATCCCTGACCTAGGTTAGAGAAAATATATTTAGCAGTTAATCCCGCTGAAAATTCTTTTCCTAGTTTACGAGAATAAGAAAAAGCTAATTCGAATTCATTAGGACGAACCGTCTGCAATGGATTGCCTTGATCATCGGTATATTGAATTTGACCCAAGGAGAAAAAACGAAGACTGGCACCAATAGTTTGTTGATAATCAATATGTTTGTAACCTGATAGATAGGCTAAAAACACGTCATTTAGTCCTAATGCACGTAACCAAGGAGTGAAAGTAGCAGATACACTCAAATCTTTTTGAGCAAAAGCTAAATTCGCAGAGTTGAAGTGCATAGAGTTAGGGTCTGCTTCCATAGCTATTCCTACATCTCCCATACCACCAAAACGGGCATCAGGGACAATGCGAAGAAAAGGTACGGCTGTAATAATAGTACCATTACAGTCAGAGCCATCAGCAGAACGTCCTGCAAAAGGACAGTCAGTAGTATTTTGTGCAGAAGCAGTAGGAGCAAAGTAGAATAAAGTTGCAAATAATAAGCAGCTTCTCAGAATCTGGATTCTCATATAGTTAATATTTTGTACGTCTTTTTTGATTTCAGATTCAAAGCAACACAAAAATAGTGCTTGTTTTTTCTGAAATTTACTTTGTGATTATGTTAAATGATTCTTTGAAGTAAAATTGTTTACATGCGATTATGTTTTGATTTACAAGTACAAAAGTACTAATATTATTATATAAATAACTACTTAACTTCTGATCTTTTTGATAGTCTCAGATCACAGATAAGTTTCTGTGTAGGGGTTAATTCAAGGTAGTTATTGGTATCATTCGATCTATTGATGTGTGAAATAGATCGAATGATACCGCTATCAAAATAAGTGCTTACTTCAAAATAACTAACTTTTGGAATTCACTGACTTGTTTTGCTTTCTCTGTAGTTCCAGCAGCCTGTACAAATATCTTATATACATAAACACCTTTTGCTAATCTATCGCCATAATCATCTAGACCATCCCAGTGTACATCTGATACACGATACCCCGTATTGGTTTCAGCATAAATATCATGCTGAATCGTTTTGATTAACCGTCCAGACACGGTGTATACTTGTACTTGTACTTCTAGGTCTTGGAACGGGTAGTTGTGTTCAAACTGGAAATTGGTAGAGGTAGTGAATGGGTTAGGGTAGTTTAGTACTTGTTTGAGGGCTAAATCTGCTGACTCAGCAACGACAAATTCTGTATCTCCTTCTCCTGGATTATTGTAAGTGTCCCAAGCTTGTACTTTTACGTGATGTAGTCCTGTTGGTAGATTTTTTAGTGGATAACGAACAGATCCCCTTTTGTAGTCATCAGTAGTAGAAGTATAGAAGTCATTAAGGTTATAGGTGGTAGTACTTCCATCTGGAGCAGTTACCGTACCCGATAAGTCATGTCCTATCCCGTTACCTACCGTATTAATTCCATTTTCATCGTACAGTTTGACAAGTAAGGTTGGATTTTTATCGGTCAAGCCACCTCTAGCAAATTCTTCTGTATTCATATAAACTAACACTTCTGGTCCTTGATTGTCAACAACAGCAGTTTGGTCAGATCCCCCTACCATTAGACCATCATAATAGCCATTGGCATCTAGACTCTGATTGTCTTCAGCATAGTAGGAAATACGTCCATCACCTACTACATAGTTGATATCTTTAGGGACAACAAAAGAAAAAGAAAAGTCACCATTGGTAACACTCGCTTGTCCCTTGAATATAATCTTCTTACGAAGTAGGAATTGATCCGCATAACTTGCATTATCATTTCCTAATGTAAATAACTTATCTTCTTTGTCAAATACAGTAGGATAAATAAGACCATTGAAAGTAGACACCTTATTCCCGTTATCATCTAGGACTTGCCCTGTTATAGTCACTTTTTGTAGTGCTTTGATAGTGTCTTGATTGCTAGTAGGTTGACCATTGATAGAAGTTGTACTTACATTATATTTAGGATAAGCCAAAGTCATGGTAGGATCTCCCAATAGAGCATACTTACGGGAATTAAGTGGAGGATTAATCGCAGCATTATTTTTAGCAAATAACATCACTTCTCCAGTAGTAGGCATCTGCCCATTTGCTTTTTTAGTGAAAATGACATTGAAAGTATTTCTTACTAAACGTTCGTTGTGGGATGCAATAACAACACGAACGGTCGTAAATAAAGAAACAGCACCTCCAGAGGGGTTGAGCAATAATAATTCACCAGCAGAGACAGTCAATGGATCATCATGAGGGGCAAAAGAACAAGTTGCGGTAATGAACAAGGGAAGCTTTTCGCCATTAGAGAGGTTGTTGACATCACTGCTAGTGAAAATACGCTCTTGCGTCCAACCATTATCACCTCCATGACCTAAATAATTGACAACTAAAGCTCCTTTGAATAGAGCATCTAGAAAAGCATTTTTGGCATCAGGGTAACGACTTCCTCCAGAAGTACTTACTTGTCGGTAGGCATCTAGGTATACTTTTTCGATGTTATAAGCACTATCTCTCAAAAGTGCTGTTTTTAGAACACGCTCCGAATCGTTGAAATGTAAGTTGTTGTCTTCATCGTCTGCTACAAAAACTAATCTGTTTTTCCATTCTTTCATGAAAGTAGGGTCCGAATCATACGCGATAATTTTATCAACCATTGTATTGGCTTCTATATTATCCTTGGCAGGTAGTCTACCAACGGCTAAATCAAGTCCACCATAAGCAGACATACTTTCAGCAGAGTCCAATAAAGTGAAGTAATCGTCAGAAGTATAAGTCCCAATCGGATTGAGCGATTCGGCAGTTTGGTATACTGGAATTAAGTTAGGGTTGTTTTCGCTATTTCTATCTGTTCCCAACGATTTGTAATCGAAAGACCCGATACCAAATAAAAGAACATGTGTGAATGGGTTGGAAGATGTTTCTCTAGAATAAAGCATACGGCAGAAGTTACGCAAAGCAGTAATATCTTGATTGCCAGAAGAAAATTCATTGTAAATATCTTCTACATTAATCACATCAACAGTCATATTGCTATGAGATCTACGATGAGCAGCTAATCTATCGGCCGCTTCTCTTAGAGAAGAATGGCAAATAAAAATGGCTTCAGGAGGAGTCGTGATACCATGTAAATTTTGATTTGGGATAGCTTCTCTGGATACGATTTCTGGCTCAAAAAATTGATTGCCATCAAAAGCAATGAATTCTCTATAGATTGTTCCATCTACATTGAAGCTAACGGTTCCGCTACCAGTTGTTTGTTGTACTATTACTTCTGAGGGATTGGTAACATCCCAGATAAAAACATTATTGGCATTCGCCAAATTATAAGCAGCAATCGGACTACCAATGGATCGTGTATCTCTAAAAGGGAATTGATTACCAGTAAAGTTAAGTCCGCATCTGGCGTGAAGTGTAATGTAGTTTAACCACAATGCGGCATCGCTAGAAGGATGGCTAAACTCTATATCCACAGTGATGTTTTGTCCTGCTAAAACAGGTTTTGTATTAGGGAAACGAAATCCTTTGGCAAAATCTGTATAAATAGCAGAGGTAGTACTAGGAGTATTAGGCGTAGCAATCACTTGATTGTTGATCGTCAATGATGCTTGTCCAATAGAGAAAGAGCGAGCTGCTAGATCATTGTAGAAATTTATAGGTTCTGCTTCTTCTCTATTTTGAAATGGAAAATAAAAACTACGTTTGCGAGTAATAAGGAATGATTCGCCGTACCATATTCTACCAGAAGGAGGTAAGGCAAACTCTTGCTCCATTAGGTTGATGTCATCTTCTTCATGATGTGCTAATGCATCGTAAGCACTAGTTGTATAGCTAGCACTTCCAGACAAAGAGGCTCTTGATCCAATTCGTTTACCAGTATTACCATTTAGTTTGATAAAATAATGGCTTTTGTCCGTATAAATGTTGGTGTTGTGTTGAAATATGGCATTACTCTCATTATAACTCCAATATTTGGTCCCTACAGCATAAAATAAAATATAGTCATCTGGATCAAAGCTTCCATCAGCTTCTCCTACCACCTGAATAGCATTTTCTAGTAAGTCGTCTGTAACATCAACACGCATACTTTCGGTCAATTGTTTTGCTCCATTACCTAACAGTTGAATATTACGAGGGTCAATGTTGTCTACATCGATTCCCATATCTTTTAGGAATTGATAATCTAACTTATGAATACCAGTATTATTGACCGCAAATTTGTAAATATTGCCTTGACTCAACTGACTAGTAGAAGTATAGGTGTTACGAGCTACTCCAGCAGCATATGCTTTAGGGGTAACTTGAACTTGTATTTCTGCAGAGATTAATTTTTCGTATTGTCCTGTAGAAGTATTTTGACGTATAGGAACAAATGAAACAACACCTGATGGTTTTTTTCTCGCAAAAGCTACATCCGTCTTGAGTTCGATGAAACTTCCAATATTTGATAAATCTATTTTATCAAAGTTGGTTAATGGAGCATAAACAGGGTTAATTATCCTAGCTGCTAGCTCTCCATAGCTCCTCAGGTCAATTTTTAAAGCGAAAATTGGAATTTGAGGCTGATACTCATCATAGGCAGCATCTTCAAAATGTAGAAAAGGAAGTTCCTTATCATTTCCTGTTTTGAACGTCTTGGTCTTTTCAGTCCAATTCAATTCAATTTGTTCAGTATAATTTTGAGCAAATGCAACTATGGTAGTCGTACAGATTAGTACTACTATTCGAAACAAATTAGCAAACATAAATAATTCTTTTTTGTGTGACAACAGTAATTAACAAATATACAAAATATTTTGGAGCCTTTTGTCACACCAATGTGATAGATAGGCAGCAATCTAATAAATCTTGTTAGGGGAAATTTATTAGAAACAACAAAGTAATCCATCTATCAGTTTATGTACTAGATAGCGGAGACTTATATATCCAAAAAAAATGTTTTGTGTAGAGGTTACACCATAAAATAGAGAAGTATTACGTTTAGTAAGTTGTGTTGTTTTAGGAGAACGAGGCATTTTACCAAAGTGTTGATGCTAAAATCAATATTTTTTGAAAAAAAATAAATTCACTAAAAAAAATAGGAGGGGATGTTTTTTACCATCTATCTCCAAAAGCGATTATCTTTGCTAGGTAAGCGTACTTGTTCAATAACTTTATCTTATGAGAATATTAATTTTCTTGCTTTGTCTATTGGGGCCATATCACTTGTGGGCACAGACGCCTGTTTTTAGTCAATTTTATGCCTCTCCTACGCAGCTCAATGCTGCTTTTACAGGGCTGGTGGCAGCACCAATGGTACAGTTGAGTTATCGAAATCAATGGCCCGAAATCCCACAGGCATATCAAACTTTTTCAGGAACCTATAGTCAATATCTTCCAAAGTTGAATAGTGGTTTTGGATTGAGATTAGAGTCAGATGTGATGGGAGGAGGTATTTATAGCAATATTAGAGTTAGTGCATTGTATGCGTATGATGTGCGGTTCAATAAGAGTACTTATGTTCGAGTTGGTTTTGATGCCAGTTTGGTCAATCAACGTCTCAAATGGAATCAACTCATTTTTCTAGACCAAGTGGATAATCTATTAGGTGGACTGAATTCACAAGGTATGACAACTCGAGAAACAACAGGACCTAGTACACGGACTTATTTTGATTTTTCACCTGGAATATTAGTTAGTACAGCGTATTTTTATGGTGGTTTTTCATTTCGTCATATCAATGCTCCTAGGGTTGGTTTTATGGGGACAGCGGATGGATCGGATGCCCTGCCATTTGGACTTACATTCCAGTTTGGGAGTCAGATAAAGCTAGGGAAAGATACTAAAACACAAAAAGAAGCGTTTTTATCTCCAAGTATTCTATATGTACGAGAAGGTCAAAACCAACAGCTCCATTTAGGTAGCTACATAAAATATGGAATAATTTTAGGAGGAATTTGGTTTCGACATACTTTTACTAATAGTGATGCCGTTATAATGATGGTAGGAATACAAAAAGGAGTATTCAAAGTTGCTTACAGTTATGATTTGACGATATCTGCTCTGAATAGTAATGGAGGAGGAGCACATGAAATTTCACTACTGTTTAATTTTGAAGGTAAAAAAGAAAAGTACAGAAAGCAAAAGCCAGATTGTCTTAGTATTTTTAGATAGATATGCCTTCTATCTAGCAAAAGATAAATATTGGACTTGATTCGCTTAAATACAAAAAGTAGTGCTTTTTTGACCAATCCTTATTTTTTTTACTAAATTTGTTTGCCTTTTATTAAGAATAAAAAAAATCTTAGTTCGTAATGAAAAAATTAAATTTGTTTGCATCACTAGCCTTTATGGGACTGCTGATTGGTGCTTGTAGCAAAAAAGAAAACCGCTCAGACACTACAGGTTGGAAATACAACGACCCAGAGTGGGGAGGATTCGAGAAGCCCATAGAATATGAGGGACAGGCTACTGGACCTAATTTAGTTTTCATAGAAGGGGGAACTTTCAATATGGGACAGACAGAAGAGGATGTTATGAAAGACTACCGTGCTTTCCCTCGTCGTGTGACCGTATCTTCTTTCTACATGGACGAAACAGAAGTCTCGAATGTGGCTTATCTAGAATATTTATTCTGGATCAATAGAGTACACAGTGCGATGCCTCAGATATATCGTAAAGCATTACCAGATACATTAGTATGGTTGGAAGAGCTTTCGTACAATGAGCCCTTTGTAGAAACTTACCTACGTCACCCTGCTTACTTTGATTATCCAGTAGTAGGAGTTACTTGGTTACAAGCACAAGAATTCTGTAAGTGGAGAACAGACCGTGTGAACGAGATGATCTTGATCGAAGAAGGTAAAATTCAGCCAGATGCAGAAGGACAACAAGGAGCTAAAAACTTCAATACAGATGCTTACTTAGCAGGGTTGTATGAAGCTACTCCTGGTGATAACCCTCAGAAAAACCTAACTACAGGTGAAGAAAGATCGGTTAAATTTGAAGATGGTATCATCTTACCAGATTACCGTTTACCTTCAGAAGCTGAGTGGGAATATGCTGCTTTAGCATTGGTAGGTAACCAATCTTATGTTAGAGATGAGCGTATTACAGATCGTAGATTGTACCCATGGAATGGTACTTCTATGCGCTACCCTCAACACGGTAACTACCAAGGTATGATGATGGCTAACTTTAAGCGTGGTCGTGGTGATTACATGGGTATGGCTGGTGCTTTGAATGATAATGCACACATTACAGCTCCTGTACGTTCTTATGTACCAAACGACTATGGTCTATACAACATGGCTGGTAACGTAAATGAGTGGGTACAAGATGTATATCGTCCATTGACAAGTACTACTTTGAGTGATGTAGAAACACAAGATTTGAACCCAATGCGTGGTAATATCTTTACGGAACTAGAATTAGATGCTGATGGCAAGCCTCAGTTTGATAATGATTCGATTGCTCCAGGTCGCTTGAAATACAAAGAACTAGATGCAAACGATATTGCTAATCGTAGAAACTTCCAATTGTCTAATGTAATCAACCACATGGATGGTGACAAACAATCAGAAGCAATTTATGATTACGGTAAGCACTCTTTAGTTTCAGACAAGACACGTGTATATAAAGGTGGTGCATGGAATGATAGAGCTTACTGGTTATCTGCTGGTGCTCGTAGATTCTTAGAAGAAGATAAATCAACTGCTTATTTAGGTTTCCGTTGTGCAATGACACGTGTAGGATCTCCTAGAGGTAACTTTGATAAAGGTGGAAACCAGTTCAAAACAAACAAGAAGAAGACAAAGAGACGTTACTAAGATTATCTTAGTACAGATACTATAAAAACTTAGGATTTTACTTATAAAAGCCATTTTGCAGTACTTGCAGAATGGCTTTTTTTTAATGCAGTACACCAAAAGTACAATTATCCCCATCTACTTTAATAGAAAACGCGTTTCCCATTTTATCAACCAAAGTAAAGTACTAAATGAAAAATTACTCAAAAAAAATATATAGCTCTATCATTCTGTTCCTAAGTCTAGGACTAGGAATGGCAGGAGCATTTTATTATCAACCTCAGCTTATTTCTAATAGCCCATTCTTACAAGAACTGATGGCTAAGTTTCAAATGTATCAATCTGATACCAAAGAGGAAAAGGTTTATTTACATCTGGATAGGAAATATTATGAACCAGCAGAAGATATATGGTTTAGTGCTTATGTTAGAGATGCTCAAACTTTCCAAAAGAGTACTCAAAGTGGGGTGGTGTATGTCGAATTATTAGATCCAAAAGGAAGTAAATTAGAAATGCAGACATTGTTAACTAAGGATGGTAAAGCAACAGGGGGCTTTCACTTAGATGAACAACTAAAAGGCGGTCTATACAAAATAAAAGCTTATACCAAATGGCAGCAGAATACCAATGCTTTTTTTCAGCAGGATATTACTGTACAAAAAGCCGTATTGCCGAACCTAAATATGCAGCTGAATTTTGATAGAAAAGCCTATGGAGCAGGTAGTGAAGTAGAGGCTATTTTGGACTTGAATACACTTACAAATGAACCATTAGCACAACAAGTATTCACAGCAGTATACAGCCTAGATGGTGAGCAGGTGAAGCAGTTTGATGCTAAAACAGATAATGAGGGACGAGCAAAAGTTGTCTTTGAATTACCTAAAAATTTGAATACAAATGATGGCTTACTAAATATTATGATTGCCTACAAGGGGCAAACGGAATCTATTTCTCGTTCTATTCCAATCAATCTAGGTAATATAGATTTGCAGTTCTATCCAGAAGGAGGCGATTTGATAGAAGGGATGATTTGTGGAATAGGATTCAAGGCACTAGATGAGTTTGGAGAACCAGCAGATGTAGAAGGACAGATATATGACGAAAATGATAGAGTAGTAGCGACAATAGAAAGTTACCACCAAGGGATGGGGCATTTTGAACTGGCTCCACAATCAGGTATGAAGTACTTTGCTCGTATTACGAGTCCTGCTGGAGCAAAGAACAAAATCTATGAATTGCCTAAGGCACTTCAAAAAGGCTATACACTAAAGGTACAGGCACAGACTAAAAGTAAAATTGATGTGGCGGTTATTTCTTCCGAAACAGAAGCCCTTTATCTAGTGGCACAAAGTCGTAATAAAGTCTTTTTTGCAAAAGACATTACTGCTCAACCTGGACTGAATCAAGTTCAAATTCCAACACAAGATTTTCCGATAGGTATCACACAGTTGACCTTATTTGATAGCAAAAAGGTGGCTCAAGCAGAGCGATTAGTATTTGTCAATACAGACAAACAACTAAATATACAGGTCAGTACAGATAAGGAAAAATACCTTCCAAGAGAGAAAGTAAATATGGAGTTGGAGGTAACGGATGAACGTGGAATCCCTGTACAAACGAGTCTTTCATTGGCAGTAGTAGACGATAAATTATTGACTTTCGCAGATGATAAGCAAGGGCACATTTTATCGTATATGTTGCTGGAGTCAGATTTGGTAGGGAAGATAGAAGAGCCTAATTTTTATTTTGATAAGGAAGATGATCCTACTCGTCTAAAACCAGAGATTGAACGTTCAGTAGCATTGGATAATTTATTGATGACCCAAGGTTGGCGAAAGTTTGATTGGCAACGTGTTTTGGATGAAAATTATACACAACCGAATATAGCACCTGAGCCAACAGTATTGGCTGGAACGATTACAGATAAACAGGGTAATGCACTACAGGGAGCAACCGTTAAGATTGTAGGGGCAGAACACCAAGCACTAACGAATAAAGAGGGGGTATTTGGATTAGAAGATATAGAACTGTATCAATCTTGTCAAATGGAGGTTCAGTTAGATGGTTATTTTACAGCTAATTTGGCAGTAGAAGACTACAACTCTAATATGAATTTAGTTCTGTACAAGGAAAGAACAATTACTGGAGTTGTTAAAGATAATCGTAAAAAACCTATTGCGGGAGCTAACATACAAGTGACTGGAATCACACAAACAAATGCAGATGATAAAGGGGTATTTTCGATTAAAATCCCAGAGAGTGTGAATACAATTTATGTACAGTCGAACAATCACCCTTACCAAGGATTTCCGGTGCCAAAGGACAGCGATAAAATGCAGGTTGTATTGGATGAATCTTTAAGAATCATTACTCCCACAACAACAGCTGTTAGGAGTATGGGAGGTGTAAATGAAGAAGTCGCAGTAGTGAGAAAGGAGAAAGCAAGAAGAATACGAAAAGGAAAGAGAAAACAATTAGAACTTGATAACGCACCACCACCACCACCGCCACCAGTATTAGAGGATCAACCAGTAGAGGAAATGATGGATGCTATAGCTATAGATGATGATTTTGAAATACCAATGCCTGAAGAAGAAATAGAGGAAGAATTTATTTTAGAACTGGGAGACATAGAAGTAGAAAAGGGAGAAGCGGCAGAAAGATTTCAAAGAGGGGAAATATTAGAAGATAAAAAGGAGCTTGGTGCCTTGAAAGCAGATATAAAAGCTAGAAGAGCACCCATGATGGAAAAAGAGCGAATGGATGATGGCTTTTGGGGGAATAATAGACAACAAGCATTTACTTACCAATGGAGTGCTAATATAGGAAAGAAAACAAGGTATCAACGTGGTCGGGTCTTTCCAGAGATTAAGTATGAGGATAACCAATCTCCTGCACAGCGAGTAGACTTTAGAAATACGATTTATTGGAATCCTACTATTGTAACGGATAGAAGAGGAAAAGCTTCTTTCTCATTTTATAACTCAGATGCGATTACACAATTCAGGGTAACAGCAGAAGGATTTAGTCAGATGGGAGGAATTGGTCGTGTAGAATACAAATATTTCACACAGTTGCCATTTGAGATGACCATCAAAGTACCTCGTCAGGTACTTACGGGAGATGTATTAGAATTACCATTGACATTGACAAACAATACAGCGACAAATATAACAGGAGCTTTGTCGGTTAATATGCCAGATAATATTCAGTTAGGAACTGTTCCGAACAAAATCGAGCTTAAAGCAAAGGAGAGCACTACGGTTTTATTGCAAGCACAGGTCTTAGATATAGCAGCAGATGGTAAGGTTACTATTAGCTGTCAAGCCAATGGTCTAGAGGATCAGTTTGTGACTCCAATAGAAGTGAATCCTCGTGGATTTCCAGTCAATGAAGTATTCGCTGGCAGTGCGATGAAAAATAATTTTGAAGTAGTATTACAGCAACCACTAGAAGGTACTGTTGTTGCGAAAGTGCAGGTTTACCCTAGTGTTTTGGATGAGGTATTGACAGGAATGGAATCTATGTTGCGTATGCCTGGTGGCTGTTTTGAGCAAACTTCTAGTGCTAATTATCCTAATTTATTGGTGTTGAACTATCTAAAAGAAACCAATACTTCCAATCTAGAAATCGAAAAAAGAGCGAAAGAATACCTAAAAGTTGGTTATAATCGTTTGGTGGGGTATGAGTCGAATGGCGGTGGATTTGACTGGTGGGGAAGAAACCCTGCCCATGAAGCTTTGACCGCTTACGGATTGATGGAATTTGTAGATATGAAAGCGGTTTATCCAGTGGATGAAAAGATCATTACTCGTGCTGCCAAATGGCTATTGAGTAGAAAAGACGGAAAAGGAGGATGGACTAAGAACCCAAATGCACTACATTCTTGGGCGGTAGCGGAAGTAACAGATGCTTATATTGTATGGGCATTGTGTGAGGCAGGATATGGTTCGGAAATCCAATCAGAAATAGATAAATCTTATCAAGACGCCATCAAGAGCGAAGACCCTTATATGATGGCTCTAGTTGCCAACGCTTTATTTAAGGCGAATGACAATCGTGCTACAAAATTGGTAGGTGAATTATCAAAACTACAACAAAAAGAAGGTACTTTTAATGGTTTGACTAGTTCTGTGACTAATTCTACAGGGCATTCATTGACCATCGAAACGACTTCATTAGCTGCATTGGCAATGATGCAGGCAGGAGGATATATGACTAAGGTCGAAAAAGCAGTAACGACTATTTCTGCTGGCAAAACATACTATGGCTATGGTTCTACTCAAGGAACTGTATTGGCACTTAAAACTTTGTTGGAATATGCCAAGAATAGTAAAAAAGTAGCCGAAAGTGGTACTTTAGCAGTTTATGTAGATGGTAAGAAGGCAACTAGTGTTGCTTACACTAAAGGACAAAAAGAGATTGTACTTCCCAATATAGCAAAGCATCTCAAGGAAGGAAAACAACAGATTAACTTGCAATACGAGAATACAGAAATGCCATTGCCCCTAGGGTTAGAGCTGACGTATACTACCCGTTTGCCTCAGAATTCTGCGGATTGCCCTTTTGGTTTGGAAACTAAACTACCCAAGAAAAAAGTGAAAATGGGAGAGACGATTCGTCTATCTACAGTATTGTCGAACAAGACAACAAAAGGACAACCTATGACTATGGTAATGGTCGGGATACCAGCTGGATTAAGCCTACAGGCTTGGCAACTAAAGGAAATGCAAGAAAGAGGCGTATTTGATTATTATGAATTATTTGAAGGATATGCCGTGTTTCATTATGAACAAATCAAAGCAAATGCGACTAAAAGTATAGCACTAGATTTGAAAGCAGATATCCCAGGAGCGTATGAAGCACCAGCTTCCTCTGCCTTTTTATATTATACTAATGAACACAAAACTTGGGCGATGCCTGAAAAAATGATTGTACAGTAGTTGACATCATTTGAGCAGTCTAATTTTAGAAACCCTCTACTCCATAGGAGTAGAGGGGTTCTTGATTAAAAGTGATTTTTTTATCACTTATTTGGTAACAATAATCAACAAAAAGAACTAAATTGCTATTTCTAATAGAAATACACGAAGTATAACCATGCTAAACGACTCCATAGAATATCTGAAAGGTGTAGGACCTTCGAGAGCAGATTTGCTAAAGACTGAATTGGGTATTTTTACCTTTGGGCAATTGTTGCAGCATTATCCTTTTCGGTATGTGGACAAAACACGCTTTCATCAAATAAAGGATATTGTAGATGATAGTCAGTATGTACAACTCAAAGGTATTTTGAGACGGATCGACAGTATTGGAGAAGGTCGCAAGCGTAGATTAGTAGCCACTTTTAGAGATAGCACTGGAGCGATAGAACTGGTCTGGTTCAAAGGACTGAATTGGGTACAGAACATGACAATAGGGGTAGAGTATATTGTGTATGGGAAGCCCAATGTATTCAATAACAAAAAAAGTATTGTTCATCCAGAAATGGATGAGGTCAATCCCAAGAATACAACACAGGCCTCTACCTTAGATCCCGTCTATTCTACTACAGAAAAAATGACAGCCCGCAAATTGGATACTAAAGGGATGAAGCGAATAATGAAAGCTTTATTTCTGAAAATACATCCTCGCCGCCAACTGATTCCTGAAAATTTGCCACCTTATTTGATAGCAGAATTAGGACTTATTGGGCGATATGAAGCTCTTTTAGGGATTCATTTTCCGAAGAATAAGCAACAATTGGATGCGGCTAAAAGACGAATCAAATTTGAAGAGTTTTTTTATATGCAACTTCGGATGTTGCAAACTAAATTCAAAAACAAAACTGGAGTAAGAGGCTTTCTTTTTGCTCGTATAGGAGATTGTTTCAATAGTTTTTATAATAATAATCTAAAATTTGAACTGACAGGAGCTCAAAAAAGAGTACTCAAGGAGATTCGTGCGGATATGGCAACGGCACAGCAAATGAATCGATTGCTACAAGGAGATGTTGGTAGTGGAAAGACAGTAGTCGCTTTTATGTCTATCTTGATGGCACTAGATAATGGATTTCAGGCAGCATTGATGGCTCCTACTGAGATTCTAGCACAACAGCACTATACAGGACTAATCGAGATGGCAGCTGGGTTAGACATACGAATTGATATACTAACAGGAACCGTCAAAGGAAAACGAAGACGAGAGCTTTTAGAGGATTTGGAAGCGGGTAAAATTGATTTGTTATTAGGGACACATGCTCTGATAGAACCTACAGTTAAGTTTCAAAATTTAGGGCTAGTAGTAGTAGATGAACAACATCGTTTTGGAGTGGTACAACGAGCTAAAATGTGGCGTAAAAACGCAAAACATCCGCCACATATTTTGGTAATGACGGCTACCCCCATCCCTCGAACATTGGCAATGACCGCTTATGGCGACTTGGATGTATCTGTCATAGACGAAATGCCACCAGGCCGTAAACCTATCAATACTTATCATAAATATGAAAGTCAACGGTTATGGACGTTTGGTAGAATGGAAGAAGAAATAGCGAAAGGACACCAAGTTTATATTGTCTATCCATTGATAGAAGAATCAGAGTACGAAGGGTTGGCAGAAGTAAAGGATTTGATGGAAGGTTATGCGAGCATAGAGCGTCGTTTCCCTAAGCCTCAATACCAGATTTCGGTTGTACATGGACGACAAAAACCAGCAGACAAAGAGGCAGAAATGCAACGTTTTGTCAGAGGTGAAACACAAATAATGATGGCAACAACGGTAATAGAAGTTGGAGTCAATGTTCCGAATGCAAGCATTATGGTCATCGAAAATGCAGAACGTTTTGGACTGGCTCAATTGCATCAATTGAGAGGTCGTGTAGGTCGAGGCGGTGGCGATGCCTATTGTATCCTAATGACAGGGTTCAAGCTGTCAGCAGATGGACGGTTTAGGATGCAGACGATGTGCGAAACAACAGATGGTTTCAAAATATCAGAAGCCGACCTGAAGCTTCGAGGGCCTGGAAATATAGAAGGAACACAACAGTCTGGAATATTGAATTTCAAACTAGCAGATATCGTACAGGATGGAGAGGTCTTGCGGGAAGCCAGAAACTTTGCTCTCCGAATATTAGAAGAAGACCCTTCGCTGGATCAGCTCAAAAACCAAACACTCAAACGCCATTTACAACAAACTAAAAAGACCCATGGTTTTGGTCGTATTAGTTAGAAAACAGGTATAAGACATAGTCCTACAGTACCTAGATTGACCAATAATCCAAAGTAATTAATGTACTTGAGAGGATGCTCTGGTTCATTTTTGATGTAGTAATTGGAGGCAATGATACCAATTAGGGCAATCATTCCATATAAAAATTTGAATTTGAGTAGTCCAACTACCGCCGTATTACTATCGGTGAACATTTCGATATATATACTCTTTCTCAAATCTAAAATACTACTCAAGCCATACCAAGCAGCTGTCAGATTGATAAGCAGAGCTAGTTTGATATAGTTGGTCTGTTTGGTAGAGAGTGCTTTTTGGGGGATTTCATCCAATAGAGGGTCATCTGGAGGTGTAGGCATAATGTAAAGATTGATAGAGAATAAGCTAGCTATATCAAAAAAGACAACTCTTTCTAACTAGAAAAGTTGTCTTTTTTGCCTAATAAGTAGGGAGATTCAATGAATAATCACTTACTTAACCAAAATGCCAATGACTGTTATCCTCTAAACTTAGCATCAATAGATTGAATCCAATCAGAATTAGCGTCATAAAAAGATAAGTTGTCATTAAGAGATTGTTAGAGTTGCTTTCTTTCTGATTTTGTTCCGCATTAATTTTTCCCCATACACTGATAGCAAGGATAGATTGTATACTCCACAAAAACATTACAATACCAATTACAATAATGGTAAAGACAAAATAATCTGCTTGTGTAATGTGATAAATCGAAGTAGAAATAGCACAAAATTGCCCTATGAAAAATGTTTTTTTAGACATTGTATTTAGTATCGAGGATTATCTTTTGGGATACGCACGAACTGAATCCCTTCTTCATAAGCAAATATCTTTTTCTGATTGACATCTAACATTTCATTGTATAGGGTCAATTGATTGGGAGTAAGTTCCCCATCAATATTGATATATTTGACGATATCAGTAAAGTTACGTTTACATGCTCGCCCTGATTTGATGGTAAAAGTATTGGCTTTGGTTCGCTTGATATACGTATTGCAATCTCCATGAGCAATCAAATCAGCTGGTTTGAGATTAGAAAGTGGTTCTTTCTTTTTCCAGTCATTAGTGTATGCCTCTTTTTTAGGAATTTCATAGATGAAAATTTCTAAAGTTTCTGGGTCTTTGCGTTTGAATTCCCATACCTCTTGCGAGAGCAAATCATCTGTTTTTCCTTGTTGCATTAAGGACACATAAGCCCAGCGTTCTCCAGAGCGTTTGGTCCACATAGGAACTGAAATTAATTCTTGAGCCTTGTAAATAGGCGAACTAGCAGATTGAGCCTGTGCTTCATTCGTAAAGTGTCCTAGACACATGTTATAGACTTTGTCAAGGCGATTTTCAGTGGCTTTGATTTCAGAAACACTCTTGGTGCCGTCTAGATATTCATAAGAACTACAGCTGCTAAAAAGGCCTATGAAAAGCACTAAATAACATGGAAAAATTGATTTGCATTTCATGAAGTATACTTTAGATGAAAGGGCATTGCCCCTAATACATGACGAAAAAATAGGAGGGAGATTATAGGTCTTCTCCCTTGATTAAGAATAAACCATCATCTCTAAAATGAGCTTCAAATTCTTTTCCAGTACTTGCATTGCGGAGTTGGACTTCATAAGAAACATCTCCATTACTGTATTGTATGATATCAGCTTCTACGATACTATGATCTTCAAAAGTATCATTGATAGCGGCTACAATATGTTCTGGCAGGTCTTCTATCTCTAATTCGATTTCAGACAATAGTAAATGTCCTGTGACTGTAATTTCTACCTCATAATCTACTTCGTATTGTTCAAATGAAGCCTCATATATTTTACCAGGTACTTCCCAGCTCCATTCTACTTCATTGAGTGCAACATCAGGGTAGTATTCTTTGAATACGCGAAGGATTTCAGTAGGCACAAATAACTTGCTCATAGTTTGTTCTTTTTTAGTATTAATAATGAAGTTGTTTAATGTTTCTATTGATGTCTACAAACACAAACATTAAACAACTTCAATGAAAGGAGTTATTGTTTAAATATTTTTTCAGTTTGGGTTTTATTGTCATTGTATTGGAAAGTTAAGAAATAAATTCCTTTTGACCAACCATAAGTATCAATAGAGACGAGGTCTTCCCAATTGTTTATCTCTAATATGGTTTGACCCAGTTGATTTCTGATAATCAATGCTTTAACATGATTTTTAGTCTTGATGTTTAGCAACCCTGCTACGGGGTTGGGGTAGATCGTGATGGACTTGGTATCATTGATAGTAAACAAATTGGTAATAATAGGTTGACAACTGGTCGAAAAAATAGTATTATTCAGGTATCGGTCTCTAGCTGGGATACTAGCGGCACCTGGTGTATTGGGGGTGCCAACAGCCGCCCACTGACTAGCAGGGATGAAAGCTGGACGATTGGAGTAGGCATAACTTTCGTCTGGTAGACTAGCGGTGCCAGATGGTTTGATAGTTCCTTTATCATTGTTGCCATGTAGGAAATGACCAGTTCCTTGTATTCTATAATTAGCTAAGCTAGCAGGGAAACTGGTGTTAGTGATATCATTCCCAACAATAATTTGATTCGGAGAATTAGCAGCACTGAAAAATATACCGTAATTATCGGCTCTATTCCTGAAAAATACATTATCAGGGCCATTAGGACCATGAGAGTTGTCAATCACGATATTCTGACAGATATTTTGCTCAAAAAGATTGGCGTAAACATAATTGCCATGTAATACTAATTCGCCTGTGGCATTAGCAGGCAAGCCACTTTGTACCCAAAATGGGTCAAGAGAATAGTTGTAAGCGGTTACATTGCCATTAGCTCCTGCTTGTAATAATACAGAATGGCGTAGGCGTTCGAAGATATTATCTTCTATTAGACATTCGCTGGTAGCAAGCTGTAGTGTTACTCCATAAGCACGACCGCCACCGCCATAATCAAAACCATGGTGAAGGTAACAACGAGATATTTTGATATTGGCGGCATATTCGCCCTTGATATGACTAAAAGTACAGTTGTTAGATTCTACACCAGTCACCCAGCTATTGACAGCATACTTAAATAGAATATTGACACCTTGTTGAGGAGCAGTATCGTCTATTCGTTCTATTTTGAGACATTCAATTCCAGTATTTTCTACTACATTAAGTCTAGTAATGAAAGGTTTTTGGGTTAAGTTGTATTCGTGTCTTAATGGAGATGCTAACCAGACTGTATCACCTGCGATAGAGTCAATTTTAGTAATTTGACCTGTTCTTCCATTTGCCCAGCTAGAGGTTACCCAAGCGGTATCTACTTGTTGGGTTTGAACCCAGTCTCCTACGGCAAAACTACTTGGATCCAATACTTGGATCCAAGTATCGTTTTTATTAGCACTGAGTATAATACTCGTACTGTCATTGGTTTTACTTCCTTCTGCTTTTATGGCATTGCCACTACCTCCTAGATCCATGACTAGCATCGTACTGTCTGTTCCTTTGCCTTTTAGTAAAGTATTACTCGGTAGGTCTATCGCATTATTGAATAAAAACTTGCCACTAGGGAATTCGATGATGTAGCTATTGCCAGGAGTCATGTTAGCCATTGCTGTTGCCAGAATAGCATCATTAGCTGTAGCACTATCTCCTACGACACCTGCTGCTTGCATATCAATAATTAGGGCAGTACTGTAATCGAAAGTATCTCGCAGTCCTGCTAGTGTCCAGTCTACCGTCCTACTGGCAGGTATCGTTTGGGCAAACAAACCAGAAAGAGGTAATAATAGTAATAATAGTATAAATTTCTTCATTGGTATAAATTTTAGAAATAGTTAAAGAGTAAGCGTGTGTTTAAAATTATGTTTTTGATACAAACATTGTATCCAGAGAACTAGAGTACTGTTTTATTACTAATTGAGTTTCATTTTTGAGTGATGAACGAATAACTCCAATAGATGGAGGTCTAGTAGACCTCTAAGGACACCTTAGGTCTAGGTAGTATTCAGTGAAATGAACCACAAGTGGAGGTCAAATTACCTTCCATGAGGTTCTTTCCTTTGAATATTTGCGAAATATTTCCTCTCCGAGATTAGTCGTTCGTGAAGACAAAATAAGAGCTTTTAACTACAGGAGGGCTTCACTTTGTTGAATGCTTACCAGCCATTCATGTGGTAGCATACATTCGTCCATGCCATTTAAGATAACTTTAGATCTACTCTAAGTGAAAGCTATTTTTGAGCAAAATAATCTACTGTCAGTTGTAGTCCTTTTTCAAAGTCAAAGGCAGGTTGGTATCCCAATAACTCTTTAGCTTTGCTAATATCAGCTTGTGAATCACGAATATCACCTGCTCGTGGAGCTCGATGGATAATTTCTTGATCTGGGACGCCAGCAGCGTTAGCAATTCCTTGTGCGAGTTGGAGTACACTAAATCGACCACCACACCCAACGTTATAAACTTCATTAACTGCTATTTTATTAGTAGTTAGCAATGCTTTAATATTAATTTGAACGACATTTTCGATATAGGTGAAGTCTCTCGTCTGTCCTCCGTCGCCATTGATATAGATCGGAGTCTTACCAAAACAAGCAGCTGCAAATAATGGAATGACGGCCGCATAAGCTCCTTTGGGACTCTGTCGAGGTCCAAATACATTGAAATACCTAAAACCAATCATTTCTAGATCATACAAGCGTCCAAAATTTTCTGCAAAAAGCTCATTGGATAGTTTGGTAATAGCATAGGGAGATAGAGGTTTTCCTATCCTATATTCTATCTTGGGTAGGTTGGGTTCATCCCCATAAACAGAAGAAGAAGAAGCGTAGACAAAACGCTTGATACCTGCTTCTTTAGCAGCAAAAACCATATTAACAAATCCATCTACATTGTGAGCTGTTGTGTTGTAAGGTTCTCGAATAGAGCGAGGAACAGACCCCATCGCTGCCTGATGACAAATCATATCCACTCCTTGGCAGACTTGGTGACAGGTGTCTAAGTTGCGAATGTCACCTTCTACGAATTCATAGTTAGGGTACTCCAAAAAAGGAGTAACATTTTCCTTGAAACCTGTTAGGAAATTATCCACTACACGGACTTTACCAATCCCATACTTTAATAAATAAGTAACAATATTGGAACCTATAAAACCAGCTCCTCCTGTTATCAAAATGGTTTTGTCTGATAGATCTTGTTCATGGTATGGAATATCGTACATAAGGTTGTTTTTATACTAGGCTATTAGATAGAGTTTATTACGAACAGTTTCGTATGGCAAGAAGAAACATCTTTTGTCTTCATACAACTCTGTTCGTAATGACCTCTAATGGTATAAGAGACAAAATTAATAATTTTGAGCTATTGCTATCAAGATAAGGAGATAATAATAAAATATTGACGAATACAGTAGAGAAGCAATGGCTAATAACCTCTAATACTAAATGTTATAATCAGAAATTGAACGTTAGCGTTTATAATATAAGTGAGATAGAGGTTATTTTTGTATCCAACTAAAAATAGAAAATATGTCTACGATCAATTATCATAAAAAATATGCTACTACCATCGCTTACCCAACTATTCTGATGGCAGTAGGAGCAATGTCTATCTATATTATAGCTTCAATAGCTGCTGTTCAAGGGCTATTGGGGGCTGGTTGGGCGATTTTAATCAATGTACTGATGGGGTATCTTTTGTTTACACCAATGCATGAAGCAGGGCATCGAAATATAGCGGGTAATAGACAATCGTTGAATTGGCTTAATGAATTCGTGGGCTGGATGTCTGGAATTCCTTTAGTAGCTCCTTTTTATTTGTTCAAAATCGTACATGACAGACATCATGCTCATACCAATGATCCTGAAAATGATCCAGATCATTGGCTGGCTTCCAAAGGCTTTTTTTCTTTGTTACTCCATTCTAGTACTATTTTTCCTGTTTACCTCTTGGAGGGTATGAAACTTCTTTTTGTGAAGGAAAGTGTAATGGGGAAAATTAAAAAAGAGCTGCGTATTTCATTTATGGTATTGGGGTTAATGTTATTGAGTGCAACCATTTTGGGAGCTATTATTGGCTGGCAATGGATTATCCTACTTTGGGTTGTTCCTGCTTTGATTGCTCAGGTACTTTTGGCAATCGTATTTGATTGGTTACCTCACCATCCACACGAGGAGCGAAGCAGGTATCTGAATACTCGTATGTTTGATATTAAAGGGTTATCTTTTTTCTTGTTAGGTCAGAATTATCATCTGATTCATCACTTGTATCCTCGTATTCCTTTCTATGACTACCCGAAGGTATACGTGGAGTTGGAAGAGCAGCTACTAGGAGAAGGAGCAAAGGTGGTGAAGTTAGGGGATGGGATATAGTCTCATTGATGTTTTATAGTTAGATTGAAAATAGACTTGTTTTTTTTTTACGATTTTAGTATATTTATGTGATTAAAATAATTTACCAAAAAATTAAACATATGCTAAAATCTAAAATTGCCCCAGAGCAAGTTAAAGACCTAAGTTGGAAAGAGTATGTAAAACTTTTTCAAAAAGATATCAAAACCGCAGAGAGTAAAGGGTTGAGTAAAGTACCTGTTGTTATGGTTTCTGATTTTGAATTTGCTTGTGGAGAAATTCATTCCTTGATGCTAATGGGTAAACAGTCTGAAATGACTAAGTTTTACAAAGGAATGAAAGGGGATAGCCAACGAAAAAAATGAAAGATTTCTCTATTGGATTTTGTCATTTTGAGACAGAAGAAAATGGAAATACTGCTATTAAAATAGGATTGTCTGGGTTTGGGAAGCCCGCTAGAATGAAAAAGAATAGCAAAAAACTCATCAAGAAATTAGGGGTTAACCTAAAAGACATTATCAAAGGAGAATATACGGACGAAGTGATTGCTAATATTGACGCTAGTAATCAAGACTTGACGAAAGAGGAGTTGAAAACTGCGGATGGGTTGCAAGCAAAAGCAGAAGAAATGAAGGCTGCAGATGATAGTGCTAATGATGCTATGGAACTAAAGACAGTTGCTAAGGCATTTGAGAAAGCAAATAAAGCCTTAAATTTGAATGTTGTAAGTTTGCTGAAAGCAGCACAGTCAAAACCAGTCACTTATACAGAAGAGCATATCAAAATAGCAGAAGAGGCATTCAGAACAGCAGCAAGTTTAGTAGATAAATATGATGAGGTAATTAGTGAGACAGAAGAAATATCTAAAAAGGTACTGAAAGTTGGAAAATTAAGAGATTCTATCATTCAAAATGATTTGGTCAATAAGTATGAAAAAATCTGGAAGAAAGTTCAACAGGCTTATGATAGGCAGGCAGATAGCTTTTTCGTACAAGATGAACTTCAAGCAATAGATTCCTCAGAGATTGCAGAATTAATTGCAGAATATTTACCAGCTAAAATTTTAGATGTAGATTTTGAGGCATTACTTGTGAGTACAGATCCTCCAGGAGATGGCTGGAGTTTTTTAGCTAATATTATTAAACAGAAAATAACAGAAGTAACAAATGCTTTAATTGAATCAGGAGTGAAGATAGCTAAAGAAATTCCAAGTCTAATAATACGAAAAGAGTTGTCAGATATTCAAGTTGATAAATTAACTGGTATGCCTGTGATTAATACGACAAAGGATGCTATTATACATTATTACACGGGAAAAGGGCGAACTGTTCAGTTAGGAGATAGAACAATAGATTTGATCAAAAACTCTGCAGATATGAGGCGTTATAGAAAAAGAATAACGGAAGGATTGACAACTTCCCCTGCCAATAGTATTGGGAATCTTCCTGTAAATATGACAAATGAGGATTGGGTAATAACTTTTCATTTAGGCAGAATGACTATGACTTACAAAACGGTTTGTAATGGTGACTCCTGTACAACGACTTATACTATAGATGATGATGGCTTTGTTGATCCCAATATTATTGGGTCAAAGATAGGGGGAGATGATAGTGCTGGACCAAATAATGAATTAATGGGAACGCCTTATGATTATGAAATTATAGAATGGCGAGAAACTTACCCTAATCCTGGATATAAGATTGAAGCAGATGGAGTGCCATTACCAATAGAAAAATAATATCAAGAATGAAAAGGTTAGCTATTATTATTTTGCTAGTGGTTGGTTTTGTGTTCTTAAACGATAGGGCAGCATTGTACCATAAAGAACTCACTCCTTGCTTGATTAATTTTTTGCCATTTGATTTAAGGGTAGATTATTATTCCACTAAATATCACTTACGAGATAGAGACAGAAAGTATCCTATTGTGTGTTCTGAGTCTAATTTTATTTGTGAGGGCGATCACTCAGAAATTTACATAAAAGAACTAAAAGCTATTTATTGGACAAATGATATCATTGTTGCTGATGTTTTGTCTAAAAAAGGAAGAAAGTTACTTAAAATAAAAGCAGGCATTCGTCTTATCAAAGGTCAACCCTCAGAAACTCATGTACAGGAATGTAGTTTTGTTTCCAAGGAAATTTTGGTAGAGATGGATGATGAAATAGTTTTTGAGGATATACCAACAATCCTGAAACTCTGGCCAATACTTGGTCTGCTTTATTTGATAATACTTTTTTTAGTAGTAGTGCGATTGTTTAGAAGATAGACATCCACAAGTAAAAGAATTCTAAACATTAAATATGATTGTAAATCATTTAAGTATAAGATTTGAATTAGTGAAGGTATTGATGATATTCCTTATCATCAGTGCTTTTTCTTTCTCTGGATGTAATCACTCATCAGTAAGAGAACAGTCTTGGGTATTGCCTATTGATAGGGATGCCATTAGACTGAAATTAAAGGTTATAGAGGAAGATTCAATATTATATGTATGTAGCAAGAATGATGTACTAGCTATCAATAAAATAAATAGTGATGTAAAATGGCATTATGTAATTCCAGATAGTTTAGTGAAAAATAACCTGTATTATCATGAAAGATACTTTTATAAAGTAGATAGCATGCTGTCTATTATTGCTAATAATAGACTATTTTCACTGAGTGCTAATCATGGTAGATTGAATCATAGTCATCAATTGTTGCCTTTTGTAGGACACATAAGGAAACACCCTAGCAAACCTATTTTATACTACAAAAATCTAGATGTTGTAGATTATGATAAGGACGCTTCTTTTACTGCACGTAATATGTTGGATCTAGATACTGTTTGGTTAGATTATGAAATGGGAGCGGGTTACAATAGTTTTATTAATGACAAAATAATAGCTTTTAATCAGCTACACCCTAAGGACACTACTATCATGCTAAATGAGCAGAATAACTACTGGCGAGTATTAAGTAATCAAACAGGGGAATTAATAACTGCAATATATGGTCTATCTGACAAGGATACTGTGCAGTACCATGAACACAGAGATTGGCAGACGATAGTACCGCTGTATAGTCCCAAGTATCTTTTTTTATATGATTGGAACAATAAAAAAATCATTTGGAAGTCAGAAAAACTGACTAAAGAACCTACTTTTGATGCATTAATATTACCAGAATATATTTGGGTAAATCAATCTAAGTTATTAATCTACAAAATAGATTCGTCTATTGTAGCAGTAGATATTGTTGAAGATAATATCAAGTGGAAATTAAAGATGGACAGTGATGATTTTGAACTAAAAGGTAATAGAAATTGTGTTGTAGATATGGAGGATAAAATTATTACGATTAACAAAAGAGGTCAAGTTTTATCTGAATATCCCAAGTTAAAACCTTACGCTGTGGGAAAATATGACCAGCTTTATTTTTTGAGAAAAGATACTTTATTTCAAAAGGTTATTAAAGAATAATATTGTCTAGTAGAAGCCTTTAGTAATATTAATTATTGTAGAATGCAAAATAATAGAGGAATTTTCTGTATTTACAGGAGATTGCTCTATTTTAGTTTTCAACCAACACTATTCCCATGAAACTAATATCTTTAGTACTGTCTACGGTTATTTGTAGTTATTTTTTATATGCTTGCACATCTAGTAATAAGATTTATAATAGTGTAGAATCTATCAAGAAAGATAAAGTAAATGTACGAGTTATAATGCTAGAAGAAGGAGAAATGGCATCCCCTATACTCCCTCTGCTAAATCCTACAGATTTGCCTCAATTGAAATTGTTGAGTATTATTAAAGATAGCATAGGCACTATTCCTACTACGCTGTTTGATATGAAAAAACTACAACATATAGCTTTACAGCACACTCAAATAGAGACACTTCCTAGAAATATAAACAAGCTGGGACAACTTAAAAATTTAGTATTGACTGCTAATGCTATAAAAGATATTCCAACAGAGCTTTTTTCATTGAAAAAACTAGAGAATCTTTCTGTAGCGTACAATAAACTCGAAACTATTCCTACTGATGTTGGACATTTGAGTGCATTAGAAGTACTGTATCTGAATGGGAATGGATTGAAACAACTGCCTGCTTCTATAGGTAATCTTCAGCAACTCCAAATATTGAGTATATCTGAAAATGATTTATCTCATTTGCCGATAGAAACAGGAAAGTGTACGAATTTGAAGGAGTTATATATTCAAGCAAATAAACTAGCAACTTTACCTACTACTTTAGGTGATATAAAACAGCTAGAAAAACTCAAAATGAGCAGCAATGAAATTAGCATATTACCTAAATGGATAGGGAATTTAAATCGGCTTATTTATTTAGATATTCAGAATAATCCCATAGAGGTGTTACCTACTGAGATAAAGGAGTTGAAACAACTCAAAACATTAGGACTGGCAGGTACAGATTTGGTAGAAATTCCTACTGTAATAACTAATTTAACTCAACTCAAAAAACTAACTATAGGAAGTGAAAAACTAGAAAAAATCCCTACTTTCTTATCGAAATTCCAAGAATTGGAAGAGTTGTCTATAATAGATGTTACTGTGGATCAAAAGGAGTTAGCTGTGCTTCATCAGCTTCCCAAATTAGAGCAATTGACTCTTTATAATACGAAGCTAAAAGATGTTGCTACCTATATAGGAGGGATAAGTCAACTTAAGTATTTGAATATGCAGTATAATGCTCTAGAGGAAGTACCTGCTAATATTTGTAATTTACGTGCTATAATTACATTAGATTTTGGATATAATCAAATCAAGAAACTACCCATTTGTCTAAAAAACGCCAATCAACTGAAAGTATTAAAGTTAAATCATAATAAACTAACCACTCTGAGTGTAGATAATTTTGCTGAGTTGTCAGATAATCTAGAAATGCTAGATTTGAGAGGTAATAATATTTCTCAAGAGACTTATCTATCATTAAAAAGAACACTTCCATTTACAGAGATATTGATAGACAAAGATTGATGATAAAATAGGAGTCTACAAGAACTCCCACTTTTCTTATAGACTTTTGTATTACCTACTACTGCATCCATCTCAAATACCACTGATGTAAACTATACAAGAACCAGATGAAATGTGGGTTGATATATTTTCGTTGTTCGATGAAGTTATCAATCATAAAGCAAAGTTTATCCTGCTGCAACCCCATTGTTTGATGAAAAGCTTGGTCTTCTTTCATGGCTAGAAGCTGAGGCTGTAGCGTACTCAGTAGCCATTTCTGAATAGGGATAGAAAACCCTTGTTTGGGGCGTTCGATTAGTTCTTTCGGAACATGTTTGAAAAGAAGTTGACGAAGTAGATATTTGGTTTCGCTGCCTCGTATTTTCATATGGTCAGGGAGAGACATTCCAAATTCAATGATTTTATGATCCAAAAAAGGATCTCTCCCTTCTAGAGCGTTGTGCATGGTAGCACGATCTACTTTAGTCATAATATCCCCTTCGAGATAGGTCTCTATATCAATCATCCCTAGATAGGAAATAAGTTGCTTGTCTTTTATATTGGTTTTAGTGGTATATCGGTGTTGATAGGTTTTTAGTAGTTGCTGCTGTTCTTTAGGGCTAATGTAGGTAGAGGAGTGGTGGAAAAAATCGACTGCATCTTTTGCTGACAAAGCATGGAGTAACTTAGGATATTTGTTACTAATGTTTTTGTAGTTTTTCAATACAGGAATTTTGTGATTGTGGCGTTCGAGCCAAAGCGGATCTACAAGGCTACCCATTGCTCGTATTCCTTGTCGCAAAAAGTAAGGCACTTTACTGATTTTGGGATAAAAATTCTTACTGATTTCGTATTTAGTGTAACCACCAAAAATTTCATCACCACCATCAGCAGAGAGGCTTACTTTGACTTCTTTTTTTGCCATTTGGGCGACTAGGTAAGTCGGGATAGCAGAGCTATCTCCAAAAGGTTCGTCGTAAAGCTCGGGAAGAAGTGGAATCACTTTCTCGAAATCAGCTTCGGTGCAATACCATTCATGATGGTCTGTTTCTAGGTGTTGGGCAACAGCTTTGGCATGCTGAGCTTCGTTATATTCTTTGTCTTCAAAACCAATGGTAAAGGTTTTGAGTTGTCTATTTTTTTGTTTCTGCAATAGAGCAACTACCGTAGAAGAATCAATTCCGCCACTCAAAAATGCTCCAACAGGAACATCGGCGACCATTCTCAGTTCAAAACTATCAGTCAATACTTCTTCGAGCTGATCTAATAGGTCAGCTTCAGGAGCGGTATTAGGTTGACTTTGTTGGTAAATATTGGAGGCATCCCAGTATTTTTGGATGTTAATTTGTTGAGTGGTGTCTAATTCTAAATAAGCTCCTGCTGGAAGTTTTTGTACCTGCTCAAAAATACAGTGAGGGTAGGGAATATAGCCCTGTTGTAGATATAATGAAACAGCGGTAGGGCTAATGCTCTTATCAAATTTGGGGTGTTGATGAAAAGCTTTGAGTTCAGAAGAAAACATAAACAAACCATCTTTCCAGTACCAAAACAGTGGCTTCACTCCAACACGGTCTCTACAGATGGTAAGTTGCTGTTTCTGAGTATCCCAAATGACAAAGATAAACATACCACGAAACTGCTGTACCATTTCCATTCCCCAAGCTTTGAATGCTTTCAGAATGACTTCGGAGTCTGTTCCCGTCTCAAAAGTATATCCAAGTTGTTTTAGCTGAGTACGAATGGTTTCGAAGTTGTAAATTTCGCCATTAAAAACCAGAACATATTGTTCCCAAAACATAGGCTGTTTGCCTGCTTCTGACAAATCTAAAATGGATAAACGACGATGAGCCAACCCTAAAGATTGCGTAGGATCCAAATACTGATCGCCACTATCTGGACCTCCGTGGTGCATGGTGTCTCGCATAGCAGTAAGCGTATGCTCTAATTTATAAGCATTATTGTAACCAAAATCCCAAAAACCTGTTATTCTACACATAGTAATATCTAATTAAGGATTGCAAAATAGATAAAAACAGTAGTATATCCACAAAAAGATGAATCCCCTAATCTATAAGATGGGTTAGAATTTCATTTTCTTGTTTTTTTTAACAATTTTTGTAATGTAATTTATACAAATTAAAGTAACAAGATTACCAAACTAAATCAATCATATATATAACTTATGAGCATCATAGAACTCAAAGTGCCCGTCATTGGCGAATCAGTGACAGAAGTAACGCTTTCTTCTTGGTTAAAAGAAGACGGAGCGATAGTAGAGCTAGATGAAATTATCTGCGAATTTGAATCAGACAAAGCAACGGTAGAAGTACCCGCTGAAAAAGCAGGGAAACTAATTTGGGTCGCTCAAGAAGACGATGATATCGCTATTGATGGTGTTTTTGCAAAGATTGATACCAGCTATGCTGGAGCGAGTGATGATAGTGGTAGTAGTGACGATACACCGGCTAAGGAAGAACCTAAGCCAGAGGCAAAGAAAGAAGAAACAGCACCAGCTAAAGAGGATTCTTATGCTGCTGGTCATCCTTCACCTACTGCTCAAAAATTGATGCAGGAGAATAATATCAACGCTGCTGATGTAACAGCTACAGGCAAAGATGGACGTATCACACAGGAGGATGTCCAAAAAGCGATTGCTGCTAAAGCAAACCAAAAAGCAGCTCCAAAACAAGAGACAAAACCAGCCCCAAAGAAAGAAGCGGCTGCACCGGTTAAAACAGTAGATATGACTCCAGCTAGTGGCTTTAGTAGAGCGACTCGTACTGAAAAAATGAGTCGTATGCGTAGGACGATTGCGTCTCGTTTGGTTTCGGCAAAAAATACAACGGCGATGTTGACTACTTTCAATGAAGTAGATTTGACAGAAGTAATGGCATTGCGTAAAAAATATCAAGAAAAATTTGTAGAAAAATATGGCATCAAGCTTGGCTTTATGTCTTTATTCTCTAAAGCTTGTGCGAAGGTACTGATGGAAATGCCAGACGTTAATGCTCAGATTGGAGCAGATGGTAAGACATTAGTTTATCATGACTATGCTGATATTTCTATCGCTATTTCGACTCCAACAGGATTGGTAGTACCTCCTGTCAAGAATGTAGAGTCCATGAATTTTGCTCAGATAGAGTCTGCTATCAAAGGTTTAGCGAAAAAAGCTAGAGATGGTAAATTGACATTGGAAGAAATGCAAGGTGGAACCTTTACGATCACTAATGGTGGTGTGTTTGGTTCGATGATGTCTACACCAATTATCAATGAGCCACAGTCGGCTATTTTGGGAATGCATACTATTCAGCAACGCCCAATGGCAGTCAATGGTGAAGTGAAAATACGTCCAATGATGTATTTAGCATTATCATATGACCACCGTGTAATTGATGGTAGTACTTCAGTTACTTTCTTAGTAAAAGTGAAACAATTGCTAGAAGATCCAGTTACATTGTTATTGGATTTGTAGAAATACCAATTTATTGGATAGGAAAGCCAGTGTTTATCTTAGGATAAATGCTGGCTTTTTTTGTTTGGTCTTATACCCAATAAATAACTATGAGGGCTGAATATTCGGTCAGATAGGTTACTTGTTCATTAGGGTTTTATAGGTGTTTTTTTGAAGATAACTTTGTAAGAATAAATCAATTATTAAAATTTTTATTCTTACAAAATAAACTAAAATGAATCGTCTATTTTTTATTTTATTCTTCTTTTATATCCACGATACTATAGCCCAGCTCCCTTCCGTTATTGACCAAAATGATAGCTTAGTAAACGTTTGTTACAGTAAAGGGGATTTTAAAAACGCTGTACGTTATTCAGAAGAAAGTATCGCTTATATTGTTGCCAATGCATTGGGAGATAGTGTATGGGGAGTTAAACTGATGGATCTTGCTTACATGCAAGAAGAATTAGGTTTATTAGATAAAGCGGAGGAGAATTATTGGAAGGCAGCTAAGATTTATGCGACTGTATTTGGCGAGCAACATGAAGAGTATAGTGGAGCCCTTAATAATATCGGTGGTTTTTATCATGCTAGTGGAGATTATGCTCAAGCACGAAGACTATACGACCAAGCGATCAAAATAAGAAAACAAAAACTAGGGGTAGATAATCCTACTACACTCAGAAGTATGAGTAACTTGGCAGTCTTGCTGGGGCAAATGAATGCTTATACGGCCTCTAATCATATCTGTCAAGAAATTGTAAGAGCTTACAGCCGTATAGGACAGACCAATACTACTGGTTATGGGAGATTACTTAATAATATAGCATATAACTATGCGAATCAAGGTAGAACAGAGGAGGCCTTGGATTTCTTTTTGCAAACGAAGCAAATCTATGAATCAACTATAGGAGCAAATCATCCTGCAATTATTGATATTTATAATAATATCGCAACGATGTATAGGGCTTTGAAGCAGTATGATAAAGCAATTCCTTTAGTCGAAAAGGTACTGGCATATCGTATCAGAACGGTAGGGAAACAGCATATACTATATGGGAAAGCACTGAGCCTGTTAGCATTGATTCATGCTGATAATAAAGACTATAAAAAAGCAATTGAATTACTAAAAGAAGTAAGAGATGTTCGGGTAGTTGTATTAGGTGTGAATCATATTCAATACTGGAAAACAGTTGGGCAATTGGGGTATATTCACACCAAAATTAATGAATATGATACAGCAGAAAAATATCTTTCTGAATTATTGGAAAGTGAGTTTTTTAGGGATAAAAAAGACTATAGTACTTATCTAAGTGCGAATAACAGGCGAGCTGTTTTAGCAAAGCATAGAGGTGTATATAGCATTGCAATCACGTATTATGAAAAGGCAATTCAGTGTAATATTAGAGACACGAATTTTGTGGTAAGAAATATAGAGGAACTCATAACAAAAGATCCAGCTAACTTACAAGACTTGTTAGCTTCATTGAAGGGGCTAAATCGTATCTATGCCGCTGAATATAATACAAATCCGAAGTTATAGCTACTTCAGCAGCAGCAAGCTGTTAATACGGTTATACTGAAGCTAGTAAATCGCTATCGAACTTCTTTCCGAAAAGAAAAAGATAAAAAGCGATTATTGGAAGAGACGATTGGTCTAATTGAGCCAGCTATGGGCGTTGACTACCATTTATACCAGAATATTAAAGATGAGCAGTCTTTGGAGAAAGCATTTCAGAAAGCAGAGCAAAATAAATCTATTTTACTCAAAGATGCGATTAAGGGAGAAAGAGGGTATACTTTGGCGAATATACCAGATTATTTGTTTGTAAAACAACAACAATTGCAAAAACAGTTAGCTACCGTTCAGCGTAAAAAAATACAAGCCAATACAACAGAACAGAAGAGGGTCCTTCAGGCTTCCGAAAATGAGATTTTATTATCAATAGAAGATTTTAAGACTTCTCTACTTCAAGAATACCCTGAATACCATGCTTTACAGTATGATCAAAAAGAGGTGTCCTTAAGTACGATTCAAGAAGATTTGAAGGAAGAAGATTTATTGATTGAATATCTAGTAGGAGATTCTATGACGTATGTGTTTGGTATCACTAGAGAAAAGACAACAATGGTGGCACTGAATGTGAGTCGCAAAACGTTGCACTATCGTACCAAATTATTCCGCCAATCTTTGAGTAATTATCAGTTTTTGGTAAATGACAAAAAGAAAGCTTATGCTCAATATACAGAACAAGCACATTGGTTTTATACTAATTTTTTAGCAAAATTATTAGAGCAAATAGAAGAGGATAAAAAACATTTGATCTTAGTTACGGATGATGAGCTGGGACATTTGCCTTTCGAGACGTTTTTGACTACTTCGGGAGAACAGCAGGCTTATGAAAAACTACCTTACTTAGTCAATCAATATAGTATATCCTATATTTATTCCGCAATGCTCTGGCAAGAGAATAATCGTATTGATGCTTCGCTCAATAATCATCAATTATTAGGTTTGGCAAGTAGTTATGAAGCATTGGATACCGCTCGATTAGATAGTTTACGCTCCGGAACTATTGCTGGAATACGTGAGTTATTGGAGCCACTAAGTGCAGTATCAGAAGAGGTCGCTTCGTTAGAACAACAGTTTGAGGGACGGTTTTTGGCTGGTCAGGAGGTGACAGAACAGTTTTTTAAAGAAAATGCGACAGAATATAGTGTACTGCATTTGGCGATGCATGGTATTTTGAACAAAGAAAAACCTTTGTTCTCTTCCCTTGCTTTTACAGAGGATTATCATCCTGTAGAAGATAATTTTGTGCATGGATATGAAATATCACAATTGTCGCTTAAGGCTGATTTGGTAGTACTTTCTGCTTGTGAGACTGGGTACGGTAAGTTTCAGCAGGGACAAGGGGTATTATCGTTAGCTCGGTCTTTTATGTCCGCAGGAGTTCCTGCTGTTGTGGTTTCTCTCTGGCAAGTCAATGATCAAACAACTGCTATTATAATGCAATATTTTTATCAAAATTTAGCCAAAGGAATGACAAAATCAACAGCCTTACAACAAGCAAAAGTAGATTATCTCCAACAAGCAACTGGACTGGCTGCTCATCCAGCCTATTGGTCTGCATTTGTACAAATAGGGAATGATCGTCCCATTCAATTGGAGCAAAGAGGTGGATGGAAGTGGTATATTATGGGAGGAGGCTTATGTATTATCTTATTGGTGGGAGGTTTGTATCGATTTAAGACGAAAGATAATGTATGAGGGCATATCTGAATAAAAAGGATAAAAAAGAACAGCTAAATATAAATAATCCGTACTTTTGCACCTCAAAATAATACATAACAATAGAATAGCATGGCAAAAGGACCAATCATATACAAGACGAGAGAAGAAATAGAGATTATGCGAGAAAGTGCTTTATTAGTTTCTAAAACATTAGGACTAATGGCAGAGCATATAGAGCCAGGAGTGACCACTCTTCAGTTGGATAAGTTAGCAGAAGAATTTATTAGAGATAATGGTGGTGTACCTGGTTTTTTGGGATTATATGATTTTCCGAATACACTCTGTGTTTCTCCGAATGCCCAGATTGTACATGGCATTCCGAATGATACCCCACTCAAAAATGGTGATATTGTTTCAGTAGATTGTGGTGTATTGATGAATGGATACTATGGTGATCATGCTTATACCTTTGAGGTAGGAGAGGTCGAGCCTGCCATCAAACAACTATTAGAGGTGACGAAAGCATCTTTGTACAAAGGAATAGAGGCTACACGTGTTGGTAATCGTATGGGCGATGTTAGTTTTGCAATCCAGCAACATGCTGAATCGCATGGTTATGGAGTCGTGAAGGAATTGGTAGGACATGGATTGGGGAAAGTAATGCACGAGAGCCCAGAGGTGCCAAATTATGGGAGAAGAGGAAAAGGCAAAAAAATACAAAATGGGTTGGTCATAGCAATCGAACCTATGATTAATATGGGAACTGCTAATATCGAACAATTGTCAGATGGGTGGACGATTCTGACTAAAGACAGAATGCCTTCGGCACACTTTGAGCATGATGTAGCTGTAGTAGATGGCAAACCTGATATATTGTCTACATTTGATTATATTTATGAGGCATTAGCTGCCAAAGGGAAATAATAAGGTATCCCCTAAATTTTAAAATAAAACTAAAAGCCGTCTGATTCCTTGAGGATTGGAGGGCTTTTTTTACCTTAGGAATATGAAAAAAATAGATTTGCTCATTGTACGTAGTTTTTTGCCTCCATTGATTATGTGGACGCTCATTGCTATGTTCATATTCAATATGCAATTTCTATGGAAGTATATTGATGATATTATTGGGAAGGGATTGGATTTGACGATCATTTTTGAATTGTTATTTTACCAATCATTGGCTATGATACCAAGAGCGATGGTGTTTGGTGTACTCATTGCTGCCGTCATGACCTTAGGTAATTTGGCGGAACACTATGAACTGGTTACGCTTAAGTCAGCGGGGGTATCCTTGTTTCGGATCATGGCACCCCTCTTGTTTTTTGGTGGCGTCTTGTTTGGGATATCCATGATTTTTTCAGATCGACTCATTCCTATAACGGCACTGAAATTTAAGACGATATTGCGAGATATTCGTAATCAAAAACCTGCCTTGTCTTTCAAAGAAGGACAATACAATGATGACTTTAAAGAAGTGGCTATTTTTGTAGGGGAAAAAGATAAGAATGGTAAAGAGCTACATAAAGTGAAAATTTATGACCATACGGATAATCAAGGGTATCGTGGTCATATAAATGCCCAAACCGCTGGGTTGTATTATGCAAAAGATACGGTACATAGTACTATCAAAGTTGCTCCTGTGATAGAGGGCGAAGAAGAGACCAGTAAAGATACCGTGATCAATCGTAGTTTTTTGGTGATTAAGCTAGAAGAGGGGACTCGCTATAGCGAATTAGATCCCAAACCTGAAAAACCCAAAGCATATCCGCATACGCAGATGAATTTTGAGACTTATACAACGATGTTTGATATGACCGAATTTGATTTCAAACAATCGGATCAGAATTTATTCAAGGGGCATCACTCATTACTATCAATTCGAGAACTCTTACGGGCTATTGACTCTCTATATATCCTCAAAGAAAGTAGATTGGCAATGCTAAAGCGAAATGCCAACTCTATGTATCAATTTAGACGAGAAGGAATTGAAATGACTGATACTACAGTACTCGGTCCATTACGCTACCCTAAGCAATATGCACCAGGATATGCTGAACAAGGCAATCCCAATATTGTACTAGAAGAGATTCCCAAAATAAAAAGTTTTGCTGCTACTATACCGAAAGATAAAGTCGATTATATCTATCAACGGGCGATTGGCTTTTGTCAAAATGTGAAAGGACAGGCTCATGGAGTACAGATGTATATGGAAACGAATAAAAAGAATCATGTCAAGTACGAGAATGAAATTCATCAAAAGCTCTCTTTTGCTTTTGCCTGTTTGTTGTTTTTGTTCATAGGGGCACCGATGGGGGCTATTATCCGAAAAGGAGGATTTGGGTATCCTATTTTGGTTGCTTTCTTATTTTTTATGGCATTTTTTGTCCTATTTTTGGCAGGGGAACGCCTTGCGAAAAATCTAACTTTAGCTTGTTGGGTAGGATCATGGTTACCTAATTTGGCACTGCTACCTTTTGGTTTTTATTTGACCTATAAAGCACTCAATGATACTCGAACGATTCGGTTGGATAAAATAAAAGCCTTCTTTCAAAATTTATTTAAACGTAAAAAATGAGTAGAATAACAGCACGTTCTTTTTGGAAAGAAAACACCTTGTATATGGTCACTTTTCTGGTGATTTGGAGTATTATTTGTGCGAGTTTACTACTAGGCGTAGAGAAAGGGGAGGCTATTATTTTCTTTTCGGACAACCGTAGCGATGGACTCAATTATTTTTTTCGTTTCTGTACTCATATAGGAGAGGGCTATGTTTATTTATTGGCGGTGGTGGCTTTTTTGTTTGTGCATTATGCCAAAAGTATTGCTATTATACTGAATTCTTTTTTGGTATTAGCGACAAGCGTACCACTCAAAGCCTTTTTTAAACACCATCGCCCTAAGCGATATTTTGAAGAGTATCTTAACCAGCCTGAGTTGATTAATTATGTACCTGATGTTATTTTGCATGATGGTTATACGAGCAGCTTCCCTTCAGGACATACGACTTCAGGTTTTGCTTTTTATACCTTATTAGCTTTTTTTATTCCTAACAAATATGTTAAGTTACTTTGTCTGCTTGCTGCATTTCTAGTTGGTTTGTCTAGAGTCTACCTAGTGCAGCATTTCCTGAAAGATGTGGTTGCGGGCTCTATGTTAGGATTTTTAGTTGCTTTATTTACTTATTGGCTGACTCAAAAATTCGAACACCGATTTAGTGGCAAATATATTCGAAAGAGTAAACGAATGAAGGAAAAGTTGGAAAACTAAACAACTTCCTAGTCAAGTCTTTGTTTTGAACAACTTCTATATATTATATTGAAAAAATAAAATAACAGCTCAAAGTCCTTGTTAAAAGGGGCTTTGAGCTGTTTTAGTTTAGATTGGGGTATTTATTTTGAAGAAAGATTGTAACAAAAAAGTATTGGGTTCGTCTTGTTAGTGAATTATGGAAATACACACATTTAGACATATCATCAAAAGCTTTCAACAAAAGCTATTTCGGTTTGCTCTACGAATAGTAGGCAATAAAGCAGAGGCAGAAGATGTTGTACAGGAGGTTTTTATCAAACTTTGGGACAAGCGTGCGACATGGAATGAATATGAAAACTTAGAAGCACTATGTATTAGGATGACTAAAAACTTAGCAATAGACAAGACTCGCTCTAAACATTATCGGCTGAATGAATTGCCAGAAGAATTGGGTAAATCATCAGGATCAAAGAATCCTCATAAAATAGCAGAACAGCAAGATGCTGTCGCATCGGTGAGGCAAATGATGTTAGAATTGCCAGAGCAACAGCGATTGATTATGAAACTGAGAGATATAGATGGGATGAGTTACAAAGAAATTGGGGAAACGCTCAATGTATCGATGAATCAAGTGAAAGTTTATCTTTCGAGAGCTAGGAAACAAGTCAGAACACAATTGATAAAAAAGGAGGCATATGGACTATAATAAAATAAAAATACTATTAGATAAGTACTTTGAAGGAGAAACTTCTCTAGAAGAAGAGGCTTTGTTAGAAACATATTTTGGGCAACCTGATATCGCAACCGAATTACAAAAATACCAACCACTTTTTAGGTATTTGGAGGAAGAGAAAACTATAGATCTGACAGTAGATTTGGAAGAAAAAGTAATAGGACAACTGACCGATAAAGAAAATATAGACGGAGGAGGTATCAAGAAAAAGCATATTAAACGCTGGATTGCTCCTTGGTCCAAAATTGCAGCAGCTATCTTATTGTTGATAGGAGGATATACCATTTATTTGCAACAACAGAGGATAGAACCTGTAGCTCCAGCTATTGATAAGTTTGCGGCTTATGATGCAATGACGGAGCAAGAGGCTTATGAAAGAACAAAAGCGGCATTAATGCTCATTTCTAATAAACTCAATAAAGGAACGAGTCAAGCAAAAAAAAGCCTTTCGACTATCAAGGAGGCTACAGAGAAAATTAAGTAATACTTACAATTAATTTATTGAAATAAAAATATAAAACGATGAAAAATTTGATGATGATATGCTTATTGCTTTTGGTAGCAATAACAACCAATGCTCAGACAGATGCTATTTCTACTTATTTTGATCACCACATAGATGACGATGATTTCACGGTAGTTTATGTTAGTGGTAAAATGTTTAGTATGCTTTCTAAAATTGATGTAGATGAGCTAGAAGATGAGCAGGCACAGGTGATTATGGATGTAGCGAAGAATATAGAAGGATTACGTGTATTGGTAACAGAAAAAAATCCACAAGAATACTATAAGAGTGCTCGCAAATTAATCAGCAAAGACGATGGCTATGAAGTATTGATGACCGTCAGAGATGAAGGAACAAAAGTGAATTTTTGGATTAAAGAAAAAAATAACGTCATAGAGGAATTATTCTTATTGGTAGGGAGCGAAGAGGAGTTTGTTATGATTAGTTTCATGGGGGTATTGGACCTTAATAAATTGGCTCAATTATCTAGTGCGATTGACATCAAAGGAGCTAAGTATCTAGATAACCTTGGGGAAAGCGAAGAATAAATGGAACTTTGAAAAATAGGTTGCCAAAGACATAGACTACTATCTAAACGCACTGCGAAAAGAATATTCACACACTAACGCACGCAGTACTAAACTATAAAAAATGAAAAACTTACTATATATAATACTATTAGCACTCATTCCAGTATTGGGGCAGGCACAAAAAAAAGCAACCGTCAAGCAATTTTTTCATAAGTATAAAAAATATGAAAGTGCTACTGGTATGACAATCCCTGGATTTTTGGTCGGAATGGGGTTAGGGTTTATCCAAGAAACGGATATGAAGCCTTTTAAGCGTTTTGCCAAAAGAATTAAACAAGTGCGATTTTTGAGTATAGAGGCAGAGCAGCAAATAGTAACACAGAAAGATTACAAACAATTAGTTTCTGTAATAAATGTTAGCCATTTTGAAGAATTAATTACTTTTCGATCAGAGGGAGAAACGTTCCAGCTCTATATTAAGGAGTGGAAAGAAAAGGTAAAGGGTATTTTTGTTATTATGAAAGGAGCAGAAAGCTTTACTTTTGTAGAAATCAAGAGTAATATTAGAATGAAAGATATTAATTTATTGATTAATGAATTGATAGGAACCCTCAAGGAACAACTAAAATCTAAAGGAGAGGGAGAACAGTCCAAAGAAATTGAGGTATCTACATCTAAGACATAAACAAGTAGATTTCTATAAAAAAGCGACTCCGAACTACATATGTTCGGAGTCGCTTTTCTTTGATGGGTATTAGATATACTCTTACAGCTTATTTCTTATTCTTGATTTTATCCCCATCTATTTTCATACGTTCTGTACTAAGTTTGTTGATTTCATCTGCCATAAAATTACCTTCCATTAGTTGTTGTTGTAGGTTTTGGAGCGAGCCAGGCGAGTAAGGGACAATAAGCGAACTATTTTTCTCTCCAATATCTCTAATCGTATCATAGTGTTGTGTCAACAATACAAATTGCATAATTTCAATAGGAGAGACATTTTCTAAGGTATTACTAAAATCTTCTACGGAATCTGCAAAACCTTTAATGATCGCTAGACGTTGGTCAGCGACCCCTTCCCCTTGTAGACGTTTTGATTCTTTTTCAGCTTCAGCATCTTTAATCTTTGCCATTTTTCGACCTTCTGCATCTTCTAGTAGAGCTTCTTTGTTGCGTTTAGCAGAGTTAATTTTATTCATAGATTCTTTGACCAGAGCATCTGGGTCAATATCGGTAATCAATGTTTGAATAATCTTGTAGCCATATTTGAACATATGTTCCGAAAGCTCTACACGGACAGCATTCGCAATATCTTCTTTGCGAGCAAAGACGTCATCCAATTCTAACTTAGGAACTTCAGCACGCACTACATCAAAGATGTAAGACGAGATTTGAGAATAAGGGTCGTCTAGTTCGTAAAAAGCTTCTCTCACTTTTTCTTTAATAACCTTAACATGAACAGATACTTGCATTTTGACAAATACATTATCTTTTGTTTTGGTTTCAATGTGTACATCCAATTGTTGTACTTTGAGGTTGACAGTACCGCGAACTGTTTCTACGAAAGGAACACAAAAATGAATGCCAGGGTGAAGTATACGACTAAAACTACCAAGACGCTGAACTACTTTGGCACTTTTTTCTTGTACAATTTTGACCGTAGCAAAGAATGTAATGACTAAAAAGACTAAGGCGGCAATGAGTACTATTTCCATAGGATTATAATTTGAAAGTGAACTAGTTAATGTTTCTAGAGTGGAGAATACTGACAATGGCTTTTTTATCTATAATGCCAGGTATCCATGTAATTCCAACTCTTTTATTACTTTTGAGTTTACAATATAAACATATTAATTCAATGTATTAACATAATAAGAAATGTCAAAGCTTATAGAAAGAGTTCCCTTTTTGTCGAATATTGTACTTTTAGCAATCATTTTAGTGATAATAGGGGGCAGCTGTAATAGTGGACAACCTACAGAGCCTAAGCAAATTTCGGGGTATGAAGTGTATCGAGTTCGATGTGTCAATTGTCATGGTGCCAATGGTCGAGCTGGATTAAATGGTGCGAAACAGCTGCCTGATTCGCCTTTATCGGTCAAACAGCGAATAGAAGTCGTGACGAATGGACAGAATAACGTAATGCCTGCGTTCAAGACATTACTTTCTAAAGCAGAAATAGAAGCCGTTGCAAAATATACAATGGAGCTTAAATAAAAAAAGAAAGAGCTACCTCACGAAGGGGGTAGACTCTTTCCTGAATGTCCGACATTTAAACGTCGTCGATTCCCGAGCTTATACATAAAGTGTATTATTGTCTAGTGAAATATACCTGCAATCCTACTGAAAAATCGAAGGCATGTGTAATAGACGTACTCGTTGTTGTATTTCCATCTGCGGTCAATGTTGTGTTACTGCTCGCATAGTTATATTTAGCTAGTGCTTCTATACCAATATGGTCATTAGAAAAAATGGTAAAACCAGGACCAACTCCTAATGCAAAAACATTTGTCATAGCGTTTTGTTTGACATTGTTGATAGTTATTTCATCTGCAGAGTTACCATATCCAAAATCAACCTCAAAGAATAGAGCTTTCTGACCAAATGGTAAGTAATATCGAACGAAAGGCCCGAATAAAAGGTCACTATCAAATTCGTTTCGGTTATTATTAGAGACGGTATTGAGTGTGTAATCTGCTCCTATACCTAGAGCAAAGTTATCTGCGAAAAAATATCCGATAGAGGGGGCTATACTAAATTGTGTCGCGTCAGATCCTTCTGTTGTTCCATCATCAATTTGGACAGTAGAAGACGCTGTAGACAACCCTAACTCTCCACCAGCCATGAATGATCCTTTCTGAGTATTGGTTGTTTGTGCCGAAGCAGTATTAGAAGCAAATAATAAAGTAGCGATTACAAATCCTGTATGGTATATTTTTTTCAAGCTTAACATGTAGTTCTTTTTTTTAGATTAAATAATTTTATTTTAGATAATCGATATCTACAAAGAGTATTTTAAGAAGGCTAAATAAGTGATCAATTGTTGCTGATAGGACGTAAGATTCAAATACCTCCGAAAAAGAGATAGAAATCAATTAGTACTTATTAGCCACAAAAAGATACTATTACTTAACAGTATAAACTCATTCGTGATAACGACTGATAGTAAGAATCCAACTGTATTATTTTTTGCAGTTAGATATGGGGAGTCAACGATATTTTATATTATGTAAATGAAAATAATAAAGTTTCAGAGTACTTTTTTATGAAACAATCCAGGTATTTTTTTAGGAAAAACTATTTTGATAATATAAATTTCTTATTGACTATTTTTTGATTTTGAAAGGCAATTTGGATATGTTTCCTCATTGCTGCTTTCGTAAATATCAACAGAGGGAATCTTCAAAAAGTTTTTATTGATTTTTGATTTTAAGCCATTTATTTACTGTTTTATAAAAAATAAAGGTATTTTTTATTTTTTATAAATAATTGATTTTTAATTTTTTATGTGTTATTAGTGGTGGCTGTTAAAAAATATTATTTTTTTTGAAAAAAAGATCAAAAGGTTATTTATTGGAATAATATAAGATCATAGAATAGTAGATAAAGAGTGATTTAAAACAAAATATTTTGAATGAAAAAAATACAACAATTTGTTTTGTTTTTGCCTTTTTTACATTATATTTGTGGTTGCACTTTATATAAGTCATAGTATCTTCTTACTAATCCTAATTCAATCGACAACTAAATTTTATGGCAAATACAAATTATACGGAAGCTAATATTCGTTCTCTTGACTGGAAGGAACACATTCGGATGCGTCCAGGAATGTATATTGGTAAACTCGGTAATGGGACAGCTCCAGATGATGGTATCTATATTCTTTTTAAAGAGATTATAGATAACTCTATTGATGAGTTTATGATGGGGGTAGGTAAGAAGATCGAAATTAAGTTGAATGATGATGGGACGATGAGTCTACGAGATTATGGTAGAGGGATTCCACTAGGAAAAGTAGTGGATTGTGTTTCTAAGATCAATACTGGTGGAAAATATGATTCTAGAGCCTTTCAGAAATCGGTAGGACTAAATGGAGTGGGAACTAAAGCTGTAAATGCTTTGTCTGAAAAGTTTTTAGCTCGTTCGTTTAGAGATGGGCAACAAAAAACAGCAACTTTCGAACGGGGCGAATTAATTACAGACGAAAAACTCCAAAAAACAGAAGAACCTAACGGTACTTATATGGAGTTTTACCCTGATCAGACGATTTTCAAAAACTTTAAGTATAACAAGCAATATATAGAGGATAGAATTTGGGATTATGCTTACTTGAATACGGGATTACGTATTGTATTCAATGGAAAATCTTTTTATTCTAAAAATGGATTACTTGACTTATTGAGCAAAAGGGTAGATCCAGAAAAGATTCGTTACCCTATCATTCATCTCAAAGGAGAAGAAATAGAAGTGGCCATGACACATGGCAATCATTATGGAGAACAGTATAGTTCTTTTGTTAATGGTCAAAATACGACCCAAGGGGGGACACATTTGAATGCCTTTCGTCAAGCAATCGTAAAGACAATACGTGATTTTTTTGGTAAAAACTATGATGCCTCAGATATTCGTAGTGCTATTATTGCTGCGGTAAGTGTTCGAGTCCAAGAACCTGTCTTTGAATCACAAACGAAAACTAAACTGGGATCTATCAATGTAGGACCAGAAGGCCCTAGTGTGAATGTTTTTGTCAATGATTTTGTCAAAGAAAAACTGGATAATTATTTGCATAAAAATCCAGAGACAGCGGCGGCGATCCAAAAAAGAATCATACAGTCAGAAAGAGAGCGAAAAGAAATAGCAGGAATAAAAAAATTGGCAACTACTCGAGCTAAGAAAGCTAATTTGCACAATAAGAAACTACGTGACTGTCGCCTTCATTACAATACTAATAAGGAAGGAGCAAACGAAACGATGTTGTTTATTACAGAGGGAGATTCTGCGAGTGGATCTATTACCAAAGCTAGGAATGTACAGACGCAAGCAGTATTTAGTTTGCGAGGTAAACCATTGAACTGTTATAACTTGACCAAAAAAGTAGTCTACGAAAATGAAGAGTTCAATCTACTACAACATGCTTTAAATATAGAAAATGGTGTAGACGAATTGCGTTATAATAAGGTTATTGTAGCAACCGATGCTGATGTTGATGGAATGCACATTCGTTTATTGTTGTTGACGTTTTTCTTACAGTTTTTTCCTGAGCTGGTTATCAATGGACACCTATATATATTAGATACGCCTTTATTTAGAGTTCGTAACAAGAAAAAGACTTTCTATTGCTATTCAGAAGAGGAAAAGCAAAAAGCAATGGCTAAGTTGGGTAAAACAGCCGAAGTGACTCGATTTAAAGGATTGGGGGAGATCTCACCAAGCGAGTTTGGGCAGTTCATAGGGGAAGACATTCGTTTAGAACCCGTACAAATGAGTCCAGCTACAGATATAGATAAGTTACTCTCTTATTTTATGGGAAAAAATACTCCTAGCCGTCAACGAGATATTATAGAAAACCTAAGAGTTGAAAAAGATGAAGTAGCTTAAAATTATGCAATTACACGATGTAACGCCAATAGTATATGCAGATAGACTTTCTCAGAAACTTCAGAAAGAAATCTGGTTCAAAATGGATTGTTATCAGCCTAGTCATTCTTTTAAGATAAGAGGAGTAGGGAAGTTGTGCGTAGAAGCGGTACAGGAGGGAAGTCGCCAGTTAGTCTGTGTTTCAGGAGGGAATGCTGGTTTAGCGACCGCTTATGCTGGTAAGCGACTACAGGTGACTACCTTAATTGTAGTTCCTGTTACTACGAGTACGGTTGCTATTCAAAAAATAAAAGCATTGGGAGCTCAGGTCAAAATCTTTGGAGAAGATTGGGATGAAGCCAATACCTATGCTAAAAGTTGGTGCAAAAAGGAGTCTGCAACCTATATTCCGCCATTTGACCATCCTAGCATTTGGACTGGAAATGCTTCTGTAATAGATGAATGTAAATGGCAATTGGAAAAGCAACCTGATTTGATTATTACTGCCGTCGGTGGAGGAGGATACTTTTGTGGAGTGATAGAAGGAATAGAGCGTAATCATTGGGGGGCTACTAAGATAGCAACTGCGGAGACTTATGGGACGGCTTCGTTACATGATTCGATCAAAGCAAAAAAACTAATAACACTAGACAAAATAGCATCGAAGGCAACTACTTTGGGAGCGAAAAGAGTCGCTAAAAGGGCTTTGGAAGATGCCCTCCAACATAATGTAACTCCTTTTTTGGTTTCAGATAAACAAGCATTAGATGCTTGTCGGCAATTTGCTAATGATACCAATAGTTTGGTTGAACTGGCTTGTGGGGCAGCCCTTTCTGCTGTTTATCATAATTTAGCAATAATAGCGGAGGCAGAAAGTGTTTTAGTACTTGTTTGTGGAGGAAGTAGCATGACTTATAAAACTTTGTATGAAGGTTATTTGTAATTAGGGTGTCTATTGGTACATTTGTTACGGAAGGACTCAGATATTATTGAAAATAACCTAGAGCGTGTTTAAAAATTAAGTTCTTCAAAAGAAATGATTTTGGTGAAGATGAATTGATATTAAGCTTGAACACACTCTTATTTCAAAAAAATACAGCATGATTGGTCAGGCTATATTAGAAGGGATTGCAACAGGGCTTATATTAAGTGTTTTTGTAGGACCTATATTTTTCACGATGTTGCAACTTGGGGTCGAGCATGGTTTCAAAGCTGCGTTTGCATTGGCTCTAGGTCAGTGGGCTAGTGATTTTTTATTCATATTTTTGGCATTTTATAGTGCTGTTTTTGTACAAAAATTAGTAGATGACCCTGTTACTAGAGAAACCTTTGTATGGTATAGTGGTACTATTGGGGGAATTTTATTAATGTTATTTGGTTTGGCTCTCATACTAACCAAATCAGTATCTACCAAAGGAGATCCTAAACTAGAGAAAGTACTTGATGAGGTACGTGACGATATGAAAATGGATAAAATTTCTGCAAAGAAATCAAAACTAAATTGGCATTATGTTGCCTACTTTTCGCAGGGGTTTTTGATCAATACGATTAATCCTACACCACTACTTTTCTGGATGAGTCTCATGGCTGCAGGGGTTAGTCGTTCTTTTCCTAATGGAGCTATTTATGCCACTTACACTACCGTAATGTTAGTAGTGATACTTACAGATTTGGCTAAAATTTATTTAGCGAAAAGCATTAAGGATAGGCTCAAACCTTCTCATATTCTCTCTGTTCGTCGATTAGCCGGAACAGTTTTATCAGTTTTTGGGTTAATATTGATAGTAAAAGTAACTTTATTGTAACTTTAGTCATGAAGCGTAGTAAAGGTTATTTTCATATTTTATTAAGATAACTTTATTGCCGTTTCTGTTTTTATTTATATTATACTACACATATGTAACGTTATAAGTAGACTATACACTACTACTTACTTACACCTAATAATACAACTAATCGGAGTGGCGAGGGAGAATTAAACATAACAATATATTATAGCCGTTTTGTGCTGTAAATGGTACTAGAGAGTAGTACTATTTTGCTGAGAGCCTGTCTAAATTTATCTTAATTCGTAATCTGAGTACTATTTTCTCTATTAACGAAAGCAAGACTCAATTATCAGAAAACATAATTTTAAACATGCTCTAAAATAAACAGGACATAATTACATGTTATTTTGATGATGACTTGACACTTATACTTCAACACCTAAAGTGTACATTTTGATAAACATAAAAGTGAATTACTTTTATTGATTTACTAGAATGTATTCTAAAAGATACTCAAAACTATGAAGAAATTTTTTATCAAAGGTTCCTCACTCAGCCTTTTCTTATTCCTTTTATGTGGAATGACAACTACGTATGCTCAGTCTAGTTTATATTTTCAATATGACCCTACTTGTGTGACAAAATTAGATTATGAACGAGAAGGGAAATTTCACGATATACCTTTTACGGATTATGTATTCCAATCGGAACCTAATCAAAGGGTGATTTTTAGAGTAAAAAAGATAGCTATCAATAAGGCAATATTAACAGAATTGCCTAAAAAAGCATGGGTATGTGGGAGTACTCGCAAAATAACCCCTAATATGATTAAGGGGATTAATCAATTTAAGGCAATTGCCTATATAGTAGTGCCTCAGAATGGTAAATATGAATTATTGGAAGTAAACTCTGTGGCGACAGTAGAAGAAGCTAATAATCAAATTAAATATGATAGCGAAGACCTGAGTTTTAGTTATACGATAGGGAACACGAAAACAGATCTTAATCTGAATACACAAACAACGGATAAGAATATATTTTATCAAAAAGAAGAGAAAATTAACTGTACTCCTCAGTATAATTTTAGTGCTGTGTACAAAAGCTCTAGTGCTGCTCCGTATCAATTTCATTGGCTCAAAGGACTTGGGTTCGAAGGAATCTATACTCCTTCAGGCAAAATGAAACTAAAAACGATTAATGATCAATCATTGAATGATTATTTTGTTAGGGCGTGCGGCGTAGATCAATCTATACCTGCCGTAGAAAATGCTAATATATCTCCTTATGCAGATACGGTTACTTCTCTACAAGATATGGTGGCTAACTCCAAAACCAAAACACCTAAGATTGATAACAGCACTGCAGTTAATCCTTATGCAAGTACGACTTACAGTACGACCTATGAGGGGAGTGTTCCTAGCAGAACCAATAATAATGAAAATAGTAATCAAACTGCTCCTGGAATGGAGGTACCAGTAGGCATGGATCTGACTACTAATAACAATATGTTGGAGGCGACAAAACGTACTTATACGCAGGTAAATGGATTTTACACGGTACAAGAAGATGATAACCTGTATGAAATATCAGAACATTTTGGACTACCAATTACAAGATTGATGGAGATTAATGGATTGCAAAGCTATGCAATTGATAGAACTCAAATGCTTAAGGTTGTGGATGATGGTACCATACCTCATTTGGAAAAAAATCCAATTATCGAAAAAAATCTAGAAACAAAGCAACAGTTGACAATACATGTAGTAGAGCAAGGTGAAAATTTGTACCGAATTGCTAAAAAATATAATTTGACCTTAATGCAGTTATTTCAACTTAATAACTTGAAGAGTAATGATATTGATATTGATCAAAGATTGATCGTTGCGATTCAGCAATTACCATAAGTAGTCACACAAAGGCTAATTCCCTAAGAATGATCTAAAATTAAGAGAGAAGGCGTTTTCCATTGCAGTGGAAAACGCCTTCTTTTTTAAAGTTTATCTAACCAAGCTACTAAGATAGAATCTTGTCCATAGTTTTTATTCGAATCATAATACCATGCTGCTCCTATGTCAAGGTGTGTGCGTTCTGGAAATGTATGTAATTCGACAGGGCTAGTTGTAGTCGTTTTTATTTTCTCACAGAAAGACTTGACCCCTTCAACTGGAACCAACCCATCCTTAGTGCCATGTAAGCAAAGTAATGGCATAGAGTCCGTTGGTGTTATATAGTTGATAGGGTTCGCTAATGCAAAGGTGGGAGAGGTTGATTCTCCAGCATAATTTTTTAGTACTTGAGTCTCTTCCATATAATCTAGGTTAAGCACACCAACAATACTAAAGATACCTTTCAATTGTTTTCTATCCACTGCTAGTTGAGACCATCGCTGATCATCATAGGCTAATAGACCTGCCAAATTGCCTCCAGCAGAAGTTCCTCCTAGTATAATAGAAGGAGCCATTAGACCATTTTCTTTAGCATAGTTGAGTGTAGTCAAAAATGCTTGATCCACGTCTTCTCTAATGGCTTGATAGCCATTGGTAGGTCCTAAACGGTAAGCCGCAAGAGCAACAGTATAGCCTTTTTCTAAAAGTATTTTTGCCAGAGTTAAATGCTGCTGAGGGCTACCGGTATGCCAGCCTCCCCCATGTAGGTAAAAAACTATTTTATTGGCATTGGGACCATTGGTAGTTGCCTTAAAATACTGAACATATTGTTTTTGATCAGAGCCGTAGACTAGTTTTTGGCTATTGACAGACGGTACAGACAATGCGGATAGGGTAGAAAGGTGCCTAGGTAAATGTACAACTTCTTCCCATTTACTTCCTTTAGGTAATACCCATAAGCCTAACTGCCATACCCAGAGTATTAAACAGCAAAGTACCCCTAAACCCTTTGCCAGTTTTGCTAGTTTTCGACTAGTGGGAGATGATTTTCGAAGAATCCAGTAAGCTAAAAAAGAACTACTGATTAGTAAGGCATAAAAGAAATAGTCGAATAAAAGCATAATTTATTTTTCTTGAAGAGATAGTATTTTTCGAGCAAAGAGTAGTTTTGGTTTCCAGTATTTAGAGGTCGTCACATTATCAACAACAATCCCTCTTTTGCTACTACTATGAATCATAAATAATCCATCTGTATTATTTTTGTAGACAATGCCAACGTGTTGTATTTTCCCATTTCTACCGTTTCTTCCAAAAAACAATAAATCACCAGGTTTTGCTTTATTGATGGCTATTTCTTGACCTTGCTTGGACTGAGCAGTAGAACTACTAGATAGCTGGATGTCAAACTTGGAACAAATATAAGAGGTATATCCAGAGCAATCAAACCCTTTAGGAGTTTTACCTGCGGTTTTGTATTTTGTGCCTTTATATCGCTCTGCTTCTTTTAGTATATTAGCTCTCAGTTTTGTTTCAGCCGATAAAGCACTATTACTAGAACGAGAGCTACTTTTGCAACCATAGATAGCCAAAGTTGCGATTAGACTCAATAGTAATAATTTAATTATATTTGACATAAAGTATATTTTGGTGTAACAGAATGAAAAAGGATTCCGTATAATAGGGTAAGTTTTATTAGGTTAGTTAAAAAGGTTATGATGCTTTTTGGCATCAAAGAAAGTGATTTGGGATTTATTTCTCTAAATCACTTTTCTTTTGTAGCAAATATTTTACCAAAAAAAGAGAGGAAATAAGCATTGCTTATTTCCTCTCTTTTTTCATCATAGGGTATCTATTTACCCTACCATACTGGACAACCATAACGGTTACCTCCTCCTCCTAGAGAATTAACATCAATATAGTAGCTAAAACGGATAGATACTGTATAGTAAGAATCATTATTACCATATTTATCTCCTCGTTGCAAATTTTGTCTTTCTCCTGAACCATCTGTTTTCAGAGGTGCTAGACGAGCATCTGTAATGAATGCATTTACTTCTCCCGGATCAATTTCTACAGAACGTCTAGATAGAGCAATTGCCATAGCCGCAGTCTGAGCATCAAAGTTAGAAGTATATACATCTGGATCTACATAGTAAGTAGAGACATCATCAATATAATCTGTGAAAGTAATTCTGTGCCCTACCTCAAAAGATAGTGCCCAAGTATCATTATAAGACCATTTAACACCAAAACCAACTGGAACATTGAATTGAACCAATTCATAAGGAGCACGTCCATCTACTAGGCCCTGACCTTCTGTTGCTAATGGTTGAAGGTCTACCCAAGCACCATTATAAACAGCCTGTGGGTTGAATGCAAAAACACCGATACCAATAAAACCATATGGAGATAAAACACTGTATTCACTATAGCCGTTTCCTAGTTCAAAATTGTAAGGAATAATCTCTGCCGCTAAGTTTACTTCAAATACATGAGAGCGGAAATGCAGGTTACGGTAGAAACGGTAGAACGCAGCACTCTGAACAGGATTAATCAGTGCATTCGTACCCGGGTCTCTAGCCAAGATATCAGTTTGAGCATCAAATTGACCTAATCCTGCATACTTATCATCGCCAGCTAATTGGAGGTAATTAATATCTAATCTAGCCGCAAAGTGTCCACCTAAGTTGTAGCGAGCGAATAATCCAGCGACAGGGCGTACAGATTCTATATCGGTATCCACAATAAATGGAGCACCAAGCCCTTTCTGCCAATCACTGTCAAATCCTATAGCTCCAGCTCCTCCCAGATCACCTAGAAATTGTGCGGTACCTAACTGTATTCCGACCTCGAGGGGGTAGGCTGGACGATACCCGTTTTGTGCTTGTACAAACGTGCTTCCAAGAAGAAACAGGCACCAAAAAGTAAATATTTTCTGCATTGTGTTATTCTGGTAAATAAATTAATTAAATAGCTTTCAAGTCAAAACGAAGGTAAAAAGAACAGTTTTAAATCTATCCTGATAAAGTTCATTTGATACCTATAACGATATTTAATACTTTGTTAGTATTTATATGATTGATTTTTTATTGTTTTAGCTTTATCTACTGGCAATTTATAAAAAACTTTTGACTTTCAAGAAAAAAGCTTTTTGGCTTTTTTGTCAATCGAATTAAATTTAGAACTATCCGATGCTAACAAAAGTAATGATTTTCATTCTTTTTTAAGACTTCGTTAATACTATTTTTTATTCAGAGGAACATTTAAGCAGGTTCTATGTTGAAAAATATTAAATCCTTTTAAGAGTTGATCTATACAATATTACAGATTTTATTTAGACCTAATCAAAATAATTATTATTTTTGTGCCCAAGACGAACGGTATTAGAAACAGCTAAAGGTCATTTTTGGTATCTCCAAGGTGTAAATTATATATAAATAACTTTAATCAATGATTGGAGCTAGTTTAAATTATTTTTATTTATAAAATAGTAAGTGCTCATGAGGAGTCATAGAGGAAGTTGTTGGTATAGATTAAGTATATTTTTAGTGCTATGCTGTTTAGGAAAAGTAATTAGAGGGCAATCTATCGAATTGCAATTTGTAACAGAAGAAGATAAAGGGATTAAGGGGGTGTTGGTCTACTTGGCTCCAATCGGTCAAGAGGTGATTTCTAATCGGGAAGGAGTTGCAAGATTCAATCACTTAGATACAGGAAAGTATGATTTGACCTGTATGGCAGATGGGTTTCATTATCAGAATGTGTCTATTCAGCTAAATGGCAAGAATGCGAAACAAAAAATCACTTTATATCCGTTAGAGTTGAATATAGGAGAGGTCGAAGTGAAAGAAGAGGGGTATTATTTAGACCCTGCTCTTAGAGGGGTTACATTACTACATGGAAAAACCATCAGCATTATTAATCTCGAAAAAGCGGTGGCTAATCTTGCTACTAACAATGCTAGGCAACTTTACCAAAAAGTACCAGGATTGAATATTTGGGAAAACGATAACTCTGGGATCCAACTTAATATTGGAGGGCGTGGTCTTAATCCTAATCGAACCTCTAATTTTAATACACGTCAGAATGGGTACGATATCAGTGCCGATGCACTAGGGTATCCAGAAACATATTACACGCCGCCTGCTCAAGCGTTGCAAACTATTGAAGTAATGAGAGGAGCAGCCTCGCTCCAGTTTGGGACACAGTTTGGAGGTTTACTTAATTTTGTACTGAAAGAAGGAAGTGAAGAAACTCCTTTTGAATTCATAACAGAGAATACTTATGGAGCATACAATTTTTTTAATACGTTCAATAGTATAGGAGGGACCGTTGCTAAAGGGAAACTCAATTATTATGCTTTTTATCAGTACAAGCGAGGAGATGGTTGGCGTCCCAACGCTGACTTTGAAGTCCATACAGCTTATGCTCAAGTCCGTTATCAGCCTTCGCCCAAATTTTCAATTAAAGGAGAACAAACTTTCATGCAATATTTGGCTCATCAGCCAGGCGGTCTAACAGATGTTGAGTTTAGTCAGAATGCTCGACAGTCAAAAAGGGAGCGGAATTGGTTCCGTGTCAATTGGAATCTAAGTGCCTTAACGATGGATTACAAAGTTAGTACATTGACTAATCTTAATGTAAGAGCATTCGCGTTGGTTGCTAGTCGCCAGTCTTTAGGTAATTTAGCTCCAATTAATCGACCAGATCATGGTAATGATAGAGATTTAATTAAGGGGAGTTATCTCAATTTTGGGACAGAGGCAAGATTGGTACACCGATATAATTTCTTGAAAGGTATTTCAACTTTAGTGACTGGTATTAGAGCTTACAAAGGAAATACAAGCCAATTGCAGGGATACGGTAACTCTGGCACCACAGGCACAAGAGCCGATTTTGAATGGCAAGATGCTAATGCAATTATGGTGTCCAATTATCAGAACCCAAGTTTTAATGCAGCTGTTTTTGCCGAAAATTACTTTGCTATTACCCCTAAGTTTGGAGTGACGCCTGGTGTTCGTTTGGAGTATATCGAAACGATTGCTAATGGGTATTATCAAGATTTATTAGTTATTCCGACTAGCACGGGAACGGATACCCTACGAAATGAAGCTATCCCAGAATATCGTGAACGAGGCAGGTTTGTTTTTTTAGGTGGTATTGGGCTGAGTTATAAATTCAAACCTAATTTAGAATTGTATGGCAATATATCACAAAACTATCGTGCCATCAATTTTAATGATATGCGGATAGCAAATCCTAATCAGGCGGTAGATGAAAACTTGCAAGATGAGTATGGATTCAATGCTGACATAGGAGTTAAAGGAAGTTATAAAGGATTGTTCAATTATAAGGCAACGCTATTCTATTTAGGGTATAATCAAAGAATAGGAAATATACAAGGAGAACGTCCTAATGCTCAAAATCCATTGATTATAGAACCTTATACCCTCCGAACGAATGTAGGCAATGCTAGAGTTTTAGGGATAGAATCTTATTTGGAAGCAGATGTTTGGAAGTTAGTGACGCAGAACGAAAAGTCGCCTTTTTCTGCGATGCTTTTTGCCAATATTTCTTTGTTAGATGGGCGTTACACACAGACCAGCAATAGTTTTGCTTCTGGTAAACAGTTAGAATTTGTTGCTCCATTTGTTATTCGTACAGGACTTCAGCTAGGGTACAAATCTTTTGGTTTGTCTTATCAATACTCTTATACTGCCCAACACTATACAGATGCTACTAATGCTACTTGGGTCCCTAGTGCTGTTGTAGGGGAAATTCCTGCCTATGGCGTGATGGATTTGTCAGCAAGCTATGAGTGGAAGTGGTTTCGTTTGCAGGCGGGAATTAATAATTTGCTCAACGAGCAGTATTTTACACGTAGAGCAACGAGCTACCCCGGCCCGGGTATTTTGCCAGCAGATGGGATTAGTTATTATGTTACATTGAGGTTTAAATTACAAGTAGCTCCTAAACAAAAACAGTAGAATTGTTGTCTATTCGTTAGTGAATACGAAGTCTATTTTGGAGGAGTTTCTCTAAAATAGTTTATTTGCATATTCATCTTAAATATGATATATTTGTAACATGCAACCTATTCTAAATCAAATCACAACTTACTTTTTAGCAGTTTTGATACTAATCTCTACCACAGGATTAAGTATCACGGCAGGGTGGTGTGATTGTAGTGAGGAGGAATATGTCATGCTATTTGCAAGTTCGACTTGTTGTAGTCATGAAGAAGAAGAAACGCTACCAAGCTGCTCTCTTTCTGATAGCAAGTGCTGTGATACCGAATCGCAGTACGTCCAGTCTGATATAGATTTTCAGATGACTACAGATGCGGAATGGTCTTTTGATTTATTGAAATGGTCTTACGGCCTATTCCCGCAAACAATTTCTTTTGCCGATCAGGCAAAAATTGGATACCCAAATAGCATCCAATTGCCTCCTATCAAGGCACCTCCCTTACCTTTTGGGAGGATATTGTTGATATACTTGCAGACTTGGATTTGTTAGATTATAGGTAATAAATGAATTTGCTATTAGACCTGCTCTAAATAGCAATATACACCGCTATTGTGTGCTTTAGGCTGCAATAGCCTTAATTTATTATTGTATCTAATGAATAAATATTTGCAAATATGTTATCACAATATATAAAACTATTGTTAGGTGGACTGCTCTGGCTACCTACAGTTCTACTGGCTCAAGTGTCTAAAGACTTTTCAGGAATGGTCGTAGATGAGAACGACGAAATACTCATTGGAGCTACAGTCAATTGGGAAGGAACGACCATAGGAACAACTACAGAGATGGATGGGTGGTTTACGATACCACGACTGGATACGACACAAGCTCATTTATTGGAGATTAATTATGTGGGGTATGAGACGGCTACTGTCGAAATATTGCCAGAAGAAGATCGTCTGAAATTGGTAGTGCAGGGAAATGCTATAATAGGAGATATTACAGTAGAATCCACTCAACGAAGTGCTTTTAATTCTACACTGAACCCGATTAATGTAGAAACATTAGGGGAGGGAGAATTAAGACGAGCAGCTTGCTGTAATCTATCAGAGAGTTTTGAAAATAATGCTACGGTCAATGTTAGCTTTGCGGATGCAGTGACAGGGGCAAAGGAGATAGAAATGTTAGGTTTGAGAGGGACCTACACCTTGATGCAGATCGAAAATCAACCAGCATTCAATCGTTTGGGACGAGCTTATGGATTGGAGTATATACCAGGGACCTTTATTCAGAGTATTCAGATAGCAAAAGGGGCAAGTACGGTACGTAATGGCACCACAGGGATGACGGGACAAATCAATACAGAATTGATCAAACCTTGGGATGCCCCTTTATTATTTATCAATCTATTTGCCAATAGAGTAGGGCGGTTCGAACTGAATACACAGTTCAATTACGCACTGACCCAAAATTGGAGTACAGGACTATTAGTTCATGCCAATTATTATAATACGCCCATTGATTTTAATGAAGATTCTTTCTTAGATATTCCACTCAAAAAACAATTGAACGCTATTTCAAGATGGGCTTACAAATCAGAAGATTGGCATATTGAATTGAATGCACAAGGAATATTGGATAGTCGCAACGGAGGGCAAACCGCAGCTACTTATGAGGCTGTTTTTGATCAAGCTTCTACTCGTTTATACCAAATTAATTCAGAGATTAGGCGAATAGGAGTATTTGGTAAAATAGGCTATCTAGGCTTAGATAATTCTACACAGAGTGTAGCACTAACATTTAATGGAAACATACATGAACATCGCTCTTATTTCGGCAATAAAAACTATGACGGATTACAAAGGCAATGGTACACTAATGCTATTTTTCAAACAGCTTTGGTAAACGAAAATCATAACTTAGCAGTAGGAGCTACGTATGATATCATTGACTTTAAGGAGCAGTTTTCGGATGTGAATAATGATCGTACAGAACATACTACAGCTTTATTTGCAGAGTATGATTTTGTACATAAGATTAATGAAGAGAAAGGAAGTGCCCTTTCTGTTTTGGTCGGAATGCGAGGGGAGTGGCTACATACAGCACAGTTTAGCAAACTGTATGCGGTACCACGTATGAATATCAAGTACAATTTTACAAATGATATGGTTATCCGTGCTTCTGCTGGGAGAGGAGTACGGAACCCCAATGTGTTGATAGAGAACATACGTTATATGCCAAGCAATCGAGCATTTGTGATGAGAGAACAAATTATGCCTGAAGTAGCTTGGAATTATGGAGTAAATTTTGTCTGGAATTTTAAACTTTCGCCTAAGCACGAAGGGAGTCTTTCTATAGATGCTTATCGAACAGATTTTGAAAATCAATTGATAGCAGATATAGATAGTAGATTTAGGGAGGTGAGCTTTTATAACTTGAGAGGAAAGTCTTTTGCAAATAGTATCTTGATCGCTTACACACAAGACATTGCCAAAGGTTTAGAAGCACGGATAGCTTACAAGTTTAATGATGTACGTATGAATATAGGTATGGATGGGACGGCTCATGTACATGCTTTCTATAGCACTCCTGACGGGTTGCATACGGCACCCATGCTTCCGAGACATAGAGGATTGGTTGCACTCAATTATCATAGCCCCGATCATGGTTGGGAATTTAATGTTTCTGCCAATTGGGTTGGACCACAACGATTACCATTAATCTACGGAAATACGGATCCTTTGCCTGCTTACAGAGGGAGTTATCAATCCCCGTCATACGTAACGGTCAATGCTCATGTTAATAAAACATTGAAAGGAGGGTGGCAAATCTATATAGGAGCTGAAAACTTGACTAACTATACACAAGAACAGCCTATTTTGGGATTTGAAGATCCATTCAATGATTATTCACAAGGAGCAGACTTTGATGCTTCAGCAGTATATGCCCCAGTATTTGGGATTCAAGTTTATGCAGGTGTTAAATACACTTTTGAAGGAAAGAAACGATTCACTCCTGTAAGTGGTTGTGAACATGGAGTAAACGAACATACAGAACATGTTCATGGTACAGATTGTGAACATAATCATGTAGAAGATAAACAACCCATAGAAACGGAAAATCATGATGGGCATGATCATAATTAAGTAATCAATAGGTAGGTAGCATAAGCTATCTACCTATTATTCTTTATCAATCAAATGCTGTGTGATTTGTTCTTCCTCAGATAAGATGGGGTTATTTATTAAGGTATATACTTTGAGCCAATAACAACTGAGCTGTGTTATACCAAGCAAAGCCCAACTCATTAGCATTAGGAACTCCATTTTTGAAGAGACGAAAGGTTCTTCATAGGTATAATAAACAGTCAATAGTAGCGGTGCCCCAACACTTAGTAAAAAGAAGAGGCAAGACTTCCAAGGGTGTTGAATAGAAAAATTACTTCTCCAAAAATTCAATATCAATAGAGGAATCGTACCAGCTGGAGTCAAAATAGCAAAGGCAGCCGTTAACATATGAGATGGGATATCTTGTTGGAAAAGCTCGCGTATCCCTTTTAGAAAAAATAAAAAAAAGAAGTCGTCTATTCTAAATGGTAGTAGTAGCAATATGATTTGAGTAATCAAAGCCACAGTAAATATAATATTGTATTTAGAAGTAAGATGAGGCATGGTTGGTCTAATAGTAGGTAAGGACTCTTTCGTTTAAGTAATTATTGTTTTTCTTAGCTCGCCATGTCCAGTTGTTTTGTTTGTCGTATTGGTAAGCAAAGGTGCGTTTCTTTCTTTCCTTCTCGTTATAGAATTTAACTTCTTCGATTTTGTTGCCGTAAGCATCATACTTCCATTTCGTCTGATGGAGACCATGTCCACTTGAGTAACCTTGTTCGATTTTGTTACCATTTTGGTCATACTTATAGTATCCAGTAGTAGCGTTACGATCTTTTTCATAATCACTTCTGCTTAAGTAGGCTTTATATCGAGTGGCTTGTCCTTCATCATTATATTCATTTAGCAATATTACTCCAAGGCTAGTATAGCCAAGTATGTTATTACCCTCAGAATCATATTCATAAGGAAGAGTAGTAGATGATTTTCCTTCTGGATAATGAATTATTTGTGATATAAGTTGTCCTTGCTCATTATATTGGTAGGTACTTTTTAGTCCTCCCTTCTTATCATTAATCCAGTAGTATTCCTTCATTTCTGTACATTTGGTCAAATCATCGCCATATAGATATTCTTTTCTATAGCTAGCTCCTTGTTCGATAGTGAGGTAGCCTTCTTTATTGAAAGACAACTGCCCAACTTTTTGGACAGCATTTGATTCATTTTTTTCAAATGCACCAAAATCTCCTTCTGCTTTCCAGATGGATTCGGTAACGTGTTTGACCTTTCCTTTTAGGTTGAGTCGTTCCCAATCTGTCATTTTATGACGATCAAACGAGTTAGAGTTGTTGCAGGATAATAGTCCGAATAAGAGTAATAGATAAAGATTGATTTTCATAATAGGGAAAGTTTGAGATGGATTTGATATACCCTAATTATAAAATGTACGTATAGAGTTCAAACATCCTAATAATGGCTAAAATGATCACTACAATCAATAAATAGCGAACAAGGACGTTAGCTTTAGGATAACTGGTGGCTATTTTGGCAGTGAAATAAGCGCCGATTCCCTGACCGGTAGCGAGTGCAGCCCCCACTCCCCAATCAATTTTACCAGCAGAAGCGAAGAGAATTATTCCCACAAAAGTGTACAAGCTAAAGGTGGCTAACTTGATGCCATTAGCATCCAATAAACTATATTTTCCAATTAGTGCCAGAAAAATAACAAAAAAGACCCCTGTCCCAGCTTGTATGAAGCCTGCATAAAAGCCCATGATTAAGAAGACAGGGAGAGCTATAAACCAATTGAGTTGATGATCGACCACAGTATCTTGAGCCCATTTTTTAGGATTGAGCAATACTAATGCTAGCATAGCAAAGAGCAGGTATTTGAAAACAGATTTGAACTCCTCATTGCCAATCGTAAGTGCCAAAGTAAAACCAAACATAGCCCCAACAAAAATAGTGGCAATGATTTTCCAACTTTTTTCTAGCTTCAGATGCCCTTTTTTATGGAAAGAAGGCAATGCTGTTAGGCACATTGCCATGATCCCAATTCGGTTGGTTCCATTTGCTACATCTCCTTCTAGTCCTAGTACGTCCATCAGGATATAGAGCGAAATGACAGATCCTAAACCAGCCAATGTTGTGATGAATCCAGCAAAAACACCTCCTAATGCAGCGAGTAAATACAGTGAAAAAGCCATTTATTTACTCTTTATTTCCTGACATAACTCTACCAATACGCCATTGGCAGTCTTGGGGTGAATAAAGCAGACCAGTTTGTTGTCGGCTCCTTTTTTAGGTTGGTCATTCAATATTTTAAATCCTTCTGCTGCCAGTCGTTTCATTTCTGCTTCTATATCGTCGACCTCAAATGCAATATGATGGATTCCTTCTCCTTTTTTAGCAATGAATTTGGCAATAGCACTATCAGGGGTAGTTGCTTCGAGCAATTCGATTTTAGTTTCGCCGCATTTGAAAAATGAGGTAGCAACTCCTTCCGATAGGACATTCTCAATTTTGTAGTGCCCTTCTCCAAAGAGTTTTGCAAATAAGGTATTACTAGAAGAAAGGTCTTTGACGGCAATCCCAATGTGTTCTACTTTCATGTTTTGTGATATTATTTTTGATAGATGTAGGTAAAGATACACAACTAAAAACAAATCAATAGATTAGTAGAAAAAATACCCCTAATGATCTCTGATAGAGTAGCTTTAATTAATTATTAATTTGAATACCTATTTAAGAATGCGTTTGCTCAAACTAATAATTTTAGTTACCTTTGGTAAAGTCTAAAGAACCTTAATAGGAAAGGTGGCGGTCTTATTTGACCGTATCGATTCCAGAAAATAACACATCAATTTTTTTATTAAAATCAGCTTGGTTCACCACCATTACCCAGCAAAACGAATACATTTATGAATGCTATTAAATTTTTTATAGAAGGTATTAAGCACTTTAAAGAAGTGGGAACATTATCGAGATCATCTAAATTTGTAAGTAAAACGATGACGAAAGATAAGTATATCAACTTTGAAACAGCTCGGTGTATTGTAGAATTAGGAGCAGGGGATGGGCCTATTACAGAAATGCTACTCCAAAAAATGCACCCTGATGCTAAATTGCTATGTTTTGAGATTAACGATAAATTTCATGCTCAATTAGAACAACAGTTTGGGCATGATCCACGTATTACTATCATCAAAGATGATGCAGTAAAAGTAGGAGATTATATCAGAGCAGCTGGATTTGAGGAAGCGGATGCGGTATTGTCTGAAATTCCATTTGTAATCATTCCAGAAGATGATATTATAGAACAAGCACATAAGTACCTCAAAAAAGGAGGGAAATATGTGCAACTTCATTATTCTACGGTAGCACGTAAACGATACGAACGTATTTTTGGTAATTCAGAAATTGATTTTGTTACACTGAATGTACCACCTGCATTCATACATATTTGTGAAAAAAAATAGAACACTCAATATATAAATTGAAATAGGCTTTGAATATAGTAGATATTCAAAGCCTAATTTTTTAGTACCGAAATCTAAGTATATGGAACAAGAAATTATAGCACAAATATTATTTCTGATTGCTGTCCTAGATCCACTAGGGTCTGTCCCAGTTTACTTAGAGGCAACCAAACAATTTGAGCCTCCGTACAAAAAAAAGATAGCTATTCGAGCTTCTTTTGTAGCTTTTGCAGTGTTGTTATTCTTTATTGTGTTAGGGCAGATCATTCTAGAAGGAATGGAGGTGTCTTTAGATGCTTTTCAGATATCAGGAGGAGTGATTCTATTTTTATTTGCTCTGACCATGATATTTGGGGAAGGAAAACCTGAGCGAGAAAAAAATCAAATTACAGATTATAAACACGTTACTATTTTTCCTGTAGCCATACCATCTATTGCTTCTCCAGGAGCAATTATGGCTGTTGTCTTATTGACAGATAATCACATTCATACCATCACAGAGCAGGCCATAACAACTGTTTTGGTCCTAATAGTAGTTTTGTTGACAATGGGTTTATTGTTGGTCGCAGGAAGTGTACAGAAGCGGATCGGAGAGTATGGAATTACTGTGATTAGTAAAATCATGGGGTTGATATTAGCTTCTTATGCGGTGCAGAGCATCCTAACTGGATTGAAAGGTTTCTTTCTCGCTCCATGTTGAATATACAGAAAAGGCTACCATCTAATTGGTTGGTATTTAGCACAAAGCCAATACGAATTTGTTCGAGAAGGAAAAAGGACTTTGCATTTGAGTTAGACGATGTCTATACTAGTAACAAAAAAAAGAACCATCTCAATGGATGGTTCTTTTTTGAATGTATAACCTTTTTCTTATCTATTCTTTAGAAGCATCTACAGCCTCAATAGCTTCTGCCTCAACAACGTCATCTTGACCAGTCAATTGAGCACGAATCTTTGCTTCTACTTCATCTGCTACGCCAGGATTGTCCAACATAAATTGTTTAGCAGCTTCACGACCTTGAGCGATTTTGGATTCACCGTAGCTATACCAAGCACCGCTTTTGCCTACAATATCAAATTCTACTCCTAGATCAATGATTTCACCACTTTTGGAGATTCCTTCTCCATACATAATATCAAACTCTGCAATACGGAATGGTGGAGCCAATTTATTTTTAACGATTTTGACCTTAACGTGATTTCCAATTACAGCCCCTTCTCTATTTTTGAGTGCACCACCAGAGCGTCTAATATCCAGACGTTGAGAAGCATAGAATTTAAGTGCATTACCACCAGTTGTTGTTTCTGGATTTCCGAACATCACACCAATTTTTTCACGTAATTGATTGATGAATACACAACAACAATTTGCCTTACCAATAGCAGAGGTTAATTTACGCATAGCTTGTGACATCAGACGAGCTTGTAGTCCCATCTTAGAATCCCCCATTTCTCCTTCTATCTCACTACGAGGTACTAGAGCAGCTACCGAATCAACTACCAATATATCAATTGCACCAGAACGGATTAAGTTTTCTGCAATTTCTAATGCTTGTTCACCAAAGTCAGGCTGAGAGAAGATTAGTTCATCTACATCTACCCCAAGGCTTTCAGCATAATATCTATCAAAAGCGTGCTCTGCATCAATAAAAGCAGCAATTCCACCTGCTTTTTGACATTCTGCAATAGCGTGAATAGCAATAGTTGTTTTTCCTGATGATTCAGGACCATATATTTCTACAATACGTCCTTTGGGAAAACCATTGGTTCCGAGACAAACATCTAGTGCAATAGAACCAGAAGAGATCGCATCTACTTTTTCGATTGGTTTATCACCCAAACGCATAACAGATCCTTTTCCGTAGGTCTTTTTAAGTCGATCAAGTGTGGTTTGTAATGCTTTTAGTTTGTTGTCTTTTTCGCTATTCTTTTTAGCCATGGTATTTTGAAATTTAGTTAGAATTTAAAATTTAATAACAAATGTTGCAAAACATTTTGTTTTTGTAAGTGTATTTGTCGAGTACAGTGCAAATATAAATCTAAAATTTACACTTTGCAAGTTTTTGTAGCAATTATATTAACTCATTTTGCAAAAAAATGTTTCAATAATATGTTTTAAATGAACTATAGTGAATTAATTTGTTTTGAATTGATTGTAGTAATACTATTTAATCTATATACAATCTCCCTTTTGTACAAAATTATGCTTCAGTAGTATCAATTGATGAGAGCAAATCTAAAATTATATTTTTTGATAATCGAAGGTACTTCAAATAATACTCATGAACTTGATGGTGTCTTTTGTGAGTGATAATAATCATAGTGGTTGAACTCAGAAAGGAGTTTACTTAAGCCTAAAATCAATTCCATTTCTTTGAAATTAGTGACTCTGAACAACTTAATTTTGAAACACGCTTTAATTATTTTAGAATCTATGAACAACTTTTTAGTGACAAATTGCATCTTTGTAGATAACAACAGTAAAACAATTAGATAAGGTATTGAATAATCACACACCATATAAACCTTATACACCAAATGGAATAGAAGAATGGATAGTTTATCCAAATGGAGATAGTGGTCATTCTTACGGCACTTTATTTTTTATGTTGCCAATTCTTACCAAAAAAATTTAGATAAAATGCAGATGAAAATAATATTTAATTTATTAGCCTTATTAGCGGTCACTTGTTTTCTTTCTAGTTGTGGTGGAACAGAATCTGGGCGGTATGAGATTACCCCTGATGCTTATGGTACCCCGAATCATATCATGTTAGTGACGGACGAATACAATTTGACTACAGCAGTAGGAGATTCTTTCAAAACTAACTTTGAGGCATTGTATCCGGTTCTTCCTCAAGATGAGCCGATTTATAACATAAGATACACGACACCTATTGAGTTTGAGGAAGCTAAAATTTACAAGACTAACCGAGCAGTCATTATACTAGCAGCATTAGATGACCCAAACGATAAAGCGGCTGACATTATTCGCAAAGCGATAGGGCCTAAAAATGTCAGTCGAGCTTCGACAGACCCCAATTATCGTATGGCAATCCATAAGGATAGATGGGCATCAGGACAAATTGTTGTTTATTGGTTTGCACCTAATCGCGAAGAACTGCTCAATACTGTCAGTAAGGATTACAAAAAGGTAATGGAAACATTCGATAAAGCAGATGCTGCATTGTACTTACAGCAGATTTATACACCAGGACAAAATCACAAGGTATCTGAAATACTTCGCAAGAACTTTGATATTAATATCAAAATTCCAAGAGCTTATGTGATGGCACATCAGGACTCTGTCACGATGTGGTTGCGTAAAGAGACGAATACGATTAGTAGCAATATATTTGTACGAATATTACCTTTTGCAGACTCTACCCGTGCTACTCCTGATCAGTTAAAATATACCCGTAATAAATTGACCAAGGTCTATTTTTCTACTTGGGTTGACAGTTCTTATATGCAGATTGATGACCGTGTGATGGGAATGTATTTTCAGCCCATGTTGTTTGATGGTAGACAGACATTGCAGGCTAGAGGATTGTGGGGAATGGTCAACGATTTTATGGGAGGGCCTTTTGTGACCTATATGATCGAAGATGAAAAGAATCAGCGAATTATTTTGCTAGATGGTTTTACGCATGCTCCTGGCCAACAGAAACGCCCCGAAATGCGAAAACTAGATATGGTCTTTTCTACTTTTGAAATACTAGACGAAGAAAAGGATAAATGATAAGGTAGAGTCTTGAAACACAAGTCTATCACTAGATAAAATAAGACGCCCTTAGTTCAATTGAACTAAGGGTTTTTTTTATTGAATAGTCCACCAAAAAATGAATTGTAATAATTCGATATTTAGACACATTTTTTATAAATTTACAACCAAAGCAACTTACTAGTGTTGTACGCATATAATTACACGAAATTTAAAAGAAAATAAATGGATATTTTAAAGCAAAAATTCCAAGAAAAAGCACTCGCTTTATTCACGGAAAACAGAGCAATGCTCAAGGAAAATGGAGATATGGTAATCGATCAAACTACAATCAAGCAAGTGTTTGGTGGAATGCGTGGTATGAAGAGCATGGTTTGGGAAACTTCAGAACTTGATGCATACGAAGGTATTCGTTTTAGAGGTTATTCCATTCCACAGTTACGCGAGAAGCTCCCGAAAGCAGAAGGGTGTAAAGAACCATTGCCAGAGGGATTGTTTTGGTTGATGTTAGTTGGTGAGTTGCCAACAGAAAGTGAAGTAGCATGGTTAGGTAAAGAATGGTCAAAACGATCAGATGTACCTGAACATACTTTCAAGGCATTGGATGCTTTACCAGCAGATACACACCCAATGACACAGTTTAGTACGGCTATTTTGACCATGCAGACAGATAGTGTTTTTGCAAAACGTTATGCAGAGGGTATCAATAAAAAAGATTATTGGGATGCTTACTACGAAGATGCCATGAACTTGATAGCTAGTCTACCTCGTGTAGCAGCTTATATATATAGAAGAACATACAAGAATGGAGAGCATATTGCACCAGATCCATCTTTGGATTGGGCGGCTAATTTTGCTCACATGCTAGGAGTAAGCGATAACCCAGATTTCTTATCGTTAATGCGTTTGTATTTGACTATTCATGCAGATCATGAAGGTGGAAATGCTTCTGCACATACGACACACTTAGTAGGATCTGCTCTTAGTGATCCATATTACTCTCTATCTGCTGGTATGAATGCTTTGGCTGGACCACTACACGGATTGGCAAACCAAGAGGTAATCAAGTGGATACTGAACATGGTAGAAGAGTTGGGAACTAATACGCCAACTAAAGAGCAAATCACAGCTTATATCAACAAAACATTATCAGACGGAAAAGTAATTCCTGGTTATGGACATGCGGTATTGCGTCAAGCAGATCCAAGGTACATGGCACAACGTGTTTTTGCAGAAGGTTATATCAGTGATGATCCTATTGTTAAGATTGTTTGGGAACTATACGAAATTGTACCACCATTGTTGAAAGATTTGGGTAAGGTGAAAAACCCTTGGCCAAATGTAGATGCACACTCAGGTGCTTTATTGATGCATTATGGAATGAACGATTTCGGTTTCTATACCGTATTGTTCGGAGTTTCTCGTGCAATGGGCGTTTTGGCAGCGGGAGTATGGTCAAGAGCGTTAGGTATGCCACTAGAGCGTCCTAAGTCGTTGACATCTGCTGCTATTAAGGAAATCATCGCAAAATCAACTGCAGATAAAGCATAATATTGTAGATTAATATTGAACTTATAGCTTAATGAGCCATTCCATAATTGGGATGGCTTTTTTTATGGTTAATAACCTCTAATGTTATTGGATAGACTCTTTAGATTTTTTTAATAAAATCTTAAAAAAACCTTAGGCTATTTGGCCAAAGGGAAGGGTTATTATTGCCGTCTTTACAGTAGATATGCTCTTACTTATTTATAAACAAACATAATGAAACGAATTTTAATCCAAAACACGGCTGTTTTTTTATTCTTAATCAATGCTTTTTCACTTTTAGCTCAACCTCCAAAGCCCATAAAAGTTATCGGGAAGGTTATAGAGCGACGAAGTGAACAACCTGTAGAATTTGCTACCATTATGTTGGCTGATATAGAAACAAAAGCTATTATAAGTGGAGCAACAACGGATATAGAAGGGGCTTTTGAGTTGGAATCAGAGAATAAGGAATTTTATGTAGAGGTGAGCTTTATTGGTTTTAAAAATAAACGGATTGATTCATTTTCTATTGTAGAAGGGGTAGTAGATTTAGGAACGATTATTTTGGCAGATGATAGCCAAGTGATGGAAGATGTTGTGGTGCAAGCAGAGCGTTCGCAAATGGAATTTAAATTGGATAAAAAAGTATTTAATGTTGGTAAAGATTTGAGTTCGTCAGGGGGAAGTTCTTTAGATGTACTCAATAACGTTCCTTCGGTTGATGTTGATATTGAAGGACAGGTTAGCCTCAGAGGAGCAACAGGGGTGCAGATTTTGATTAATGGCAAACCTTCTATTTTGGCAACAGATGAGAGTAATGGGTTAGGAACAATTAGTGCTGATATGATTGAAAAAATAGAGGTGATAACTAACCCTTCTGCGAAATACGATGCGGAAGGAACAGCAGGAATCATTAATATAGTACTCAAGAAAGAAGAACGAAAAGGGATGAATGGTTCGATTTCTCTCAATACAGGTTACCCACACAATCATAGTATTGGTTTTAGTCTAAACCGTAGAACTGAAAAATTCAATTTATTTACACAAATGGGAGCTGGTTATCGTTCATTACCTCGCTACAATCGTAATGTTAATAAAAATAAGGTGGATAGCACCACGATTTTGAGCGATGGGATAGAGTATCGCAATGAGATGTTCTTTAATGTATTGCTAGGAGCAGATTATCATATCAACAAACGCAATGTACTGACTATATCGGGGAATTTTGCCTATGAAATAGAACAACAACCTTCTCGAACTAATTTTACCTCACTTAATGCCAATGAACAGACAGTTGCGGAGTGGTATCGTCAAGAAACGACAAATGCGAATAATCCTAAGGGACAATACGAAGTCATCTATAAAGGGGCGTTTAAGGATGATAAGGAACATACGCTTCAAATCAGTGCTCTAGGTAATTTTTTTAGTAAGCAACAGTCTTCTGACTTTGAAAATATAACAACTGAAGGTACTTTAGAGAATAGTTATCAGCAAACTAGTACCGCTTTTCAAGAAGCTAGGTATACTTTTCAGGCAGATTATGTACGTCCATTTTCCAAAAAAATAAAAATGGAACTAGGGGGACAATATGTATTAACGGATATTAGTAATGATTTTGCCGTGACAGACTTAGTCAATGATGTATGGGTACCCAATGCAGGATTGACGAATATATTTGAGTATGACCAGCAGGTAGCAGCAGTCTATGGTACAGGGTCTTATGAGGGTAAGAAATGGGGAGTGAAAGCAGGATTGAGATTAGAGCATACAGACTTGAAAACACTATTGGTTAATACGAATAAAGCCAACCCCCAGAACTATACTAACCTTTTTCCTAGTGCCCATATTTCTTACAAAATCAACGAACGCTTCTCTATGCAAGCAGGTTATTCGAGACGTATTTTTAGACCACGGCTCTGGGATTTGAATCCGTTCTTTAATATCAGGAACAACTTCTCTATTCGTGCAGGAAATCCAGATTTACTGCCAGAGTTTACCGATTCTTATGAGTTAACGGCTATTTATATATTGGATAAGCTTTCGCTTAATATGAGTATTTACCATCGTTATACGACAGATATGATTGAGCGAGTCTCTAGTTTTCAGGATAACGTAAATACATTTATGCCGATGAACATAGGCGTGCGTAATTCTACAGGAGTAGAGTTAAATGGAAAGTACACGCCTGTCAAATGGCTGTCTATCAATGGAGATTTTAACTACAATTACTTTAGCCGTCAAGGAACATTTGAACAGACAAATTTTGATTTTGCAGCCGACCAATGGTCTACTAAACTAACCACTAAATTTAAACTTCCTGCGGATATTGATATTGAAGTCATGGGGAACTACCGCTCTGGTTATGAGACTGTGCAGGGACGTGTAAGTCAAAATTTTGCACTCAATTTGGGACTTCGTAAGAAATTGCTAAAAGGAAAAGCCGTATTGAGTCTGAGTGTTCGAGATTTGTTAGCTACCCGTATTCGTGAAACAGAAATAGATCAAGAAGACTTCTATATTTATAGCTTCGGTCAAAGAGGTCGGTTCATTACTCTAGGATTTAGCTATGGATTTGGTAAAGGTGAAGCCATGCAGTATTCTGGAGGACGAAGACGATAGAGGGGGGTAAAATAAACGTAGAGATTCGTAGCTATAGCTACGAAATCGTTAGTGATAACCTTTATTATTTTAAAAAAATATACTATGCTTGAAATACATTTTAGAAAAGATTACTCACTCAAATGACTGCCTAGGTGGCGGAATTGCTAGACACGCAGGATTAAAATTTTGTAACCATTGGTACATACGAGGTCGATTTTAACTCCATGCAGTAGCTCAATAAAAAAGGATTAAAATGAATTTCATTTTTTTGATAAAAAAATTATACTTTTAATGAAGAAACCTACAGTAGGTGCTTGAAGCTATTGACTACTGGAGCAAATAAATAAGAATTTTCTTTGATTAGATGACACAGAGAAAATACATAATTAGAGTTTGTAATGAAGTCTACTGAGAATGATCAATTGATAATTATTTAACTAGTTGTATCTTTATATTTTTTTCATGAAAATCCTTTATTAATATGGGTAAACTTATAATATTAATGATACATACTTTTTTAGTAATTGTATTTATGGTTGTGTTTGGTTACGAACAGCTTGGAGATTCTCCGAGATATATTGCTGCTGCGGAGGAGCTTTTAGCAGGTCAGTTTACTCCTAGTGTTAATTGTAATACCGCTCCTGGGTATCCTATTTTATTAATGTTGACCAAATGGTTAACAGGTTATAATAAGTATATAATAGCAATATTACAGAGTATATTCTTTGTAGCCTCACTTGCTTACTTTAGCAAATCAATTCAGGAACGGTATCAGTTTAATCCTAAATTGATGCTGCTTCTAATGTTAGCGGTCGTTATCAGTCCAGAGATAATCCATTTAAATATCTCTACTATGACGGAATCTATTGTAACTTCATTTTTATTGATAATAGTTGGCTTCACTTTCTTGGAGAAAAGAACTCAAAAGGATTATATCTATTTTATTATAGCAACATGTTTGATTTCTCTTACTAAATTTGAATATGTACTATTCATTATTCCTACGTTTATTCTCTTACTGAAGCAGAGTGAGTATAAAGTAGTATTAGTTTTTATTTCAATTTTAGGCAGTTCATTAGTGTTAAATGGATTGAAAAATCAACAAATTTATGGAACGTTTAAACCAACTTCTTTTGGTGCAGGGACAGTTATATATGGAGGGAATAATTTAAATTTGAATGGATCGTGGCAAATTCATCATAAAACGCAAGATTATGTTCCTCAACGCTACAATAGTATTTTTGATTCATTGAATAATACATGTTCTGCTTGTGCTTGTGTAGGTCGTAATGAGGTATATTTAGATATGGCAATAGAGGCTTGGCAAGCAAATTATATGGACCAGTTGAAGGTCATACCACTCAAATTTGGAAAACAATGGTTGTTGCCAGGTAGTATGGATTTTTATACAGGACAGTCTAAAATATTTCATGGGTTACAATTGCCACTTCTTTTTGATGATAACAAATGGCCTTGGTATGGTAAATACAAGCATGGACTATACTTATTAGTTTACTGGGCATATCTTTTATTGAGTATAATAGGGTTATTTATACGTTATCGAACAAATGGTTTTGATGGCATGGATAAGTTATTTTTATTTTTCTTACTCTTAAACTCTGTTCTATATTCAATTCCATTTTATGGATTAGGGAGATTTCATTTACCTGTAATAATATTCTTATTTTATTATCTTACTTTTGTGATGAAAGCAATTTTTGCTAAACAGCTTGATAAAGCGTAATATTTCTTACTAGATGAAACTATAGGAGGTAAGTATCTATCAATTCAAGGATGAAAGTGCCTTCACACAAAAGAAACTATAGAATGATGCGAACCGAAAGCGGATGCCTTAGGGGTCTCTTTATAAAACATCTTCTAAGATATTTTACTCATACATTAACTAATTTTTAACGATAACTAACAGGAAAAGATATTTCATTTGGACGTGAAAAGACTTTTTAATCAATCATTAGGTTGTATCCGAAAAATGAAGTTATACTGCTGCTTTTTTGTCCTGTACTTAGAAATGTATTAGAGCATGTTTAAAAATTAAGTTCTTCAAAATCAAAGATTTGGGTGGAAATGAATTGATTTTGGATTAAATAAACCTCTTTTTGAGTTTGATAGCAGCCTGTCCCAACGGACATAGTGGCTATTAAAGCTAATTAGCTCATACAAAATTTACTTGCATAATCTTTTAATAACTGATGTTATGCACTAATAATAGCCCTATTGAAAACTAGCAACAGAGTGGGCTTTTAGAGTTTGTTCCTAGTCTAATGTTTAATTTTGAATGCTTAATGCT
>CAYOJF010000004.1:0-88205 GCA_964404215.1 uncultured Aureispira sp. | reverse complement strand
TATTAACAAAAAAATCTTACTCATTTCGTCACAAACGGACTTTTTAAACAACTTCATTATTGAAAAATTTCAATGACTAATTGAAAGTTCTATAAATAAGTTTTCTATATTCAAGTAACGTAATTTACTCCTTTTACTGTTGGGGTAAATTGCTAAAAATCAAAAATCATGCTTAATTAAGGTATCAAAGTACCAAATCAAATTTATATCCTAACAAAAGTAGCTTAGTTTGCACCTTATTTGTTGGCATAAAAAATCTTGGTACTGATATATAAAAATATATAATAAAATGGGTAGTAATGCAGGGCGTTTCATCATGGGTTTCATTATGTTTGTTGGGGGGTTATATCTCCTATTAAATGAGATTAGAGTTGAGCCTATGTTTGGGACTGGTAGATCTATGTTCAGAGTTGGTGGTATTGGAGTAACTTCTGGTTATGTTTTACTAATATTTATGCTAGGGGTTGGGGTTTTATTTTTCAATGGAAAAAATCCACTTGGTTGGTTATTGACAGCAGGCTCTCTAGTTGCCCTCATATTTGGGGTTATTGCTAATATCAATTTATCACTAGCCTATTTATCTGCCTTCGATCTGATTGTAATATTAGTATTTCTAGCAGGGGGATTAGGGTTATTATTAAGTTCGATTATGGCTAAAGAAAAACACTAAGAGCATGTTTAAAAATTAACTTCAAGCTGCAAATGCTTGATTTAGAATTTAATTGCTCCTTTTTTGAGTCCTGATAGCCCCCAAGTTTCATTGGGGACAGGCTGCTATCAAACCCAAAAAGAGGCTTATTTAATCCAAAATCAATTTATTTTCGCCCAAATCATTGATTTTAAAGAACTTAATTCTTAAACATGCTCTAATCAATTTACCCTTTTTTCAGAAAATCAATATTCCGTTTGAGGCCATCAAATTTAGTGCGTTTGACAGCAGACTTCTGAAATACTTTTCGAAAGACGTCTACCGTGATTTCTTCCCAATCCTCTTTTGTCATTTCTAACAAATCTGGATGTGGCTCGAAAGCTGGCTCCTGATGCGATTGAGCAAAACGATTCCAAGGACATACTTGTTGACAGACATCACACCCAAACATCCAATTGTCAAACTTCCCCTTCATATCACTAGGAAGTGCCTCTTTGAGCTCTATGGTATAGTAAGAAATACACTTACTCCCGTCTACCCAATATCCTTCAGGGGCAATAGCATCGGTAGGGCAAGCATCTATACAGCGTGTACATCGTCCACAGTAGTCTTTGATAGGACCATCATATTCCAATTCTAGATCAATAATCAACTCTGCCAAAAAGAAATAGGACCCTTGTTGTTTGGTAATTAGAAGTGTATTTTTGCCAATCCACCCACTACCGCTGTGTTTTGCCCAGTCTCGCTCTAATACTGGTGCCGAATCTACAAAACACCGTCCATTAATCTCTCCCACTTCTGCTTCCAGTGTCGCTAACAATGCTTTAAGTTTTGACTTAATGACATGGTGATAATCCTTGCCATAGGCATATTGTGATATTTTAGGTGCTGTGGCATCTGTTTGTTTTTGAGGATTATGATAATTGTAGAGTAAGGTTACGACTGATTTTGCTCCATCCACTAATTTTCGAGGATCAACTCTTTTTTCGAAGTGATTTGCCATATACCCCATCTTACCATGATGATTCTGATTGAGCCATTTTTCTAGCTGGCGAGCCTCTTCTGTCAACTCTCTTGCCGCAGATATACCAATATATTGAAAACCTAATTCATAGGCTTTTTGCTTAAGTAAATGTGTTGTATTGATGTGCATAGACATAAAAATAGGCAGCTCTTACCAAAAAGAACCACCTATTTAAAATTATTTTATTGAAGGTATTTATTTCAATGTCAATGGAGCCGTACAAAATTGACAATTTTTAGCTGTAGCATCGTTATTCTTACCACAAGCGTTGCACTTGATCGGAGTATTGGCTACTTCTTCTTTTTTAGTAGTTTCTTCTGCTTCTTTCACTTCTTTTTCTACTCGTTTTGCGACATTATCGGTTACTTTTTTGATGCGTTCTTCTGCTTTATTAAGCTGTTTGTCTGCTTCTTTCAAGATAGGTTCTGCTTCCGCCGCAGTATTAACAGTAGTATTCATTACCATCTGTTCTACTCTAGTGAGTGTAATATTAGCTTCATTCTTCGCTGATTTGATTGCTTCCAGATCCGCAGAAGAGACCCCTTCTGTCTGACTTGCTTCTGCAATCTGATCTTTCAAGTCTTCCATTTGTTTACCCAGATCACCAAGTTTTCGGACATAAGTTGGCCTCAAAGTTCTATTCGCCTCTACCATAGCAGCTATCTTTGCCTCTTCCTCTTCTACCACCTGAGTCGCGTTCCATTCCTTGGTAGCAGCAGCTTGCGTCTCTTCTAGTGCCCCTTTAAAATTAGGATACTTCATTTTTAGTTCTTCTACTTTTTTGAGGTTTGCCTCCCAACTTTTAGTAGCCGATTCAGCGGTTGGTTTGCCACAGGCTACCAATAAAAACAAACTAGCAACAAGTAATGTTAAGTTCAATATTTTCATGTCTAATATTTTACGTAAAAAAATAAATCTATTCTTCTTTCTTTTCTACATATCCATAAATAACTAAAGTATGTTGTTTGGGAGAAGCATTGGAATAAACTGTTACCGTAGTAGATTGGTTCCCTTCCTTACCTTTGCTACTAAAGGTGGCTTCTATTTTTCCTTTTTCGTTGGGGGCAATATCTACAAAAGGATAACTGGCACGAGTACAACCACAAGATCCTTCTGTCCCTGTTATGGTCAAAGGACGTTCGCCTGTATTGGTAAAATAGAAACTATGTGTCACTTCTTCTCCTTGTGAAATAGTATCATAAGTATATTTCAACTCTTCAAATTTAATTTGAGCCGGTTTGCGGGTAGGGCGTTCTATTTTTTTGACGATTGTCGAGGAATCTATCACTATTGTGTCCGACACTATACTATCTGTTTTCGCACTAGCACTATTGCCTAATGCTAACAAAGAATCGATCATAGTCTTTGTTTTCACTTCCGTTTTGATGGTAGGTTCTACAACTGAATTTGGAGAAGATTCTTCTGATTGACAACTAATTAAACAACTTAATAGAAAAAAAAATCCTATGATTTTTAACATAATTTGAGTATTTGTTTGTGTGGGTGAGTAGAATTAAATTTGCTATTGCTAATATAGAGTATTATCTTTGGATTTATGAGTAATTTTGTAGTATCTGCCCGAAAATATCGTCCCATTCGTTTTGATTCTGTTGTTGGACAACAACATATCTCACAAACACTGAAGAATGCGATCCAAAGCGATCACCTCGCTCAAGCATTCCTATTTTGTGGACCTAGAGGGGTCGGCAAGACTACCTGTGCTCGTATATTGGCCAAGGTGCTCAACTGTCTCAATCCTACTCCTGACATGGAGCCTTGTGATACCTGTGAATCTTGTGCTTCTTTCAATAAAAATGCTTCGCTCAACATTCATGAGTTAGATGCTGCTTCCAACAACAGTGTAGAGCATATTCGTGCCCTAATTGATCAAGTACGTTTTGCTCCACAGAGTGGAAAATACAAGATTTATATTATTGATGAGGTACATATGTTATCTCAGGCTGCATTCAATGCTTTTCTAAAAACATTGGAGGAGCCCCCTTCTTATGCCATCTTTATTCTAGCAACTACTGAGAAGCATAAAATTATTCCTACTATTTTATCTCGTTGTCAGATTTTTGATTTCAATCGAATTCAAATTGCAGATATGGTCGCACATCTACAACGAATTTGTGGAGAAGAAACCATACAAGCAGAAGAAGACGCTCTAACTGTCATTGCTCAAAAAGCAGATGGAGCATTGAGAGATGCCCTTTCTATTTTTGATCGAATTGTTAGTTTTTCGGGAGATAATATTGTTTATCAAGATGTAATTGAAAATCTAAATATCCTAGATTACGACTATTACTTCAAGGTAGTAGAAGCAATTTTGTCTGAAAATGTCAGTCAATTGCTCTTGTTATTTGACCAAATTACCCGTAAGGGATTTGATGGAGATATTTTCACTAATGGATTAGCCGCTCATTTGCGTAACCTTTTGGTGTGCAAAGACCCACAAACAATCGAGTTACTAGAAATCAGTGGTAATATAAAAGAACGTTACCAACAACAAGCTGCTATTGCTCCACTAGCACTTATTCTATCTGCATTGAGTATTGTCAATGATTGTGACATCAACTATAAGATGGCTCGTAACAAACGTCTACATGTAGAGATGGCTCTCATCAAAATGGCCTATGCTCAAAGAGCCTCCAAACCGCAAATAATGACGGTCGCAGCTCCTGAAAAAAAAAACCCTGAATTAACTACGCCTAACATCACCCAAGAAACGGCTCCAGCGTACCAAACAACTCCAGACAAAAAAATAAACCCTGAGCCAAAGGCAGAACCAATTTCGGACCCAGCTCCAGCTACTATACCTACTACAGAGCCCAAAGATCATAGCCCTTCGACTACTCCTAGTAAGAAAAAACGAGACTTTGGAGACAAACTTGCTCAAAAAAGTGGTAATAACCTACTTAGCAAATTCAAAAAAGAAGTACTGGCAGAAACACTCAAACCAGCAGAAAAAGGAATTGATTTTACTGTAGCCAATCTACAAGAAATTTGGGATGCTCATATCGAAACCATAGAGAGTAACTCTATGAAAATTCTCTACAAAACTGCTCTCCTTAATCTACAAGAAGGAGAACAGCCCAAAGTACTCATTACTTGTTCAGGCTCTAGAGCTAAAGATGAAATCTTACGAGACCATACGCTCAAGCAAGGGATCATGGACAAATTTCAAATTAAAAATTTACTCTTTGAGTTGACTATTGATACCTCTAAAGTAGAAAAACCTAAACCTAAAAAATTACTCCCCCAAACACCACAAGAAAAGTATGTTCATTTTCTAGGAATGAATCCCTTACTCAAAGAATTTCAAAAACGCTTTCAATTACTTCCTCCTAAAGGGAGTAAATAACCCCATTCAATCCCAGTCATGAATCACTCCTTTGAATCTCAAGTTAATGCTCTCCAAAATAAATTAACCTTATGGCTAAACTTATACGCTACATTAGGACAGCCCGACACTAAATGGTCTGAACAAGCTGCTACTATCAAGGTATTGCAAGAACAGTTATCTGCTCTCCCAACTACTATAGTAGTACCATCTAGTCCTAGTAGTCCTTTAGGAAAAGCATTGACATCTGCACCACTCACAACACCTATTGACCTGAATCAAGAGCAGGCAGCTATTCAAAGGCTTCTCACCACATTTAATACCGCTTTCAGTGCCCTCAACTTCAATGCTGTTAATACATTTAGTATCGTCGCTGGTAGTCCTGATGAAATTGCATTCACGACTATTACCAACCTAATTGGACCTATTATCTCTCGAATTAGTACTTACTATACCGCTATAATAGCCCAAAAACCTGCTGATGCTGCGACTCGTAAAGCATGGACTGAAAAAAATAATCTAGCCATGAAAGCTAAGGTAGGTCTCATTAAAAATGCTAGAAAATTAATGGGAAATAGCAAAAATCTAGACCAAGGAACCCAAACAGCCTGTGCTAGTGTGAGAACGACCACCAATGCTGTAATTGCTACCTGTCAAAGTCAAATGACTCAGCTCGAACAAACCCAGCAACAAAGAACATTAACTCCCACAGAACAAGCTCAATACACAGAAGCCAAACTACAGCATAAAGCGATAACAACCTATCAAAATGAATTACAGGCATTGATTGCTAATGATGTTATTCAGATAAAGGTTAATCCTAGTAATAGCGTTAATAAACCGGTCCTCAACAATAAGAAGATGACCGTACTTATGCAGACAAATAATGCGGCATTGATTGCCCATGAATTACAGCATTTGATACAGGTCAAAAAAGGGCAATTAGGACTAATGAAAGATGGTTCAGGAACAGTTTCTTTTCTATATGACTTGCAGAATGAAGTAGAAGCCTATCAAATACAATATACTATAGACCCGAATAGCGTCCCTGGAACAGAAATCATTCGAAATGGAGTTGGGACAGGACAAACGGGCTCTGGAGGAGCTATTTTCATCAAGAAGTTTGCAGATATCAATACTGCTGCTATCCAGCAAATGGTGACGCAAGAAGGGATCAAATATTATGATAATCTACCTTCTACTTCTTATAGAATAAGTGATACCCTCAGCAAACTGAATGGCCACCCTAGATGGAAAGGCAAAAAAAATCTAAAATTTCATTTAAAAAGACTCCTCAAAGCCAATAAAGTTAAACGAGTGAATAGCTTTTTTGAAGAACTCTGGCAACATAATCAAAATCGCAAATTAACCGACAAACTCTACAGTATAAAATATGATGAGAAAAAGGTTCCTCTAAAAGATACTAATAAGGCTTTCATCTGGGAAGAATCCCGCCTTTCTTTATTAGAAATTCTGCAACAGTATCTAAAATTCACCACAAAATGATAATTCGTATTATTATTACTATTGGTGTATTAATCGCTGTCTACTCAGCGAATCTAATAGCTCAAAAAAGTACTATTTATCAATTAGAAATTAAACATTCTATTCTCCCCTATTACTTAATTCTACAAGATTCTTCTTTTTATTTTTTTGAGTACAAAGAAGAACAGGCGATATTATGCAACTATGGGAAATATCAACTAGATGAGACCAATCAACCTCATTTCATACCTGTCATCAATCCTGAAGGCTATACGGTGACTTGGTCTTACTATGGTGAGGATAGTACCCTACACTGTGGCCATAAAGACTCCACCTCTTATCAGGAAAATAATATTCAATATTTAGATCCTTTTGAGTGCATCTCAAATATAGCAGGGTTATCTACTGTAGGTCAATTTGAACGCAATGTATGTGATTTGTTTTCATTGGAAATCAATCATCAATTTTATTCTACTATTGGATCTATTCGTAGTACCACAACAGATTATTATCGACCTATTCAGCACCAAAATTTCCAAATAAAAGCTCAATCAGTCCCCATTCAGTCCCCTGTCATATCACTCCAAGATACTACTGCTCCGCACTTAATCATCGCCAAAATGATTTACCCAAGAGCTCAAAATCCCTATCATTATTATTTTTTCCCAAAGGCCAATTCTTGGACTTGGATTACTTCGGACCATCAAGTATTGGAAGCAAATTGCGTTTCTGTTTTAACTTTTTTTGATTTCAAAAAAGGTTCTTTCCAAAAGTACTTTGATTCTAAACATGGTGTATATACTGCTTGTCAATGGCAATTTAAGAGCACCAAAATATTCGAAAATGAAAAATTATCTCTTGTAGAAGAGCTGCAACGTCAAATCCGTATATTAGATTATCACAAAATACCGTTCAATGACTTATGCTCTCCAATGAATCAAACCGTAGTTATTCGGAAGTATCCTAATCCTCCTATTCAAGACTTTCGTTTGGTCCAAAAAAACAGTAAAAAACAAAAATGGAAAGCAAAATTTAGATGATTATGAATGAAGATATATTGGATAGTCCCATTGAGGGGATATATGAACTACAACAACTAACTGCCAAAGATCGCTATTACAATATGATATTGGAGTACTTTGTTTCTACTATAGTTATTATGTTTCCGCTTAGTATACTAACAAATGGTCCTTTAGAATTGTTAGAAGTGCCTAGCAACCATCCCATTCGATCTTATATAGAATTTACTTCTGTCGTGGGGTTTATTGTCTTATTATTCAATAAAGACTGTATCATGGGGCAAAGTATCGTAAAACGCTGGAGAGGGCAACAAGTAATTGATATTAAAACCAAAGAACCCGCTAGTCCCATGCGGTGTTTTGTCCGTAATTGGACCTTCCTCGTTTGGTTCTTAGATCTAATATTTACTACTGCTGATCCTCATCGAAGATTAGGGGACCGTATAGCAGGGACAATGGTAGTAAAAGTACCTACTCTAAAAGAGCAAAATATAGGTCTAATAGCAAGTCTAAAAACCGACTGGAGTCAAATAAAAAAGAATAGTCTTTGGTTTCATTTGTTGAAATCATTCCTAATCACTAGCTTAGTAGGTATATTATTTTATCTAATTGCTGCCACTTAAAATATAAACTAATTCTGCTTTATGAATAACAAAGAAACGACTCCCCCAGCAAAAAAAATCAATCTAAAGCTCAGTGTCAATGAAGTAAATCTTGTACTAAAAGCATTAGGTAATCTTCCTTTTAATGAAGTATTTGAGCTAATTGGTACAATACACGATCAAGCCAATGCTCAATCACATGACAATGGCTAAAGAATCAGGAAAGCAGCTATCCAATAAGATTATACTATTAACAATTATTATCTCGCCAATAATATATGTCCTCATCTATCCCACAAAATTTCCAGACGACCTTTATTTTTATGACTACGAAAACTCTGGACTAGAATATAGCTTAGACCCTTGGGAGATAACACTGGGATACTACTTAGTAATACAAGCACTCTTATACAGTACTGCATTCTCCATGAAGCATTCTTACTGTTTCATCTTATCTATTCTTTTCTTAGCAGTTGCTTATTTTTTTATGTTATTCAGAGGTAATAACCCCACTATAAATTATCCATTGTGGGGTACTATTATATTTTGTATTTACTTACTGCTCTTATGGTTGCCAACCATAAAACATCGCCTTAGTTCCAACCAATAATTTTATTTTTTCACTATTTCTTGAAACATTTTTCATCACATCCAGTTTAAACATTTAGATAATTATCTAAATACTTAATTATATTTATGAACAATTTATTCAAAGCATTGAACGACGCTACTCGAAGAGCGATACTAGAACTCCTCAAAGAAGAGGACAAAACAGCTGGACAAATTGCAGAGCAGTTTGATATTTCAAAGCCTAGTATCTCGCATCATCTAGATATACTCAAAAGAGCTGAACTAGTTTCTAGCGTTCGAAAAGGGCAATTCATTTATTACTCCCTCAATATGACCGTCTTTGAAGATATAATTGGGTGGCTCATGCAATTCAAAAACAACTAAAATTAATTATGATGAAAAACAAGAAATGGTTAGGAGAAGGAATAATTGTAGCAATAGTAATAGCACCTTTAGTTTATTTAATGGCCGTATGGAATAGTCTGCCTGAAGCCATTCCTATGCATTGGAATCTAGCGGGTGAAGTAGACCGATACGGCACTAAACAAGAACTCTTATGGGTATTAGGAGGACTACAGCTATTTACTTATGCCTTATTATTATTTTTGCCCAAAATAGCAGCGAAAACCGATAATTTTAAAACTATGGGTAGTAATTTCTACAAACTTCGTTTAGTTACACAGTTATTACTCAGTTCTGTATTTTTCATCCTGTTATTGTCTTCTACAGAAGCCGTTACTACTTCCACTACAACAATGCTAACTGGACTTCTATCTTTATTTATGTTATTTTTTGGTAATTACATGACTACTATCCGTCCCAACTATTTTATGGGAATTCGAACTCCTTGGACATTAGAAAACGAAAAAGTATGGAAAAAAACACACTTACTTGGAGGTAGACTTTGGGTTTTAGGTGGTATCTTGGGGTTAATAAATCTATTCTTACTCCCCCAAAGCATTCATTTTATCATTATCATTAGTCTGATGATCATCCCTATGCTCATCGCTAGTATTTATTCCTTTATCCTTTTCCAAAAAGAACAAAAACAAGTTGCTTAATGAAATACAATACCCTTCTCCTTCTGAGCCTCTTTATATTACTACTAACTGGCTGCAAGAATAGAATAGTAGATCAACTACGTCCTGAGACCGTTGAGTTTTTAGAACATCAAGAAAAAGCTCGCTGTAGCTGCCTACAAGAACATGGAGAAAATTTCATTCAAAAAATGGATAATGGTATCACACTAATGAAAGGACTTCCAGATTCTTATGATCTTAATAATTTATCTCCCAGAGATGTAACTACCATTAGAGCTGGATTAAGCGGATTTGAAGGTACTATGCGTATGCTAATGCCTTGCATACAGCAGCGAACACAACAAAAATATCAAAGTGATCAACTGACACAAATGCTTATTGCTGAAGATTTCAGAGTAGTCCTACAGCTAGACAGTGCTAAAACTGACCAAGAAAAAATGGAACGCATGAATGCCCCCACAATGGAAGTCATGAGAGAAATTTGTCCTGATCAAGTACCTATTGTATTGAAAATGCAAGAATTTCTAGAAGTCGCCCAAATACTACCGCCCGAGTTGCAGTAGTTTTTCAAGATAATGCTCTTTGATACCGAAATCTTTTTTGATAGCAGCTACTTGTTCCAATATCTCTACATTGGGAGCAGTAGCTGTTGTTTTTTTGACCGCAGTAATCAATAAATTTTTAGCAGTATGTTCAGATGAAATAAACTCAAATACTTTGGTGTGATAACCATAAGCTTCCAATATCAAAGCACGAATTCCATCTGTTATAATCTCTGCTTGGCGTTCCTCCAAAATTCCATTTTTAAGAATAGCAGCTAAACTATTTTGGACATCCAATTGGCGTCTAATTTGTTTGTGACAACAAGGAGCCGTTACAATTAGAGGAGCATTAGCCTCTATCCCTTTAGCAATAGCAATATCTGTTGCTATATCACAGGCATGCAATGCAATCAAAACATCTATCTGACTATTGTCGTATTGTAAAATATCTTTTGCTTCAAATTGGAGATTATCCCACTCTAGAGCGGCGGCTTGTTCTTGACAGAAAGTAACTAAATGGGGTCTTAACTCAATACCAACCAAATTAGCATCTAGCTGCTGTTGGTCTAAATATTGGCGTAAAGCAAACGTCAAATACCCTTTTCCACACCCCATATCCACAATCTGTACCTTTTGGGGTAAGGTCGCTTGTTGCAATAAGACATCCATTACTTCAATATACTTATTGATTTGTCGATACTTATCCTGTTGTTTCTTAGTTACCTTACCATTGACTGCTACCCCTATTTTTTCGAGAAAAGGGCTTTCCTCTGCTATTAAATATTGCTTTTGCTTGTTATGATTAGTCGACTGTACCACTGTTGTACTTGGTTTTCGTTTTTGTACTCGTGGCTTTCGTTTTTTATTGTATTGCAATAACCAATCAAATTCTGTTGTGAGTAAAGTTGCATTCAAAAAGTGCTGTCCTAGCTGTTCACTCAAAATTTCAATAGCCTCTTCTATCACATAGTTTTTGACCACATCCTTTGTCTGATAACGATAGGTAAAAGATAATTTGGATGCCCCTTTGATTTCTACTACTCGAATATAAATATGAGTTAATTCTGCTGTCTTAGGGCTAGACTTGCTCAACGTAATTTTAACTAGTGTATGTTTTTCAAAACTAGTTTGTATCGCTGCTAAAAATTCTTGTACTATTGCTACTTTCATTAATAAATAATTACTTCTATCGTATCTAATTTCATTCGAGCACGGAAGAATTTTTCTAATCGCTCTTGTTGACCTCTGCCTATACGTCCTTCCCAATTGAGTACGACTGTAGGTAAAGTATCCAACTGTTGTGTTTTAGTATTCATTTTGACCAATTCACTGTAAGACACTTCCTTAGCTTGTGGAAACAAAGCAGAGAATTCTATAGCAATATCATTGACTGGCTTACTTGACCTAGCCTTTGTTATGGTGAAGGCGTTCAATTGTTTTTTGAGTGAGTCTATCTCTCTAATTTTATCTTGTAATAGATTTTTATTATTAGCATATACGTCATTAATCAATGATCGATGATCATCCCTAAGTTCAGAAAAACGATTTCGTATATCCGCAATTTCTTTTACAATAGATTCCGCATCAATACCACTTCCTTCTCTCAAGACAAGTTTTGCATTTTCTAGTCCTGCTTCTTGCATTTCATGACGTAGGTTTTCTTTATCTCTACTAGTTACGCCTCCCATAATGGTTAGTTCTATCGTGGGAGTATCTTGTCTGTAGTCCGACTCCAACTCCCCTACCATCAATCCTTTATCAAACTGGTAAAGTTTTGCCTTCTTCTCAAAAATAGCCACTCGGCTATTAAATACTTCCTGTTTTACAACATTGTACGCGGTATAAATACTAGGTATAATCGTAATTACAACAATAGCGACCATTATTGTTTTGTATTTCTGCTCTCGAACAGGGTCTAAAAACTCCTTGTGTGGGAATTTAAGTGCACTAACAAACAAGAAGGCTGTTCCTGCAATAAATACCGAATTGATAAAAAAGAGATAAAATGCTCCCGCAGCATAAGCCCAATGCCAAGTAGCAATACCATATCCCACTGTACACAGTGGGGGCATCAATGCCGTTGCAATAGCCACACCAGGAATAGCATTACCACGATCTGATCTAGAACTTGCCACAATCCCAATAGCACCACCACATATAGCAATCAGCACATCATAAAAAGTGGGGTATGTTCGAGCTTCAAGTTGTTCGGTCAGTGTTTTTATAGGCGACAATCCAAAATAAAGTGTAGAAGCAATAATAGATACGACCACAAATAAGGCAAGATTACGCATCGCATACTTAAGCGTATCAAAATCATTGGTCGCTATTGCGAATCCTGTTCCTACGATTGGTCCCATTAGAGGGGATATTAACATCGCACCAATCACTACTGCACCAGAGTTAACATTTAGTCCAATAGAAGCAATAAAGGCTGCAAATATAAGCCCCCATAAGTTACCTCCCTTAAATTCAATACTCTTCTGTATATTTTCAATAGTACCTGCCTCATCGGTATCTATTTCTAGACTGAACAATTCTTTGAGTCCATGAAAAAAGTCCTTGGTCCGTTGTTGGATATTCCGTCGAGCAGCTACATCTGCCTTTGTCACTTTAGACACCTTCTTTGGTATCGGCTTTTCTTCTGGATTGGGCTTATTTTCTTCCATTTTATATAGATAGGTAATATGAATATATGCTTAGAACACTACCAATATACAAACAAATTCGTTAATTGCTTTTTCATTGATTAGACATTATCACAAATTGAGCCTTGTCAAGGTATGAATAATAGTTTTTTGAGCCTAACAGAACGAAACTAGAAATGTCTAATAGAATGAACCACTAGTGACTGCCCTATCAACTCACCTTCTTTGAGATTTCCTCCTTTACATGTTTGTCAAACATTCATACAGTAGCATACATTCGTTCATATGAATTTAGACACACTCTTATTACCTAAGACTACTAACAGTCCATTAATATCTAATTTTATTTTTTCTACAAAAAAACAAAACCGTAAAACAATGATAATCAAATATTTAAATCAAAATAAAAAATTTAGTTTAATTTTTTTATGCTTAGATTGGAACTATACTTCCTATCATTGGGGTTATGTACCGTGAAAGGCAAAAACAGCCAATCATTTTTCTAACATTAATTAATGTTAGTTCTTCAAAACAAATTCATTTTCTGTATTACAGAAAGGTAAAAAATAATTTATGGTGTCTTATTCTTCACATACAACTGTAACCAAAACAGGAACAAGCGTTATACAAGAAAGCTGGTCAGGCAATCTGTGTAGTCCTACTCTGTTTGCAGGAAACATTTGTTGTCTGAAGCAAGACTTTTTTACAATGACTAGTTTTGATTCCCTTCCAATACGCTACAAGCGAATTTAGGTTCTCCTAAATAAACAGTTTGTAGTTGACTGGAATAGCAGCTACAAACAAAATTCAACTTTACATTTTACGATTTTTGGTAGTTGCATCACACATTAACCATTCAGTGGTTTGATGAAAGAATGAACTAATAGTACTTGCTGATAATATGATATCAGTACTTAGTGCGAAAATTTAGTTGTTCAAAATGATTTGAAACGCTATTGGCTAATAACCAATATATTTTTTCACCAGTGGCAGTCTAATAGATTGTAAGCACTAAAAAATCTAATACCATGAAAGCATTAGTTATGTTTGTTGCACCTGTTGTTGCTGCTTTTGCCACTGCAACAGTACCCCAAAAACAAAATAAAAAATCAAGCCTACGTATTGCTCACGCCAAAAGTGGGAAGGCTCCTGTAGGAGATGCCTATTTTACTATTGATGCTCCTGTAGCACCACTTTCCTTCTGGGAACTAGGCATCTGTCGCCCATCTACGTTACATCTACCATAATCTCTAGATTAAATTCTACTTAGAAATAAAATTAGAGCTTGTAGTCGATGTGTAGACTGCAAGCTCTTTTGCTTTTCGGCATCCAATCAAAATGCTCCAAAAGAGCATATAGGGCATTTCTATGCCCTAACCTATAGAAATGTAGCTTAGTTGGTTAAAGCGTTTGACTGATACTCAAAAGACCGTAGGTTCAAGTCCTACCATTTCTACTATATTAACTTAGGTGCTATAGCTCAATTGGTCAGAGCGTTGGTCTGAAAAACCAGAAGTCCTTGTTCGATTCAAGGTAGTACCACTATTAGCTGTACCTGTATCTAATATTGGCAGTGGACTCCTTGTCTACAAAACATAGGTAATAAATAAGCATTAGTTACCCAATTCACTTGGGTAGTCGATTCTCATCAGGTACTTTTGAATCAGTAGCTTAGTTGGTAAAGCATCTGACTTTTAATCAGAGGAGCGTGGGTTCAAGTCCCACCTGGTTCACTTTTATATTTCATGCAAGTATAGCCTAATTGGTAAGGCACTTGGCTTCCAACCAAGAGATTGTGCGTTCGAATCGCATTGCTTGCTCCATAACATACTCCTGTAGCCCAACTGGTAGAGGCAATAGTTTTAGAAACTATACAGTATGTGTTCGAATCACATTAGGAGTACGATTTTTACAACTATTACGATATGATAGAAACTTTGACTAGAGGAAGGTGTCAGTCATGGCGAATTATATAAGGGTATAGCTCAATCTGGCAGAGCATTGGTCTCCAAAACCAACGGTTGTAGGTTCGAATCCTATTACCCTTGCTATTTTATTTATTCACATCAAAATTTTATACATTATTATGTTTTGGGTTGTACTATTGATCGTCCTATCAATTGATTTAGTAGTTAACGACTTCTAATCTTCGGCTATTTGTTTTGAAAGCTCTATCGTCTAACTGGAAGGATAGCAAAATACGAATTTGCAGATTAGGGTTCAAGTCCTTATGGAGCTACTATAAGTTATTTAAAAAATATTTCATCTAAACTAAAGGAGGTAAGTATCTGTGTGTAGAGAGGGTTGTTGACCAAAATGGGAGACAGTCCTTTTTGCCGTTCTCATTACTTCCCGATTCTAATCATACAGAAGAGCCTGCAATCCAGATGGATCACAGGCTCTTCTAAAATATATACGATTAGTAACAGAATAGTTACTTGTTCTCTATATTACTTTTCTACTACAAAACGCTTTGTAGAAGTACCTTTGTCAGAAGTAATGTTTAAGAAATAAACACCTGAAGCTAATTCAGCAGTATTTACATCTAGGTTATTTACTCCTTCGAAAGACTGACTAGCTACTTGCTGCACTTGTTGTCCTAATGCATTTACAATAGAAACAGTAGCATCTGTCATTTCATCCATAGTGAAAGCAACTGTCATGTAATCACGTACTGGATTAGGCATGATGTTCATTTCTACTACAGAAGTCTGAGGAGCTACTACACTAGTAGCTGTGGAGCTCATGATATTCAAATCATCCACATAAACGTTATTACCATATCCAGAAGTAAATTTAAAACGAACAACTACTTCATTAGTATTATCAAAAGCAGAAATATCTACTGTATCTCTTCTCCACTGAGCAGCAGTTGTTGGAGGAGCGAATGAAGCTGTACTAGAAGGAGTTACGGTTGCCAAGTTAGCACCTGCTTTAGTTGCAACTGTCGTCCATGTAGCACCACAGTCACTAGAAACTTCTACATCTAGACTTTCGTTGACACCTGTGTATTGCTGGTGCGAGTAACTAAATGCTACTTTTGAATCATTCTGTAAGTTTACTTTTTCCATTACTACACTTCCCTCAGCTCCAACAGTAGTAATATTAAAGGCACGGAAACGGATACATCTGTTTGACATTCCAAATCCACCAATAGCACCATAGTTATAACTTGGCCCGTTAAGGATACCAAATAGATTTTCACCTATAGTTGGAGCATCAAAAATACCTGTAGTAATATCTCTTGAATAACCCGTTCCTGCTATCAATGGAGCTGTTTCCATTCCTTCAGATACTGGAGCAGCAGTTCCTGTTGCTTGTAATTTGTTATATACTTCATCTCCCATAGCTACATTACCTGGAGAGTAAGTTCCACCACTATTCACATCTGTGATGCTATAGCTTACAGTAGAAGTACCTGTTGCCAAGTTTGTACTTGGAAAACTAATAGCGGTAGATTGACCTTGAGCTAAGTTTCCAGTAAATGTTTGTGTTACAGGAGTTCCTCCATTGATAGTATATTCTGCCGTTACAGAAGTAACAGGGTCAGCACCATTGTTAGTAAAGTTAATTGCTGGTGCAAAACTTGTATTACAATAGCCTGTACCCGCAACAGAGTTAGCTTGAGACGCTACATCTAATAAACCTGGTACGTTACCTGCCTGAGTTTTAGCCGACTGGTGTATCACCTTTGTACTTTGTGTTTGCAAATAAGCTGCAAAAGCAATTTGATTATAATCTTTCAAATAAGTAGGAAGTGTACTAATCGTAAAGCTGTATGTCAATGAATCATTTGCTGGAATAGATCCTATTGTCAAACCAGCAGTTGTTGAACCACCTGTAGAGGCATTGTACATATCTCTCATTACATAGTAAAATTCTGTTTCTCCATTAGAACCAGGAGCAGTAGCATAACTGATGTAATTTTCAGTCATAGCTACATATAGCTTATCCGCTGTTGCGATAGCAGAACCAGTTGTATTCTCTACTACTACATCTACTTGTATAGATGAACCAGTCAACCAAGTTTGTGTTATTCTTAAATCATATGGTGTTGTTAGTGCCGCAGCTGTGTTTAATGAGTTAGTTGTTACTACTGAGTTAGGTCCTCCTACAGCACTTCCATTCAAAGAAGCATTAGGTACACCTGTTACACCATAATAAGTTCTTCTATCATTAGGACCTGCTGGGTACTCTGCATTCATTGGATCTACTCCTGGCCATGAAGTCTGGTGTGTTACTTTTACGTAGTTAGCGGTACCAAAATTATCTAAAGTAGTTTTTAGTATTGGATTTTGACTCGCACATGGAGGACAAGACGCTTGTGTAAAGTGCTCAACAAAAGGTATTTTAGGTACCTGTGCATCAGCAACAAAAGCTGTTGCTGCGATCATTAATGTAGATAATAATCCTTTTTTCATAATAATTTTGATTTTATACTTGATTTTGATTGAATACTATTGTATATATTAACAAATGAACATAAGTTCTTATTTCAAAGTTAAGAAACTATTTCAATAACAAAAAAAAAATGAACTTAACTTTTTATAACTAATTATCAATTTAACGATACAATATTCGGATTTTCACAGCAAACTTTCAATATATATTAGGGGCTTAATGTACATTTCTTTTATTTTATTTTGCAGCTAAACTAACCATGATCATCTCACTTGGAGACCGTACATATAGATTATATTATCTTATTAATATCTCTTATGCGATATAAAATCAAGTTTAGTTTAAGGGGAAGTATAAAAAAAGTACTAACTTTATAAATATAGTTTTAATAGAAATTACCTTAACTTTGAGCAAGGTATAAACATTACACTAAAATTAATATTTTCACAAAACAGGAACTTTATCGATTCCTTACACGTATCCATAATATAAATATCAAACACATAACACTACTTTATCACTATTTTTAAATACTACTTCTATGCTAAAAACTATACTTACTTTTTTCCTATTTTTTCATTTCATACTGATGGCTAATGCTCGTGGAAATTTCCACGTCTCTAGTAGTTTTGCTACACAGCAAGGTAGTATCAGTAAAGAAGTAGCCGCTACCGTTACTATTCGTAACTTAACAAATAAGACCATCCAGCTAAAATGGGAAGTATCCAAAACAAACCTATCGGAAGGATGGCAAGCAGTTGTTTGTGACCATCAATGCTATACTTCTATCACTAAAGAACATACCTTTTCTTTAGCTCCCAATCAAATTTTACATGACTTCAAAGTATCCTTTCGTCCTAATGGTAAAGAAGGAATTGGTACTTTAGAAATCAACCTGTACGAACCTAGTAATGAAAAAAGCTCTAAAGAGACCATTACATTTAGTGGTGCTGCTCACGGAGTTATCTCTTCGCCTAACAAATTTTCTAACAAGATGACTTCAGCTCCAAAAGTATTCCCTAATCCTGCTATTGAGTACATTAGTATTAAAGATGAACAAGAGCAAGTTAGAACAATTGAAATTTATAATGTAGTGGGTAGAATGTTAAAGCTCATTAAGGTGAATCACTCTGGTGAAAAATACGATATCAGCCGTCTTCCGAGAGGAATGTACATGGTACGTATGCTAGATGCTAAGGGTACGATTGTAAGAACTCAACGTATTAGCAAGCATAATCCATAAAATAATTTATAACCCCTTATACATAAAAAACCTACTTCAAATGAAGTAGGTTTTTTATGTATAAGGGGTTATTTCTGAAGATTATTTCAATAATTTAAATAAATATTGACCATACCCACTTTTCTTGAATCGATTGGCTTGTACCGCCAATTCATCTGCTGTAATGAAACCTTGACGATAAGCAACTTCCTCTATACATCCTATCTTCAACCCCTGACGTTCCTCTATCACCTGTATAAATTGTCCAGCTTGCATAAGTGAAGTATGTGTTCCTGTATCCAACCATGCCACACCTCTACCTAAAGGCATTACTTTAAGGCTCTTTTGATTTAGATAATATTTATTGACATCCGTTATTTCATACTCACCTCTTGCACTTGGTTCCAGACCTTTAGCAATTTCTATGACAGAGTTGTCATAAAAGTATAGTCCTGGTATAGCATAATTTGACTTGGGATTCGCTGGCTTTTCTTCTATTGAATAGGCCATATTATTATCATCAAAAGCGACCACCCCATATCGTTCTGGATCTGCTACCTGATAGGCAAAAACAATCCCTCCATCTGGGGCATTACTTTCTTTTAGCAACCGCTCTAGATTCGAACCATAAAAAATATTGTCCCCTAAGATAAGGGATACACTGTCATTACCAATAAACTCTTCTCCTAGTACAAATGCCTGTGCTAGACCATTGGGTTCTTTTTGTTCTTTGTACTGAATATTACATCCTATTTGCGACCCATCTTTTAAGAGTTTCTGAAAATTTGGCAAATCATAGGGAGTCGATATAATCAAAATGTCTTTAATTCCTGCTGCCATAAGCGTAGCTAATGGATAGTATATCATAGGCTTATCATAAACAGGCATCAATTGTTTACTCACTGCCAATGTCAATGGATATAGACGTGTCCCAAGACCGCCTGCCAAAATTATTCCTTTCATTATTATTTTTTTCTTAAAAGTGAAAACTAGTCCTTAATGGTATAAGATATGTAAAGAAGTAAATGACTACACTAAAAATCCTTCAATTTAAGCCTGCTTACTTTTGTGACTTAAATACTTATTGGTAGTCTAAATGGTTATAATAACAGTACTTACAAACAAATTTAAAAAAATAAAACTAGGCATTCAAACACAATAAAATTTATTAAAAAACTTTCTTTTTTAGAGATACCTCTAAAAAAGAATACGAAAACGACCAAAATAATTTGTGAAGTGTTGTTCTGCTTTCTAAAAATAAAAATTACAGTAAACCAAAGACTTATCTAATAAAATAACCTTATTTTTGTAAAATCTTTTCTTTACTACATACCTATCTAATTAAAATGATCCTATCTATGAGATATAATTTATTTTCCATACTTCTATTTAGTTTTGTCCTATGCTGTACAGTTCAGACTTATGCCCAAAAAACACTTCCTTGGAAGAAACGTATAAAAATGGCAGAAAATTTTAAAAAAAATGGCGATTTCTATCAAGCCGCTGTTTACTATGAAGGCGTTTATAACGAAAAGCCCGACAAAGAAATATATACCTACGAAGCGGGTAACTGTTATTATCTATTGAGAGACTATGCCAATGCTGTAAAATCGCTGGAAAAAGTAAAAGATAAAAATGCGACCTACGAAAAACCAGGGTATAAATATGCTCTTGCTCTGAAACAAACAGGAAAATATACTGAAGCAAAAAAAGCTTTCAACGCTTTTTTATCTAGTTATATTGGTGCTGACAAACAAGCCATCAAAGAGGCTGTCGAAATCGAAATACAGGGATGTGATTTTGCCATGAATGCTAAAGAATTCACCAATGAAGAAGTAAGCATTTCTCATTTAGATGCTAAAATCAATACTAATAAAACAGAATTCGCCCCAATTCCATTCAATGACGATGTGTTATATTTTAGTTCGACTATCAGTGGTGTAGCTAAAATTTACCGTTCTCAAAAAAATGGCGATAACTGGAGCCGCCCACAGACTCCTAGTATTTTTGTAGGTAAGATGGAACGCCCACACTTTGGTAATGGAACCTTTACAAATAGTGGCAAACGCTTCTATTTCACACAGTGTGACTTAGAAGACGGAAAAGCAAATTGTGCCATTTATATGATGCAAGAAGGAGCTGACGGATGGTCAGAACCTGTTGCTCTACCTGATTATATCAATGCAGCTGGATACAATACCACTCATCCCTATGTAGCTACTATTGATGGTAAAGAAATACTTTACTTTGCTTCTGATAGAGAAGGTGGTAGAGGTGGATTAGATTTATGGTTTTGTACCAAAAATGCAGACGCTAGTTCTAACAATTATACCCTTCCTAAAAATTTAGGTAGAAATATTAATACCCCTGGTGATGATATTACTCCATTTTATGATAAAGCAGAAGGTGTTTTATACTTTAGTTCTAATGGACGTGTTAATGCTGGAGGACTGGATGTGTTCAAATCTAAAGGTGAAAAACTACAGTGGGAAGTTGCTCAAAACATGGGATTCCCAGTCAACTCTTCTGCAGATGACTTGTATTATACGGTTAGTGCTTCTCATGGTGGAGGCTACTTTGTATCCAATCGAGTTTTGGCTCCACAAAAAGTAGCTACTACAGATGATGATGTTTTCTACTTTGGAGAACAAAAAATCCGTGTTACTATTGGTGGTGAAATAACAGATGCCAACGCCCCTGATGCTGGAGCACTAGAAGATGTCAATGTCAAACTATTCTTAGAGGACGAGCTCATTCAAGAAAGAATGTTAGCAGATGGGCAATATAAATTTACCTTAAAACCAAAAAAACAGTACACCCTAGAATTTTCGAAAGAAGGATATCTAGTGGCTAGTTTTGATATCAATACCAAAGATTTTGACTTTGATGAAGATGTAATCAAGGATGTTGAATTGCAAACAGAAGAAGAAGATATTGTTGAAACAACTCCCACTGAATCTAATACTACAGAACTAAAGTACCTCATCGTACCTGCTGAATATAATTCTGAAGATAACCCTTATATCATGCCTGAATCTGGCATCAATCCAGAAACGGGAGAAGAATACACAGGGGAAGCACTAGAACTATATAACGATATCATGGCTAATGTAGCCAATCTATCCCCTCAGGGAATGGTCTACTATGATGGAGAGGGGGGAGATCTATTACCTTACTTTGACGAAGATGTGGCAATAGAAACGCCTACTGAAGAGAAAGAAGATCCTACAGAAGTAAAACCAGTTGGTGATATATACACAACTGAAGAAGCTCCTAAAGGAACGGTATACCGTATACAAGTAGCTGCTGTCAGACGCTACAAAGCTTATAAATATGAAAAACTAAGTGATGTAGGAGAAGAACTGCACGAAAATATTGATGGTGGGATCAAACGCATCATGGTAGTACCTGAAGAAGTAGCAGAGGGCGAAATCGAAGGATACAAATCAAAAGGTGATGCCCTTAGCAAATTAGCTTATATTCTGAATAATACTCGATTTGAAAGAGCATTTGTCATCAAATATGAAGATGGTGAACGTGTAGGAGAAGGTTTTAGAGGACTAGATGAAGACGAAGGACTAGACAACAATGATGGTTCTTCACTGAAGGAAGATTACGAAGGATTCTAGTATCCTAATGGGCTATGCAAATAAAAAACGTACTACAACCTGCTTGCCTCTATCAGGCAGCAGGTTTTTTTTTCATTTTTCGCTACTACAATTTTGCCACTACCATGACATCGATAAAAATTTTATTCCTTATTAGTATTTCTTTTCTTGGTATTTTGGGTCTACCCAATGTAGGATATGCACAAAAAAATAAACAACTACCTTGGCGAAAACGAGCAAAGTTAGCAGCAGAATACATAGCAAATGGAAATTTCAAACAAGCAGCAACCCATTACAAAAGTATCTATACTCAACACCCCGAAAAACTCAACTATACCTACGAGGCAGGATTGGCTTATTTGAGTTTTAGAGATTACAAAAATGCCATTAAATCTCTTGAACCCGTCGCTCAGCAAAGTAATATCTACAACAAAGCAGGCTATTATTATGCTTTAGCACTCAAGCAAATCGGTCAAACACAGCTCTCTAAAGCCGCCTTTGAAAATTTTTTGGTGGATTACCAGGGAGAAGACAAAGCTCTCTACAAAAAGCTAGTCGACAATGAAATAAGAGGGTGTAACTATAGCCTCAAAGCTAAACTATACACCGACCCTACTGTAACCATTACCCATCTACCTCACCCCATCAATACCAACAAAACAGAATTTGCCCCGATTCCTTTTGGAGATAATATCCTCTATTTTTCGACCACTAGTAAAGGCGTAGCCAAAATCAATCGTTCTCAAAAAGAAGCAAATGGTTGGAGCACTCCACAGGTACCCCATATTTTTATGCGAAACATGGAAAAACCTCATTTTGGAAATGGGACCTTCTCTGCTGATGGCAAACGTTTTTATTTCACACAATGTGAAGTAACCGATCAGCCTAGCTGTGCTATTTATGTGATGTCAGAAGAAAATGGACAATGGTCTACACCTAAAATGCTGCCCGACTATGTCAATGCCAACAATAGTAACACCACACACCCTCACTTAGTAACCACTGACAAAGAGGAAATTTTATATTTTTCGTCTTCTCGCCCTGGTGGTCGAGGAGGATTAGATATCTGGTATACTTCTCGTTCGCTCAATGGTGGCAATTTCAATTTACCAAAAAACCTAGGGCGTAATATCAATACCCAAGGAGATGACATTAGTCCTTTTTATGACTCCGATAACCAAATACTATATTTTAGTTCTAACGGGCGTGTCAGTGCTGGTGGGTTAGATGTATTCAAATCTAAAGGCGAAAAACTACAATGGGAAGTAGCTCAAAATATGGGATTTCCGATCAACTCATCGGCAGATGATCTATACTATACCGTATCTCCTGCTCATGGTGGTGGATATATTGTTTCTAACCGAACCTTTGAACCTCAAAGAAGTACCACGACAGACGATGACATCTTTTATTTTGCTCAAGAGCAAATAGTCATCGAACTGAGTGGAAAAATACAGACCAAACCATCGTCAGAAGTGCCTTCTATAGCTCATAATGTTAACGTAAAACTATTTGAAATAGCAGAAGCAGAAGAGCAACTAATCGCAGAACAATTGTTAGAAGAAGGAATTTTTGCACTAGAACTTGACCCTCAAAAAAACTACTTGATTATTTGCGAAAAAGATGGTTTTGAAATCAGCAATGAAAAGATCCAAACAGGAAATAAATCCGCTCAAATCAACCTAGATATTCACTTAAAACCAATTCCTAAAGTAGTAGAAGCTGCCCCTGACTGGGATGCTATCAAGTATAGTATAATGCCCCCTGAATACAATAGCAATGATAATCCTTTCGAACTACCCAAGCAGCCCATAGATAAGGATGGAATCCCTTATGAAGGAAACAGCTTAACTATTTATAAAGAACTCAAAGAGGTCGCAATGTTAGGCGATGAACATAAGCTTTATTATGATTTAGGGGGAGATCCACAGCCTTATCAAAAGCCAGTATTAGCGGCAACAGAACCAACTAATAATAGTGCTGCTACCATAGATAACGATAATTCTACTCCGCAACCTACACTCTATGAAGCCATCTATAATGAACAAAAAATAGCTCCTGACAATATTGTTTACAAAATTCAAGTCTCTGCTGTTCGTAAATTTAGAGCCAGCAAATATGAACCACTCAAAGAAGTAGGACAATTAGAAATGGAGCGAATATCCAGTGATCTGAAACGTGTTTTGATTGTAGATAGTGAAAGTGAAGTAAATGGATTCAAATCAAAAGGTAAAGCATTGAATGTCTTAGGCTACATCTTAAATAATACTGTTTTTGAATATGCTTTTGTTATCAAATATGTAGATGGCAAAAGAGTAGGAGAAGGTTTTAGAGGCTGGGACGAAGAAGAAGGACTCAATGACAGACCAACTAAAAGCCAGAAAAAAAAGTATGGTGGATTTTAAATAGTACCGCCTTTACTCTGAAGTTATTCAATGTTTCTGTTTGTAGCTAAAAAAGTAAGAATTTTGAGCTACAAAAATACCGAAGAGTAGATTAAAGTCATCTTTTTTGTAGGCGTAAATAGAAGCTTTAAACAACTTCTCAATCAAGTTCTAATATAATGATAGGCTACTGGACAAATCCAATAGCCTATCTTTCTTACTACGAAAATAGAAGAGTTATTTAGTTTAATAATACTCCCAATATGTTCGTATGATTTTTTTGATTATTTAAAATTCAAAGTCGCAATATTCTTTCCAATATCAATACCTTGCTCTAAACCAATATCAATAGCAGCACGGTAATGAATACCACCATACAAACGACTAATCGCTGCTTCGTCAGCACAAGCCTTGAACGAAGAAAATGCTCTTGGTGTTCCATCAATATCTGTACGATGAGCATGCGTTCTGTCTGTAAAAGCATAATTTTCACCAAAAATATCTGTCAAAATCTGAGCGGTTGCTCCAGACTGTACGGAATGTCCAGAAGTATACTCTGGAAAAGGAGGTGTTGGCAATGGAATAGCCCAAGTATTATCAATATACTGATGTACATAAGTAATTGGACGAACTAGGTTATAGTGGTATTTTGCATTCCAACAGGAAACAAAAGCATCGTGAATTCCCATACCTAACTTAGCATATACTTCTGTAGCTTTCGCTAAATCTGCATTTTCATCTGTCAAAACTTGCATCATAATCGAATAAGAATGTCCTGGAGGTGTAGCAGTTAGCCCTGGATCATCACTCCAAAATTCAGCAATTTTTTTCTGCTCGGGCGTAATATTTTTCACTGCATTATAAACCTCCATCGCTTCTTTGTAGAAATCTGAAGTCGTATTCGTAGAGTATGCTGGCGGAGCTACTGGCAATAAATCCCCTACATTTTTTTCCATAAATGGGCGTACACTCCCCCAGTAGGGTTGCAATGGAATTGGGTAAGCAGCATCTGTTGATTCCCATAAACCTACCCCAACAGGGACCGTATAGCTAGAAGGGAAATTACTATTATAGCAAGTAGCTTGACCATCGCTATTAGCATAAACTAGCATGGCATCTGCCATCAGTCTGCCATAAGCAACCGAGCGATCAATCACTTCCTCTGATGTCTCTTTTTTAAACTCATCTACATAACGTTGCTCTAAATCAGCCATTGCCGTCACATTAGCAGCAGCTGTCGTTTTAAAACAGTCTTTTAGAAAAGCAGCCAGAGTTGCATTCGCAACAGCTCCCCAATGGTATTCAGCTCTGTCCTCTACTGTAGGAAGAGACCCTACCGAAAGAGCAGTTACTTGACCTTCCATAGATTGATATCCATCCATTCCATTTCGTACACTTTCGTATAGTGCCAGCCCTGAATAGCCATATACTCGGGCAGCAACAGGAGGAGTGAAACCTGGCGTTTCTTCAGTCATTTTCAAGGTCAAATCAATCCATGACAAGACTACTTCAGAAGAGTAATCTGCCGCACCTTTAGTCGTTTCTTCTTCCTTCCGACAACTATTGAATAACAATAGTATCGCCGCAAGAAAAACTACATAGGATGTATTCTTTCTCATAATCATAATTTTTTTTGTACCAAGCATTGTGTTCCTACTTTGCACAGATGTAATAATAGATTTATAGACACGAGGGGTTGTGTCTATTTCTAAAATACCAAAAAAATCATACATGAGAAATTCCTAAACAAATTATTATATAGATAGTTTCAAGAAGGCTATTTATTGAAGTTATTTAAAACCCAAGCTTCTGAAGTAATCCGATACTGTCGGTCAACACAATCATCCTGTGGGTTAAAAAATTCTTTCACTGGCTCCATAAATTTTTGCAATATTCTGACAGATCCTCTATTCGCTATATTTACATCTGCCGTTACTTCTTTCTCTTTCAATGTATCAAAATAATAAGACAACATACCCTTTGTCAATTCAGTGCCATATCCTTGCCTCCAGTAGGCTACTCTAAAACGATAACCTAATTCCAAAGTATTTGATTGGTTGACTAAAAACAAACCTAATCCAATCATTTCCTCTAAAGCTTTTTTTCTAAAAACTCCCGCAGCAAATGGCTCTCGTACAAATTCATTGGCAGCGATACTGCTACGAAATTTTTCTAAAATAATCTCTTCTGAAAAAATAGGCTGTGGTATAGGCTTAATTATTCTAGGATCCGAAAGCAACTCCACAAAATAATGGTAATCTTTCCCTTCTACTGTTTTTACAATTAGACGTTCGGTTTCAAAAAAAATCATTGTTATTAAGAATTAAGTACTCGATGAATATACTCTTGAAGAGTTGGTACTAAATTAGCCTCAAACCACGCATTCCTCTTTAGCCAGATATTATTTCTAGGAGAAGGATGCGGCAAAGGAAAATACGTTGGTAGATAATTTTCAAAATTTTGGACTGTAGCTGTCAACGTTCGTTCTGACTGCTTTCGTAAATAATATTGCTGAGCATAACTCCCTATTAACAATATCAACTTTATATTCGGCATTTCCTCAAATAGGCGTTGGTGCCACAAAGGGGCACATTCTTTCCGTGGTGGCAAATCTCCTGTTTTCCCCTTTCCTGGATAACAAAATCCCACCGGTATAATGGCAAACTTTTCTGCATCGTAAAATATTGTCTCATCTACATTAAGCCACTTCCGTAAACGTACTCCACTAGGGTCATCCCATGGAATACCCGTCTGGTGCACTCTACTACCTGGTGCTTGACCTATGATAGCAATTTTACTATTTTTATGAGCGGTTACAACAGGATTGACACCATTATCAAGTTCCGCTAAACAAACAGTACATTTCTTAATTTCAAATAATAATTCCTTCATGTGTTTCAATATAACTACTTCAGAAATTCAGCTCTAAATTCGGCTAACAAAACATCAATTTCATCTTGTTTATATTTCCTCGAAAAATGAACAGGAACAGCCTCTTTGACCCTTGCCTCTCTCATTACTCTGCCTGACATAGCAGCATAACTGTGGTAGTTCGCTTCTGCTTGAATTTTGTCTTCATTTTTATAGAAACTCTCTACAAATACCTGTCGACAGTCTTCAAAATGTTGCCTAATTTTGCTGTGGTTTTCTTCATTAGCAGCATGATCCATAATCACTCCTAAAGTATCTCCTTTCTGAATAGTCAATAAGTGAAATAAATCTCCTGCTCGATGACTCTCTCCATCTATCTCTAATAATAAATTTTCGTCCTCTGCTTCAAAGGCATCTTTAAGCTTTTTGACCCACTGCCCCCCTCGCATACCACTAGACTTCAAATCAATCTTAATCGTTTCTTTTTGTTCAAATTTATAGGCTAAAGTGGGGGTTTTATGGTCTAGTAATATCCCACTGACACAGAAGTTTTTTTCCTCCAGCAAAATATTGCCTTTTCTTTTCGGTAGCTCTCGCAATTCCCAAATAGGAGGTTCAATTTCGTATACTAATATTTCTTGTTCGGAAATCACTTCTCTTATTTCATAAATAATAGCTCCTGCCTGAATCAAATTCCAAGTATAGCTCCTTAGTTTAGCCTGTACCTGTTGGGCGATACCTTTTGGTCCACAAATAATGACTCTTCGCTGAATCCCAATCTGATGACGAATAACCGCATCAAAATTTACAAAATGGTCAATATGAGTATGACTAATAAAAACAGCATTGACCTGCTGAATTTCTTTCACAGTCAAGTCACTTGCATCACCGCATTCGCAGAGATAATTCCACGAGTGATTATCCATCTGAACTAAAATTGATATATCTTCTGTCTGCTTACTTTTAACAATTCCTCTAAACATTGTTTATATTAGTTTATTATGACCTACTAAAGATAAAATTAAACTATAAAGTTCCCATAGCTTTAGCTATTACCCAAAAAGGGGATTATTAGTGTACTAATAATCCCCTATCATAGATTACAATCTAGGATCCACCTCTTCGCTCTCCAATGCCAATACTCCAAACACACTCTCGTGCACTCGTCGCAAAGGTTCTTTCCGTACAAACCGTTCTAGACCTTCTACCCCCAATGCAAATTCTCGTAAAGCCAAAGATCTTTTTTTGGACAACCCTCTACTTTTCAATCGTTTCAAATTAGCCGCTGTATCATAATCCGCTCCATAGATAATCCTCAGATATTCACTTCCTCGACATTTGACCGCAGGCTGTAACAATCCTCCTTTGCCATAAGGGACAAAATCAAGTGGTTTGACTACCATTCCTTCTCCCCCTTTTCGTGTCAACTCTAGCCACCACTGAGTAGCAGCTTCTATACTTTCTTCGTCAGTAGTATCAACAACTCGATAAGGTGTCGCTCTCAAAATCGTTTTGTCTGCCTCACAAATTTCTCTAATCGCCTCCATCTGCCACCGATGTGTTTTGTCTACGTGTACCGCTCCTTCCGTCGCCAAAATATGAAAAGGTGCTAATTTATAATCCTCCACACTATTCACTTCCCAACAGTAATTTTGATAAGCTCTCACAAATCGGTCATTGGCCATTCGTTTAGTTTGGTATTTCTCCAATAACGGTTGACTTCCATCAGTACCCCTCCTTGCCACCTGTTGCAATACCTCTTCGACCTTAGTTAGAGCATTTTTAGCGGCAGTTCCTACAGCAGCGTATTGCTCTTGAAGCAATGCTTGTGCTTTCGCTGACCATGGCATCAATTCCGTATCTAAACATACCCATTCTGTTTCATATTTGTCCCAAAAATTAGCCTTAGTCAAGGCACCTTGTACTCGTTCCAAAAACTGTTGTTCCAGTTTTTTATCATTGAAAAAATTACGCCCTGTACGCGTATAACAAACACCAATCCCTTCTCCTTCAATTCCAAAATGTTCTAATACCGCTTTCTCATGCTTCGCAATAACCACTACTGCCCTAGATCCCATATGCTTCTCTTGACAAACCAACTCTTTCACCCCTCTTTTTTGATAATAATGCATCGCTTCTTTGGGGTGTTCCAAAAAATCAGGTAATTCGCTCGTAGCACAAGGTGACATAGTAGGAGGCAAATAAATCAACCATTTAGGATTAATCGCAAAGCGGCTCATCACCTCCAAAGCAGCAATAGAATTTTCTTCTCGAATCGTCAAATTACTTCGCAAACGAGTTTGCACAATCCGTTTTCCTGTTACATCCTCGATATGCAATAAATCATCATATGCCTGTTGGTGACTCATAGAGGCATTCAAATCTACTTTAGTCTCCATAGGTTTCGCAGGCTCACAATATACTTTCTTGGCTGCCACCGATACCAGCTCATTTTCTGGATAACGCAATGCCGTCAATTTACCACCAAAAACACAGCCTGTATCTACATCTATCGTCCGATTGAACCATTCTGCCTCTACTACAGGTGTATGCCCATAGACTACTTTAGCCTTACCTCTGTATTCCGATGCCCAATTGTACCGCACAGGTAATCCAAACTCATCCGTTTCTCCTGTCGTCTCTCCATACAAACAAAATGCTCGTACTTTCCCCGATCCACGTCCTTGCATTTCTTCTTTTAGTCCTGCATGAGCAACCACCAATTTACCATCATCCAAAACATAATGAGAGGTCAAACTATATAAAAACTCTTTCACTTCTGCTCTAAACTCCTCTGTTTCCTTTTCTAGCTGCTCCATTGTTTCTGCCAAACCATGTTTCAGCTGTACTGCTTTACCTTTTAGTTTTTTCTGCAATTTGGTATCATGATTACCAGGGACACAAAGTGCCATCCCTCCCTGTACCATACTCATCACTAGCTTCAGTACTTCAGGAGACTGAGGTCCTCTATCCACTAAATCTCCCAAAAAGATCACTTTTCTACCTTCAGGGTGACTAATTTGTCTACCATAAGTATGATTATCATAAGAAACTTCTGTCCATTGGTATCCTAGTTTTTCTAGCAATTCCACTGTTTCTACATAACAGCCGTGAATATCTCCAATAATATCAAAAGGACCATGCAATTCTTTTTTGTTGCTGTATAGTTTTTCTCTCTCGACTCCTTTGACAGCTTCTACTTCTTCCTCCGATTTGAAAATATGAATTTTCCTAAAACCTTCTCTTTTTAGGCGTTTGATAGAGCGTCTTAACTGCTGTTTCTGTTGTCGAATGACGTGCCCCCTGAAGTTTCTGTCCGTCCGCAAAGCATTCCTGTCCTCACAGACTCGCTCTGGCAAATCCAATACTACAGCTACAGGTAAGGCATGATACTCTCTAGCCAACTGCGTCAATTTTTTTCTAGATTCAGGCTGTACATTAGTAGCATCTACTACCGTTAACAGACCATTTTGAAGGCGTTTAGCAATCACATAATTCAGTAATTCGAAAGCATCAGGAGTTGCTTTTTGATTATTTTCATCATTGGAAACCATTCCCCTACAAAAATCAGAAGAAATGACTTCATATTGCCCAAAGTGCTTCCGTGCAAAAGTACTTTTACCAGATCCAGACGCTCCAATCATTAATACCAATGATAATTCGGGTACTTTAATTTTCATAACTAAAAATTGCCATTTGTGAAGGTGCCCCTACTTCTCTATCCTCTTCCCCGATAGGAGCGAACTGCACCGTATAATTATTATTTTGGGCAACTCTATTCGCCCAATCTCTAAATTCTGCTCTTGTCCATTCAAATCGATGGTCACTATGCCGCATTGTTCCAGCCGATAGTTTTTCGTAGCGAACATTGTACTCTCCATTTGGCGTAGTCAAGACCACATGCTGTGGTTGAGCACATTCAAACACCACTCTTTCAAAAGCTTGTAGACGATTCTCGTCCAAGTGTTCGATTACCTCTACAATAGCTGCGGCATCAAACCCTTCCAATCGTTTGTCTTTGTAAGTCAATGCTCCCTGAAACAGATCAATACGTTCTTTTTGCCTAGGAGACATCTCCTCCCAATACAGCCGCTCTTTACATTTCACCAATTCTGTATAAGAAATATCCATTCCTGTGATTTGATCAAACTGTCGCTCCTTGAGTAACATACGAATCAACTTACCTTCCCCACAGCCCAAATCAAGTACTTTCTTTGCTCCTGTTTCTTTCAGTTTTTCTAGTACCAATTGAAGTCTTTGTTGGTGTAGTGTTTTCTTTTTCTCTTTCAGAATTACCTTAGTAGAATCCTCCTCATTATCCTCCTCTTCTTCGTCCTTCATTCGCTCCAATGCCATTCGAGTTAGCGATCGAATATCAATCAAATATCGGCTGGTAATCTGTTCTCTTTCGGGATGATTCTCTAACCAGCCTTTTCCTTTTTCGAGTAGTTTATCAATCTCACTTTGGCTGACGAAATAGTGTTTATTATTATCTAAAGCAGGAATCAAAACATACAAATGTGACAATAAAGCCTGCAAAGAAATGACCTGTTTGAGACACACTGTATAATATTTGCTATCTCCCCATTCGGTGAATTTTTCATCCAATACATACCGTTCTGTTTCTACTTCATACCCTAAGGGTTCAAAAAGCTTCCGAATCAATAACGCCCCACCTTTAGGAGATGGCAATGCGGTCAATTGCACCTCAAAGGGTAATTTAACATTAACTAATTCAGGCCTGTCCTTGCATCGCCCATTCATAGCTGTCGAAAATGCTTTGGCTATCGCCACACTCATAAAAGAAGAAGATACATAAGGACGGTCATTGACATACTGTCCCAATGAAAACCCTTTTCCGCCTATATTTCGGACACCTCTGACCATATCAATGGTATCAATATCAAGCAATAGTGCCGCTGTTGCTTCTATTGGTGTATGAATAGGATAAAAAATATGAGCTTTCCCAATCGCTAGATTGACCGTTTGCATTTTTTGAGGGTGTTTGTGTAGCAAAAAACCTAAGTCTTTTGCATGCTCTCCTTTCAGATTAATTGTTAGTAACATAATTATTGATCGTTATTTTCATTCGTGTACTACAAAGCTCCACCAGTACTACGCATTCTTTATGCGTAGTACTATCTAAAGTTTGTTTCAACAGAAAAAGAAAGAAAATAATTCGAGGAAAAGGCTAATTTTTAATCAAGCGTATACTTTCATCATTAACCGTGAGTACATACGCTCCACTAGGCAGGCTGGATAAATCCATATTAAAGAAATGCTCGCTACTTTTTTGGCTCAATAACGTATTGCCAAACAGATCAATCAGTCGAATGCTATTGAACTGTTTTGTATGATGTGTTATTTCTATCTGAACATGAGAGGCCGTCGGATTAGGAAAAATTTTGACGGTACTTCTCTTGGATGTAGTAGCTTCGCTCATACTCAAAAGTGTACTAAAACTACCTTCTACAGTATAGCCCCATACATCACTCAACTTAACTCGCCAATCCTGTGTACGATGCCCAGAGGGCACCTCTTTCAGCATAAAATCATAGATATTAATCACGGAGTCTACCGTCAATGGTCGGTGTGTATAGCCATAAAGTACAGCACTGGTATCTCGGCTTGGAGAAGCTGGAAAATAGGCTGGCATAATAGAATTATTGAAATAATACAAAGCGGTACGATAACCATTGGTACGATAGGGAAAAACATTCATACTATCTTTTGCCCACCAAATAGAAGGTTCAAACTGAGACTTACTCGCTCGACTTTCCTCTACATCATAGATATTTTGATAACCTCCATTCGTAAATTCAAATCGATTGATATGTTGGTTATGTCTCCAATGCACCCGAATGAGGGTACTATCTGCCCAATCTTGTAGTATTTCTATCTGCACATCTTTTAGGGTACCAATCACATGTGGATATTGATGTGGATCAAACAATCGCATAGGGTTTAGAAATTTCCGAGCTGTCGTATTTCCCCACTGATTGGGCACCCCATAGTAGTCCAAATGTAGATGCTCCAAAGTGGTCGTCCCTGTCTCTCCAATATTACCAATCGTATCTCCTTTCCGTACTCGTGTGCCTAATGTTAGGTTTGCCCAAATGGTATCTAGGTGCAAATAAGCAATATGAATAGGAGAATTGAATACCTGTGAAAAGCTATCACATTGAATCCTAATTTTACGCCCATGCGAAGTTAGATTAATAATACTATCAACATCATTTTGCAAATCTTCTACTACCCCATCACACATGCACAATGCAATTGGATTCCTTGTTGTCACGCCATTATTCGTGGTGTACCCCCAAATATCTGTTCCTTGATGATTATCATAGTTACCTATGAAACGAGGTCCATAGTTCTGGACAAAAAACCGCCCATCAGTAGGAGGAAAAAAAGTAGTAGAGTCATAGAAATCTTTTTGTACAGGGTAAATAAAATCATAATGTCCTCCATTCAGCTCGACTCTAGGAAGTGTAGTATCACGATAACTGATCGTGTCCATTATTTGAGCCATCAAAGAAAAATCAAGCATAAATAGGATGCTCATTAGTATTATCCATCTAGTACAATTCATAGCATTTTTTATTTATGTTTAATCAAATCTCTTTTCTGATAGAATACGATCAGCATTTTTTTGTAGATGTTTAAAATAGTCATCCTTTATTGATCTCCACCTTACTCTGACACCACTCTTAGCCGTTTCTCTAAAAACATCTTCAAAAAGTAAATCTCCTGCATTGTCATAATAATCGTACTCAATACCAAAAAAATAGTAGGTATAGCGTTTATTATCTTTCGTCACAATAGTAAGCCATTTATAATCTGGTGGAATGAACAATCCTATAACAAATGTTAGTAACATCAATAGTATAGAACTCCACCAATTATTCCATCCTTGTAGTCGTGAAGCCCATTCATCTTTGAAGATAATTTCTTTAATTTGATTCTTTTCAAAGGTTCGATGGCGTATTCCATCAAATAAAGTTGACTGTACTGTTAGCGTCTTCTTCTTAATGCTCAAATCATTATTGGTAAAGAATATTTGTACAAAAAGAAAACACAAATAACATATGATAATTTCGATAAGACCAATCCGTCCATTCGTATAATCTGTCAGCCAATCTATGCAACCTGTCATGTAACAGAACTGCAATAACATAGCTTTGATATATAACCTAGCAAAGATAGGTGTAGCAATATTACATTTAAATACTTTCACCATCTATTTATGCTCTAATGCCAACTCATATACCTTCTTGTATTCTGCCACTACTCGCTCTTCTGAATAATACGCCTGACTTGTCGCTACAATTTTTTCTGATCGAATTTCACCCGAATCTATCAAATCCAAGGCTCTATGGATACCTTTAGCCAGAGCTTTGCCCTCTAGCTCATTGACCAATACACCATTGAAACCATCCTTAATCATCATGCCAATCCCTGTACAATTGAATCCAACAACAGGAGTACCACACAGATGACTTTCCACAATGGTATTCGGAAGATTATCTTCTATCGAAGAAATGACATGAATCGTAGCTTCTGAGTATATTTTGGAGAGCTCTTTTGGGTCACTGACATAGCCCAAGTAAGTCACCTTGTCATTATTCCCAAACATTTCTTTATTCGTCACATTACCCAAAATCATCAACTCTATCTCTTTGTTCAGATAAGGCAAAGCATCTAGTAAATACTGAAACCCTTTGCGTGGATCATTGACATTTTGAGCGACAAAAAGAATTTTCTTAGTAGTCTTATTAGACTCGCTTTGAATAGGGTGAAAATTATCGGTACTGATACAATTCGGAATAATATAATGTGGAAATTTAGAAAATAGCACACTCTTTCGGGACAAACCCTCCAGCCAACCAGATAAAGCAACGACATGGATATTACTCCCTGCCATTGCCTTTTGTTTTACTTGTACAAATCGCTCTTCCAAAGCTGAAAGCTTATCCAACATCATAGAGTCATAGTGCATTCCCCCTCTAAAGGGATTCATATCGTGCAGTGTCCAAACAACTGGTTTTGATACCCTTTGAAAAAACGAAGGAATGTCCACAAACTTAACTACAGAGTGGAAGTGAATAATATCAGCCGCCTGTACCAATGGATGTTCTTCTAGTTGATAAAGTGTTTCGGGACGGTTAAAAAACAGCTTCTTATCAAACTTGATAGGGAGTTGATTATAAACTTTATTCGCTAAATGAAGGCTTTTTGCCTTGACTTTCCCTTTCCTCTCAACTAAAAAGTCCTCAAAGCTATTCAAGTCCTCTCTATCCTTTGCCTCTTTTTTGAGTGACAAAAAATCCACCTCTAGTCCACTGGTCTTCTGTGCTCTGAATAGCCGCTTGGCAGCATTGCCCGCTCCTCCTGTATCCCAAGTATTGATGTGTAGTATTTTCATTGGTATTACTTTTACCGTAAATCTATTTTTTGTTTGTCTCTCAATTTACGCAGAAACGTTTCTTAAAAAACATTCTATACAATCCTTTTTAATATATTAGAGTATCTCTAATAAAATCTATTTTACTATGCTATTCTTCTATATATCCCTAACACTAGCATTTTGTTTGCTTTTACTTGTATTCTATTTACTCGCAAAGCTACTGATAAAAAGTAAGGCAAACAGGTTTGCTCCCGAAAGTAATTACATAGTCTACATTGGGATCAGTGCAATAATGACACTGGCACTATCACTGTTTACTACTACAAGAGCTTTCTGGCATAATTACATAGTATCTAAGATTTTTGGAGACCATGGGCCTAAAATTTCCCCACAAGCAAGTAACTCTGAAATAATTATATATGCCATAGCAGTTGTTGGTATTTGCTTTCTCATCTTTCTTGCTAAAAAAGCGAACATCTCACTCTATTTACAGAGAATTCTACCTACTTATGACAGAAAAGAACAAAATTTCAATAATAAATCTAAGTTTAGTGACCAAGAGAATATCATAATTCCTACCATTCAACCAGAAAGTCCACATCTTCACCTTAGAGTAAAAGAACTATTTGAATTAAAATACCAAAATGAAAATCTAACACTAGAATGTAAACTTAACTCTACTAAAAATAGTACAAATATTTTGTATGGTGCAACAGAAGATCATTTTGATATAAACATTAAATTGATTCTTTGTGAAGATTCTTCTAGCAAGAAAAAAATAACTCTTCAAATGCAAGAGGATGCTTTCAATTCATTACAAAGAATTGATACTTCTAAGTATAAAACTAATCCAAATAAAAACATTAATATCCATTATTATTACATCATTACAAATGGTAGAATAAAAACTAAACTTAGTGTTAAATCATTTCTTGTTTGGACAGAAGATCATTTGCTAAATAATAGTATAGACTTTGCCCCCTATCTCAAAAATAAATTGATTGATGGATTTGAAAATGATAAACTCTTTTCTGCAATTAAAGATACTTCAGATAGAAAAACATTAAAAGAAACTTTCATCTCTCCCAATTGGCAATTAGAAAACTCTGCTAAACAAAAAAAGAAACGATTAGAAGTACACTTCAATACTTGGTTAAAGAATAATAATGAGGCAAAACATTTAGTCTTATTAGGAGATTATGGCATGGGAAAAACCTCTTTTTTTAAATACTATGCAGCAACTATAGCTCAAACCATTTTAAATGAAAAGCAAATAATTAGATACCCTGTTTTTATTTCATTAACAAATACATCTCCAATACATGGTGGGGTTGATAAGTTGATAGAATCATTTGTATCTAAAAACTTAGGTGTTAATTATGCACTTTTTGAAAAGTTAGTTCAAAAAGGAAAAATACTTTTCTTAATAGACTCCTTTGATGAAATGGGATATATTGGTACCCATGAACAACAGTATGAACAATTTAAGCAAATCTGGCAATTAGCGACCACTAATAATAAAATTATTTTGTCAGGACGTCCTTCTTATTTTATCGATAAACTCAGTAGGAATACAAGTCTAAATATTCCATCAAAAGGGCATGAATCCATTCAAACAGGACCTTATACTGAAGTAATTAAACTTGAAGATTTAGGGCATATCGAAATAAAAGAATATCTGAGAAGGTATTACCCTCAAAAATATATTACATACTTTGAATGGTTAACTACAAATGAAGCACTATTAGCCCTATGTAAAAGACCTTCAATGATGCATATCATTCGTGAGATGATTCCTGACTTGATACATCATCAAGAGAATTTATCTGCAAACGAAGTAATGGGAAGATATATCAACTATTGGGTTAATAGGCAGAATTCAAAAGCAATTCAATCTGCATTTTTAGGTCATGAAAATCAAAAACAAAAATTTTTAAATGAATTTTATAGTGAAATTGCTGAATCATTCTATTTAAGCGGACACCTCAAACAAAAAGGCACTTTCATTATCAAAAAATTACGTGAATTTCTTAAAACCAACACCCAGTATTCTTTTCTAGAGACACCTCAGAATTTAGAAGGGCTTGAAAGAGAAATTCTTTCTGCTTATTTCCTAGAAATTGATATAGACGATGAGTATAAATTTGTCCATAAGTCGTTCTTTGAATTTTTTGTTGCAGCAAAAATAATCAACTTACTCAAGAGTAATAATTCTAAAGTACATAAAAACCCATTAATCCAAGCGGATTGGACTACAGAAATAATAGATTTCACCTATGATGAAATATCTCGAAAAAGACAAGAAAGAAATATAAAATTCAAAAATGATTTACCTTCATTATTAGTTATTACAAATAATAAAACTATCCAAGCTAAAATAAAAGGATTCCTCTTTAAACTATCTAACTATTGTTTTCACAGTACTCATCTTTCCTCAGTATCACCACATCAAACATTTGGTTTAATATTATCTAGTGCAATATCTATATTATCTACATTCATAATGTACTATTATTTGGGTGGGGCATATACATTTAAGGTTGTAAGTCTAATTGGAGGAATTGGTTTAGTTCTTTTCAATTTATTCAGTTCTCAATCAAAAATATCAAAAGCCTTATCTTTCCTTTCAATAATTTTTTGGGCAAATGTCTATTGGTGGGGAGCACCACAAGATGAGGAAGCTATCCTAGTACTAAACACTTACTTCTATTTTATACTCATACTATTAGTTATTTTAGGTGTAATTTTTAAGCTTGTATTAGTGTTTTTAATACAAGCTTTTGTAAGCTATCTTTTAGCTCGCATGTCTTTTTTTAGATATATAGCTAAAGCATACTATATAGATTTATTGAAAGGAGAAAACCAAGGCAATCAAACTGCAATATTTCATATTTTACATGAAATATACAACTATAAAAAGTTTAACAATATAAAAATCAACACTCCAAGATTCCTAGATAATTGTAAATTCAATAATGTTTCATTCTTAAATATAAATACTAACTTTAGTAGCGTATTTTTCGATCATTCTACCTTTAATAGCATCAAATATTGTAAGTTATCTTACTCAACTTTATCTAATGTCACCTTCAAAGGCTTTATTGAAAAACTTATTATAACGAACTCTAATCTTGATTTAAAAACGACACAGAATCTATTAAAAACTATTCGAGATAGAAATCTCGAACTAGGAAAGAATGTTTTAATAGACCCCTATTCAATGCTTCCTCTTATAAAAAAAATAATTCCTCACAAAAAACAAAAACTCAATGATTTTGAAATCGGAGAGTATTATATCACCTTAACAGAAGATCATGAAATTGAATTAGCTAAATATTACTTTGCCTACTTTGAAAAAAAGGAAGAAGCAACTAAGCTCATTTTGAGCCCCAATGCAGTCAAAAACTATAAAGAAAGTGATTATATGTCTGTATTAGTTATATTAACATGGAACGACAAGTTTAAAGAAATAGAGAATTTCCTCAAACTAAAAGGTATAAAAGAAATAGCACGACAAGATTTATCATTTGATCTAATCTATATTTTAATCTTAAAGAATAGAATTTCTTTGGCGGAACGAATAATTTCAAATTACAATAATGAGTTTAATAAAAATTTGATGGAATTTATTAAATCAACACTTATTCCTGATGGAGAAAAAAGAGATGAAAATTATCTTTACTCACACTTTTTCAAGCGTTCTTTAGAAAACTATTATAAATTCCCTTTATAGAAAGCAGTCTTTTATCAATCAAAAAAGAAACGACTACCAGAGTTCTACACTCCAATAGTCGCCTTGTATATTTCAAGCCTTGGCTATATTTAAGCCTCAGCCTCTTCTTTTTGGAAAATACTAGCTCCATGTTCTTCGGCATCTAGTAACCCTTTGAAGAAGTGTACAAAGTCCATAACAGGCATGGCTCCTTTGTCACCATTCTCTAGCCCTTGTAGACGAACAGAAACCGTTTCGTTATCTTGATCATCACCACCTACAATTAACATGATAGGTACTTTTTTGACCTCAGCATCACGGATTTTACGCTTTAAGCTCTCATTTCTATCATCCATATAGCCACGAATATCATGTTCCGCCAATTGAGCTTTCACTTTCTCTGCATATTCAACGAATTTCTCCGAAATTGGTAGAATCGCAAACTGTTCTGGCGTTAACCATAGTGGAAACTTACCTGCCGTATGCTCTATCAATACAGAAATAAAACGCTCTAACGAACCAAATGGTGCACGGTGAATCATTACAGGACGATGTGGTGCATTGTCCGACCCAATATACTCTAGCTCAAAACGCTCTGGCAAATTGTAATCTACCTGAATCGTTCCTAGCTGCCAAGAACGCCCTAAAGCATCCTTTACCATGAAATCTAGTTTAGGACCATAAAAAGCCGCTTCTCCTAGTTCTGTTACTGTCTTTAATTCTAGTTCTTGAGTTGCCTCAATAATAGCACTTTCTGCTGCATTCCAGTTTTCATCCGACCCAATGTATTTGGTTGGGTTCTCTGGATCTCTGAGCGAAATCTGAGCCGTAAAGTCTGAAAAGCCCATCTTTTTGAAGACATATAATGTCAAATTCAGTACATCAATAAACTCATCCTTGAGCTGATCGACCGTACAGAAAAGGTGAGCATCATCTTGTGTAAAACAACGTACACGAGAAAGTCCGTGTAACTCCCCGCTCTGCTCATAGCGATAAACCGTACCAAACTCTGCTATACGCAAAGGTAACTCTTTGTAAGAATGTGGTTTGTGAGCATAAATTTCACAGTGGTGTGGACAGTTCATTGGTTTCAAATAGAACTCCTCTCCTTCTTTCGGAGTCATAATTGGCTGAAAACTATCTTCCCCATACTTCTCGTAATGACCAGAAGTAATGTAAAGATTTTTGTGTCCAATATGTGGTGTTGTTACCAGCTGGTAGCCACGTTTTACTTGTTCCTTAGTCAAAAAGTCTTGTAGACGGTTTCTCAGTGCCGTCCCTTTTGCTAGCCAAATTGGCAACCCTGCCCCTACTTTCTCAGAGAACATAAACAGTTCTAATTCTTTGCCTATCTTACGGTGATCACGTTTTTTTGCCTCTTCTAGCATCGCTAGATATTCTTTCAGCTCTTTGGCTTTCGGGAAAGTAATACCATAGACACGAGTCATAACATTGTTATTCTCATTATTTTGCCAATAAGCACCAGAAAGTTTGGTCAATTTGACTGCCTTAATTTTGCTTGTATTAGGAATATGTGGTCCTCTACAAAGATCCGTAAAACCACCTTGCTTGTAAAAAGTGATCGAACCATCTTCCAATTTTTGGAGTAATTCTAATTTGTATGGATCTCCTTTTTCTTCAAAATACTTGATTGCATCTGCCTTAGATACCTCTTCGCGTAGGTATTCATTCTTTTGGCGAGCGAGTTCTAGCATTTTTTTCTCGATTTTATCAAAATCATTGCTAGACAAGGTTCTACCTTCGCCCAAATCTATATCATAATAAAATCCATTTTCGAGGGAAGGACCTGCCCCAAATTTAACTCCTGGATAGAGTGCTTCCAAAGCTTCCGCCATTAAGTGAGCAGAGGAGTGCCAAAAGGTTGCTTTTCCATCATCATCTCTAAAGGTCAATAATTGAATAGTCGCATCGGTATCAATAGAACGAGTAGCGTCCCATACTTCGCCATTTACTTTGGTTGCAATGACATTGCGTGCTAAACCTTCACTAATTGATTTTGCTATTTCTAGCCCTGTTACTCCTGATTCATACTTACGGACGCTGCCATCAGGAAGTGTGATGTTAATCATAATGTTTTTTTTATTTAAAATTGGATTATTAAGTTTTCATTGATAAATACAAACAGAAAAACTCTTATTCCTTGTATTAGGTAAGGAATAAGAGTTATATCTTTTGATTGCAGAATAAGGGTAGTAGTTTAGCTACTAGTCCTCATCAACTGTTACGTCATCAATCGTCGTTTCTACATTCTCATCAAAAGAGATTTCCTCTGCTTGTTTGATGATAGTACGACCACGATAAACACCACACTCGCCACAAATAGTGTGTCTTAGTTTAGGTGCTCCACAGCTAGCACAGCTCACGATATTCGGCGTATCAGTGATTTTATAATGTGTACGACGTTTACGTTTACGCTGCTTCGAAATTCTACTCTTAGGATGTGCCATCTTCTATTACTTTTTTAATTTTTTCAACTCGTCCCAAATAGGGTTTGTATTTTTTTGTTCTTCGGCTAGTTTAGCCACATTTTCCTCACTGATCTTCAAGTACTCTAATACTTTTGGATTACAAGTAAGATTATCATTCTCATCTCTTGGATGGGTCTTCTGTATCGGGATACTCAAAATGATTAGTTCATAAATCATCTGAGCAACACTGATCGCTGTTTCCCCTAAGGAGATGTAAATTACATTCAGTTCATTATTTTCTGTGGGAGGTTCTGTTACCATCTTAACGATAATCATTTCCTCTCCTTCTATTGGCAAATCAAAATCTTCTGCACAAATATCACAGACTGTTTCGACTACGCCCTCCACTTCAAAATCTAATTCTAGACAATGCATTGATTTATTCATTGTCATACTGACCTTGACATTTCCTTTCTTAATAAAGGAATCTTCGAACTGATCAAAAAACTTTTGGTCTATTTCATAATCAAACTCATGCTTGCCATCTGCGAGGCTTGCAAAATTGATTGAATAAGCTCTAAGAACTTTCATAGTGGAATATAGTTGTTTCAAAAAACGCCGTGCGAAGGTAGTTTTTTATTTGAATATATTCAAATAACCTGTATAAAGTTTAACCCCAAAGGTGTTAAACACTCTCTTTTTCTTCAAAATATTGCTTTAGAAGCATCTTTTTCGGAAAGAGACCGCAAAATAAGGCTTTTTTTGATAGTAATCAAAAAGAAGTTGTTTAAATAATAATGATTATCAAGTAGAGTGCTACAAAAAGCCCCCTCTCCTGCATCGATTTCAAACATATCTCCCTTACAACTCTATTTTTCTGCTAAAAGTTCTTTGACAGCATTTTCAAGTTGTACTCCATGCAAATTCATATAACGAACCACTCCACTCTTATCTAATAAAAAAGTACGAGGAATAGAATTCACGCCATAAACTTTGGCTATCTGACTACTCCATCCACGTAGTTCACTCACATGACTAGACCACTCTAGTTTATCTTTTGCTATAGCAGCTATCCATGCCTTACGTTGGTTTTCTTTATCTTGTTCTATGCTATTTTGATTTCCTTGATGCATGGCCATTCTTCGATCATCAACTCCATCAAACGACACACTATAGATATCAAACCCTTTGGGTTTATATTTCTTATACATAGCTACCACCTGTGGATTGACTCGACGACAAGGTCCACACCAACTCGCCCAAAAATCTACTAAGACTACTTTTCCTTTGAGAGAAGACAAGGCAATTTTTTTACCATCTGGGCTAGGTAGATTAATCTCTGGTGCTGGCTGTCCCATTGCTACTGGCTGAGATTTAATTTCAGCTTCTACAGTCAGTATTTTAGAGTTAAATTTACTAGTATAAGGGATATTGGGGTAGGCTGCTTGTAGTTCATCTCTTACCTTCTTGAATAGAGGTAAATACTTAACAATATCTAGTTTTTCGACTAAATACAAATGAAGTAATGGCTTTGCTTCTTTACTCTTTTTGAGATAATCTGCTAGCTTTTTACTATCCTTTTCGTCTTGCCAGTTTGCCATTTCATCACTATACAATCCTCCTTTTACTGAAGAGGAAGTAATATTATATCCATCCATAGTTGCGTTCAAATCAACTGTTTCGCCCCCTTCTAGCAATAAATACAACGAACGAATACCCAATCTTACTCTATAGATTCCTGGATTAACGATAGCTCCTTTGAGTACAATATTACCTGTTGCATCTAGTTTGCCTGAGGCTACTATTTCAGTGGCATCTATTGTTTTCTTATCTAAGAATATTTTTTGCCCCTCTTTCATCCCTTTTATAGCCCCATTCAGTGTTACCAATTGTCCTGCTGGTATCACTTTCTCTTTAGGTGGAGTAGCAACTGTCATTGCATTATTAGTTGGCTGTGCCTCACTAGCTGCAGCCTTTGTAGTGGGAGATGAATCTGTTGTTGGGGTTGGAGAATCCGAACAGCTTTGTATCAATAATGCTGTTGCTAAAATCATAAAGACTAAAAATCGCATAATTCTATTTTGTTTATACACTATAATAACAATCAAATAGAAGATAAAAATTTAATTGTTATTCTATTCAATTACATGGTAGGTATGTAAAAGTACAAACTTATTATGAATATGCCTTTGGATGTGTTCCCCAAGTTATCAGTTTTATGATTTTGATAATGACAAAACGATTTTTCTATTTCAACTTAAAATAGATTTGATTAAAGGGAAGCTGTATTTATTTCCTTTTTGATTTGTTTTAGCTTATAGGTAGCTAAGATACCTTTGTCCTCTGATATGCTCTTGAAGCTAGTACATTCTAAGCTAGAAGAATAAAAAATATGCTTATCTGGACTTGTCATTGGTATATCAGTACGGCTGTCATATAGTGAGTGAGCATTTTTAAAGTGCTTTATTTCTGGCATCCAGGTTTCAACACTACTTCCACTTAATGTTAGAAAAGGTCTATCCGTATAGTGTTCTTGGATATAAGAACTTAACAAACTAAGTTGTTCTTCGGTGTGTGGTAGACTATTAGGAAGATGGGTACTAATAAATGCCACTTCGTCTTCAAAACCATCTGGGTGTACTACACCTGCAATACTAATTGCATTATCAAAACATAGCGTATCTAATTCCTTTATTTCGGCTTTTGATAATACGATCATAGCTAGACTATCTCCACAAATCGTTTTTTGATAGTAAGGGAAATTCTTGCATGCTTCTACCTTTAGCCACTCCCCTTCTATACTCTTAGCAGGAACCTGTACCGTAATTAAATCTGCTTTGGTTTCTTCAATATTTAGATCCAGCGAGTTAATTTCGTTAGGATTAGATAAAGAAAAAGTAGCTACACTTAATTCTGGCGTCTGTTGAGAAGCCGAAGCATAGGCAAAAGTACTTTTTTGACCATCCTTGATGTGAGCACACAATAGAATACAAGAAGCAAAACTTATCAGAATAGTTTTATCTTTACGTAAAGCTAAAGCACCAAACCCAATAAAAATCAACCCAAAAATGATACTTATAGAGTAGGTAGAGATCGGTCTCAGAAAAATCCACTCCATAGGATTAATTGTTGCCATCATAATAGCCCCTATAGAAAGAAGAACTATGTTTTCGATGACGGAAAAATTATTTTTTTGAATATTTTTAGTCTTCATTATACTTTTTGTAAAGATTATTTTTTCGATAATTTTGATTTGTAGTAGTCATTCAATATACTTCCGTACTAATATAAAAATGTTTTTGGAAGCCTACACAAGCTCATGTTTAACCCTCTATCGCTATAAGGCGAGAAGTAAGAGAAAAAGACCTTACATTTTGTTCTAATAATACTTTTTTCATAGAAAAAACTACGAGAATATAATTAGATATACGTTTTGCAGTCGCAAAGGTAACAATTGTATCCATAAAAAAGTATCAACTATTATTATTTCTTCTTTAACGGTATGTTTCCTACTTTAGTATCTCCTAAACCACTAACTTCTAGGTATGTCCAAAATATATTTTGCTTCTGATTTTCACCTAGGAGCACCCAATCCATCACAGAGCCGCACTCGAGAATATAAAATATTACGCTGGCTAAATATGGCACAAAAAGATGCCAGTGCTATTTATCTAGTCGGAGATATTTTTGACTTCTGGTTTGAGTACAAATCCGTTGTACCGAAGGGTGCTGTTCGATTATTAGGTAAAATTGCAGCACTCGTCGATCAGGGAATTGAGGTTCACTTTTTTGTAGGCAATCATGATATTTGGATGTTTGATTATTTTGAAAAAGAGCTTGGCGTTCAGATACACCGTCAGCCTTTACAAATCAAATTAGGTACCAAACATTTTTTGATCGCTCATGGCGATGGATTAGGACCAGGAGATTATGGTTACAAACGACTCAAAAAAGTTTTCACCAATAAAGTTTGCCAATGGCTTTTTCGCTGGATCCACCCTGACATTGGGGTCTGGATCGCCAATAAAGCCTCTCACACTAGTAGAACAGCTCAAACAGAGCCAGAGTTTTTTCTAGGTAAAGAAAAAGAATGGTTATTGCAGTATGCTAATTACAAATTAGAGACAAATCCAGCAATTGATTATTTTTTATTTGGACACAGACACCTTCCACTAGACATTCTACTCCCCAATCATCGTAGTCGTTACATTAACCTAGGAGAATGGTTTAGTTATTGCACTTATGCTGTTTTTGATCAGAACGAACTCACACTCCAAGCCTTCGAAAATGAAAGCTATGATTTACAAACTGCACAACACCATCATCTATATGACTAAATTATTAGTTATCCTAGTAAGTTTTTTCGTAGGCTCATTATCTGCCTTTGCCCAAAAACAAGAACTTGTCATTGTGGACACGATTCCTGTTGCTGCTCGCTGGATTGTAACCGATAAAATGCAACATCTTTTTGTTGTCAAAAATGATCACACGCTACTAAAATATGATGCCAAAGGAGAATTGCTTTACGAATACAATGAAAATAGTCTTGGTGAAATAAGTAGCGTGGATGTTCAAAACCCCTTTTTCATTTTAGTGTATTACAATGACTACACAACCGTTGTTATATTGGATAGAACACTAAGTGAAGTCCGTCGTCAAGATTTAGCCGACTTAAATATTGACCAAGTACAAGCCATTGGAATTGCTTCTGATAATAATATTTGGCTTTTTGACAATAACACCTTCACGCTCAAAAAAATAGACGCCCAAAATCACATCCTACTCGAAAGCAATGACCTCAGTATGCTTTCAGATGACCTCCCTACTCCAACTCAATTGATAGAATATCAAAATCAAATTTACCTCAATTCGCCCGAAAATGGTATTTTGGTGTTCGACCAATACGCTACCTACTTCAAAACAATTAGTGTCCAAGATGTAGCTCAAATTCAGCTTTACGAACAACAAATCTTCTTCGTAAAAGAACATCAGATACAAGCTTACGAACTTCAGTCATTCTTAACTCAAAAAATTTCTTTGCCTTTTGAAAATAAAAAAACGGAACAAATAAACATCGCTCAAGGTCGATTATACCTACGTTTGAGCGACTATATCCTAGTCGCTCAATTCAAGAAAATCAAAGAAAAATAAATCTTTTTTTAGAAAACATTTGGATAATAGATTCCTAATGTCTTATATTTGTGTCGCTTTAAAGCACAACTGGTTGGTTTCGTAGCTCAGCTGGTAGAGCATCGGACTGAAAATCCGTGTGTCGGCGGTTCGAGTCCGCCCGAGACCACAATCAAACTTTTAGATAACCTTTTGACTGACATTTGTTGGCAAAAGGTTATTTTTATTTTAGGGTCTCTTAAAACCTATATTCCCAAACAACCAATTAATTGTTATCTTTGTTAGATACACCATTATAGAATTCTTACGAATCAACGAATAACCATGGCAAGCAATCAAAAAGACGATAAAATTATTAAAGAAGTCATTAAGATTTTTTCTCAATATTTAGAGAAAAATCGTCTTCGCAAAACTCCCGAACGATTCGCAATATTAGAGGAAATCTACAAACGTTACGATCACTTTGATGCAGAAGCACTTTACATTCACATGAAGACGCAAAACTATCGTGTCAGTAGAGCGACGGTTTACAATACATTAGAACTATTGGTTTCTTGTGATTTGGTTCGTAAACATCAGTTTGGTAAAAACTTGGCTCAATACGAGAAATCTTATGGCTCTAAACAGCACGACCATGCTGTTTGTATCGAAACAGGGGAAGTATTTGAGTTTTGCGATCCAAGAATTCAACAGATCAAAGAAATGGTGTCAGAAATTTTAGGTTTCGAAATCACACACCATTCTCTTACATTTTATGGGTATAGTAAAGAAGCTCGTGAAAAACTAGGTCGAAAATAGGACGCTTTCTCTTTTAGTATATTTTTTATATTCATACGCACTCAGAGCATGTATACATTTACATTACAGGACAACATCCAAGTTTTGGAGGTAGATAGCTTAATTGACCCTACCGATAACCAAGAAATAATTCAAGCAGTACAAGAACTCATACAGCAGGGACACGTTAATTTTGTGGTCAATCTGGAGACAATGTCTTACATGAGTAGTATTGGATTGACGTTTTTAATCTCTATATTGACTCGTGCTCGAAGTGCTGGAGGAGAAGTTGCGATTGCTAATCTTTCGGAAACGATCAAGAAAATTCTCCTAGTCACTCGCCTACACTCTGCCTTTTCAGTACATGACAGTGTCGAACTTGCTATTGCTTCTTTTTCGGAATAACGCCTTACTAGCCCCCGTTCCTCATGAAAATCTTACTGCTTTTATTAGCCATCTTACCTGGAATATTGACCATAGCCTATATCTATTGGCGAGATCGCTATGAGAAAGAGCCTCTCTTCTACCTATCAATCTGTTTTCTTTTTGGAGTGATTAGCACCTACCCTGCTATCAAAATGGAAGAATTTGGTATTCGAGATTTAGGCATCATCAATGACAAACATGATGCTTTCATGACCTTCACCTTTTCCTTTATTGTCATTGCTTTTAGTGAGGAATTTGTCAAATTCATCTTTCTACGCTATTTCATCTACAAAAAAAGTTGTTTCAATGAACCAATGGATGGAATTGTTTATTCTGTAATGATAAGTATGGGGTTTGCTACACTAGAAAACATACTCTACGTTGTTATTCGTCCTGAAGACATTAATATTGCCTTTCAGACTGGTTTATTACGAATGTTCACCGCAGTGCCCGCACACGCTATTTTTGCTATAGTCATGGGGTATTACGTAGGAGCTTCTAAATTTATCGCTACCAAGAGCAATCGCTCTTTATTATATGGGCTAGCGGGAGCAATTGCGTTGCATGGATTGTATGACTTTTTTGTTTTCATGCAAATGGGAATGGCTCTAATTGTATTCACACTAGTAGGTGGATTATTTACCTCCTTGCTATTTCTTCGTAATCACGACCGCATTTCCCCCTACCGAGTATAATAGACACAGGCATGGGAGGCACTGTGTTTTTAGTTTATTTTAATCTATTGACACTATGAAAGCCAACTGGCTATTCAATATTGGCCTAGTACTCTATTTGGTTTCCTATGGACTGCCATTCGCAGATAGTTGGTGGGGACTAGAGATAGAAACTGCTATGTGGCAACAAGCCATCCATCAGCAAGATGCTGCCTATGATGATATGTCTATTCTGTGGAGCTTTAGGTGGTTAACCAATTTGATGGTACTAGCTCTCTGGTGGCTCAAAACTCCCGAAATAAGAACCTGGGTTATCCTACTAACGAATAAGTGGCTCTTTGACAAACTACTTTTACTAATAATATTTATCTTTATGGGGTATCCTTTTTTATTAGAAAATTTTAGTTGGCAATTAGGTGGTTTACTGTGGGGTACAGCAACTGTTATTATTGCCATTAGTTATCAATTCTTAGCTGAACCTCCTGTCCCGACTTCCCCTCCTATCAAACTAGAACAACATTTGATTGATTTTGAAGAAGACTAATCAGAGAGTCTTTAAGAGCATACGACAGGAGCATATCTAAATAAATCCTTACCTTATGGAAAGCTGGGTCAAAGAATTTTACAGCAAACAAAATAGCTGGTTTGGAGCCTATTTGGGCCCCATTGAAGCAGAGCATCATTTGCGTGCCGCATTAGTCAACGAAATGACCGACCCTCACCCCAAAAAAATACTAGAATTAGGAGCAGGAGGAGGTCAAACGGCCTTTGCACTCGCTCAACTAGGGCATGAACTCACCACCATCGAATTACTAGAAGAATCTGTAGCACATCAAGCTTCTTTGGAGCAATTTTATCGCTATGGAATCCAGATGTTACAGGGTGATTTCTATAATATTTCCCTCGAACAAACATTTGACCTTATCTGTTATTTTGATAGTTTCGGAATAGGAAAAGATGCCGAACAAAGAACATTACTCCAACGGATAGCCACTTGGCTATCTCCTGAAGGCTGTGCCATCATAGAGGTAGGATCTACCTGGCATTGGGGAGGCATTGCTCAAGGAAAAGAGATGGATATTGGAGTTTGTATGCGAAGGCATGAATTTGATCCAATTGAAAGTCGAATTATTGACAAATGGTGGCCATACGGTAAGCCTGAGCAGGTTATGTGCCAATCTTTACGATGCTACACTCCAGCTGATCTTAATCTATTACTAGAAGGAACCGGACTTGAAATAGTTACGATTCGACCTGGTGGCAAAATGGACTATCGCACTGGAGATTTCATCCCTAAAGTATCTCTAGAGGAAGCAATGACTTATTATGTAAAACTCAAAAAAAGCACCCTATAATATGAAATACTCAATTTGTCTGTTAGCTATTATTTGGCTCAGTTTTTCTGCTTGTCAGAAACCACAACCTGCCTATGATATCAGTGTGCTAGAAGGCACTTGGCGTAGAATGTCCAGTACTGACAGCCGATCAGATAGCCTTAGAGTAAAAGTACAAGGCAATACGGCTACCGTTACCTTTGTACCCAATAGCAGTAACTTTGTACTAGGAGAGACCAAATGGTTTGACATAAGACCAACGATTAGAGACGGTATTAGTGGTAGAGGAGATTTTATATTACAAGACAAAAGTGGTGGTAGCCAAACCCAAAGCCAAGCAACAATTTTCATGCACTCTAACTTTGCATTACAACTACAAAATCTAGACTTCCCTAGTGCTCCTGGTGGAACACAAGAATGGATTGTTGAGTAATAAAGCTTATGACTCTATCGCTAGTTTTTCTCTTACAAATTGATCTAAATCTTCATTGGAATGAATACCAAAAAATAACTTCAAACTATTTTGAAAGTCCTTCTTTGTCTTCCCCCCTTTCAGCAATTGAAACAAGCTTTTTCTTCCTTTTTCTTCCAGCACTACCTTACAAAGCAATCCTCCTATAGCATATAAACAATTAGTAGCCCGATTATTAATTTCTGTACTATGATACAATAAATTATAGACCTTGACACTAGGGTTTTCGACTAAATAATTGCGGAGATTCTGAAGATGCTTACCCAATGAACGTTCATTGCTACCACCTAGATACGTAGCTAATCCTTCATCGAAAACACGATGAATAGACTTTCCATATAAAGCGTAGGTATAGCTATGAATTACCTCATGTGGATACCAAGCACTATTGTTGCCAGCATAAATCCGATTACCCCAACTCTCATTTTGCCCACCAGTATCAAATTTGTACATCATCGGATGATAATCAAACCCTCTGATAGAAAAAAGCTCATGGGGATCAAGGCATAGATAATAAGTCAATGCAATAGGGTTGATATCAAAGAAAGAGGCGATCTCTTTATTAAAACTATCTAAACGAATCCCTTCTTCTTGACGAAACTGATGCTGAGGTGAAATAATATAATTGATCGTTCCTACCTTTTGACGCTCCCAAGTGTAAGTATTATGATCTAATATTCTGGAAAATAGAAAATGTCCTCCTCTTTGTTTCGTTGCCAAAAAGTTATAAATGCTGTGAATATTTCGCCCCGCTAGAAACGCTATTTTCACAGTATAGCACCTCCCTTCCTCTATCGTAACAATATCCAACAACGTAGGTTGGTAGTGACCATCTTCCTCTATCTGATAAATATCTAAGTAAGGGTAGCTATAACGCTCAAAATCAGCCGACAACCAATAAGGATTCTTACGAGCAGTTTCATTTTTAGTTTGCAAAAAATCAACTACTGTCTGCTGGATCTTTAATTTATTGGAATCCTTACTGATAGTGTCCAAAAAAGCATTGGAGTGCATAAAAAGTTCCTCAGCGACTGTTTCAGAACTAGGAGAAGATGTTGTAGTACATCTACATAGAAATAACACACTCCCTATCAGAAGAAAGCATACGGAATTAAAATATCTTTGTTGGTACTGCATTACCCCAATGAAAAGAAAACCATCAAGCCAATAGCCACAATAAAGATGACGAGAATAAACAAGTAATTACTATTCTGTTTGTAGATCGTATTGAACATCAAAGAAAGTATTTCTGGCCATTGATACTTATATTTGATGACTTCTGTCGTAAAGAAAAGGTACTTAGGACCACGTCCTTTGGCAACATGATCCCCATGCTTTCTCAAAATAAAAAAGCTTTCACTCAAAAAAGACAATTCATATAACTCATATCCCCCTTTATACTTCAGTATAAAACCATTGATATCAAAAGACCAACTCCCTGTAGCGATATCTCCTTCCATGATTCGCAGATACTCTCCAGAATCTTTGAATACATGCAATATAGATTCGTGAAAATTCACATCACCACGCACCTCTATCCATCTTTTGTTGGTATAGAAACTAAACTCTTCTAATCCTTCGCTAAACCGCCAAATATAAGGTAATAGCATATCAATACCATCTGCCAACGATTCGTGTTTGTCAGGAAAATCTTCTGAGTTAATTAGTTTGTCAACAATACTCATGGAGTTGTGTTTTTAAAATAGCGAGGTTGTTTTAGTAGAAACAGTTTTGTGGTAAAACTAAACGTAAATATATGTCTAGATACAAAGATACAAAAAAGGATTTTGTGGATAGAAAGCTAAGGGTACTAAAATTTTGATGTATTTTGGTGTCTCATAGATTATTATCTAATCCTATTTACAATATTTATGTCTAGCCTACCTAAAGTTTCGATTATCACAGTCTGCTACAATGCAGGAAAAACAATTGAAAAAACAATCAAAAGTGTCCTTGCTCAAGATTATCCAAACATCGAGTATGTTATTATTGATGGCTTGTCCAAAGATAATACATTGGCCGTTGTTCAACAATACCAGTCGCATATTGATAAGATAGTTAGTGAAGCAGATAAAAATACATTTGATGCCATGAATAAAGGCATCGAACATGCAACAGGGGATTTCATATGGTACATCCATGCAGACGATCAAATATTTGCTCCAGACACGCTATCCAAAGCGATGCAAGGGTATGCCGAAGAAGACTTTATCTATGGAAAAACACGTATGGTAGACGAAGCGGGAAATGAACGTTCGCTAGAAGCTCGAAAAAAACACCCTGTGGCAGCACAGTTAACTTGGAGAACATTATTAGACGGAATGGTCATTGGGCATCAAGCTATGATCGTTCGCAGATCAATTGCTCCTAAATATGATTTACAATACCCACTAGTTGGAGACTTAGATTGGGTCATTAATATTTTGAAAAAAACGACTAAAGTCCGAGATACAGGTATTTATCTTTGCCGTTTTGTAGAAGGTGGAATTTCTACTAAACAGCGTAAAGCTTCTCTAAAACAGCGGTTTGAAATACTTCAAAAACACTTTGGTCTTTTCGCTACTGTTCGTCAGCACATTTGGATTGTTCTGAAAGCAATCAAACGTGGCAGCACTCGATAATATTCTTTGATAATAAAAGATGACATCTATGACAAAAGATAAACAAGGTAAAACAAGAGGGTTTATAAAGGGTGGAATAATGCTCTGGGTACTTGCAGTAATCCTTTATATTATCATGAATATTATTGGCAACAATGGTGCTATAGATGCTCCTAAAGATAGTTATCAAGTTATTAATCAGTATAGCACCATTGTATTAATTTTTGGTGTATTTGGAATACCTGTACTATTAGGGCTCTCTATCTTCCTTCGATCCTTCGAAAAAATACTAGACAAAATAGCCCAGCGTTTTCAAAGAGATTAATGCTTAAAATATCAAGCACACACAAACTATATCCCAATAGATCGCTTGCATAGTAAACTTATGGATATTTTTTATTATTTTAGTTTAACTAATTTATATCAAAAAATACCGCTTAATTACTATGCAACAACCTTTCAAAATAATATTATATTCAGGACTCCTTGTAGCTTTTATCATAAGCTGTAGTAGCTCTAAAGAATCGTCAAAGGAAACTTCCAAAAGTACAGCATTACTTTATTCTAAGAAAAAAAAGGGATTTGAAAACCCTGAAAACTATCTTGCAATAGATGGCAATATTGGTCGCCTCCACGCAATGCTTACTGGGCAATTTGTACAGAAAATCAGGCGAGCAATTGACCAACATGATAATGATATTTATGAAACATGGCTTGTCAATGATGACAAAGACAGTGTCATGCTCTATAGCTTTCCTCTAGGTAATGAAGCCAAAATTGGGCACTGGATATATCATTACCAAATTATGACGACCTTGCCTAATGAACCTGTCTATGAATCTTTTGAACATTTAGAAATAATAGATCGAGATAGTATAAAAAGTACTTACTACAAACCGCCTAGCGATTTTAATATCCCACTAAAGGATTTAGTCAAAAATTACCAAAGATCTTTTGACGAAATCGATCTAAACAAACTTACTATTGATGAAGATGGAGGAACCTATGTTCGTCAAGAGCGGCTATTTTTTAATAATATTGCAGGAATTATAGCTGATGAAGTAGAAAAAGGTGCCTACAAAAGAGATATTTATGGCGTCTATCCTACTGAGGTATTCTACAAAACTATTTTTTTCAAAGATAAAGAGGGTAAAACTCCAACCGGAGAAGTAAGAACTAAATTTCTGAAGTTAGAGATCTATGAACCTTGATGTAGAAACGAGGAGGAACAATTACGTTGTTCAATCGTTGTAAAATATAAAACCTCCTCCTATGAACACCAGCTATAAGCGAAATACTCCTACAGCATTATCTATTTTATTATTTCTCATTGCTACTGTACTGGTACTTTACTATGGGCAAGTTTTACTCATTCCTATCGCCTATGGAGCTATGTTTGCTTTTTTAGTTAACCCCATACACAGCAAACTACTACAATGGATTCCCAATAAGTATATAGCAGCCTGTATTAGCACGGGATTGATTGTTTTTTTTGTCTTTTTACTCCTATTGATTCTAGGTTGGCAAATCCAAGAATTATCAGAACAATGGAATGAAATTAAAGCAGAATTAATCCAAGTACAGCAACAACTACAACAAACAATAAAGCATTGGTTTGGCATTACACTCAACGAACAAAACGAATACGCTTCTGAAGGAGTTGACTCTTTGTCGAATCAACTCGCTAGCTTTGTAGGAGGAACAGCAAGTATTCTGACTAACTTCTTCCTTTCTATGATTTATTCTATTCTAATTCTGACCGAAAGAAATAGGATTAGCAAATTTTTTATTTCCCTTTTTGAGGATGATACAAGAGCTGAAAATACCATAAAAGAAACCGCTAAAGTTGCTCAAAATTATTTAATTGGTAAAATGATTATTATTGGTATTTTAGCTGTTACTTATAGTGCTGGATTTCTATTAGTTGGTATCAAATACGCCATATTACTGGGAGTATTAGGAGCCTTTTTGACTTTTATTCCTTTTGCAGGAAATTTTATAGGAGGAATTTTAGCCGCCCTAATCACGATTGCTACAGGAGGAACCCTAACAGATGTTATGATCATTTTTTTGGTCATGGGAGTTGCTCAATTGATTGAGTCCTACATATTACAACCCTGGATAGTAGGAGGTAGTTTGAATCTAAATCCCCTCTTTAGTATTTTGGGAGTAATTGCTTTTGGTCTAATTTGGGGTGCAGCAGGTGCTATTGTAGCCTTACCCATTATGGGAGTCCTCAAAGTATTATTTGATCATATCGAATCCTATAAGCTGCTAGGGTATTTGATCGGAGACGACTAAATAGCCAGTAAACTACAACGATATTGTTCCATGCGAGCATATTTAATACACTGTAAACATACTCTTACCTCTAACTTTCATGCCTCCAAGTATTCCATATGCTAGGGGTTGCATTCACTTAAAAAATATACTTTCCATGACTACCCTTAAATGGCCTACTCGGTTAACAATTATTAGACACGGCGAATCAGAGCAAAATGTTGCTTTAGATTTATTTCAAAATGATTTGGATGGTGTTTTGGCACAACAAAAAAAAATACGCGATGCAGATATCCAATTGACTAAAAAAGGAATAGAGCAAGCTCAAAAAACAGGACTATACTTAGCCAGTACTCCTGCTTTTGACATCTGTTTTGTATCTCCATATCGTAGGGCTGTACAAACTGCGACAGAAATCACCAATGTATTGGGTTACCCTCTGACGACTCACCCTGACTTTAGACTCCGAGAGAAGGAATTTGGGCGTCTACATGGTTATTCAAAGGAAGAAATTAAGACTCAGTATCCAGAAGAATATATGGATAGAGAAAGAGACGGAAAATTCTACTATAGATTGCCTAGAGGAGAAAATTATCTCGATGTATTGAATAGAATCTACAGTTTCTTGTCGAAACTAAGTAGAGATTATGCTGGAAAAAATGTTTTGATTGTTGCCCATCAGGTTCCCTATGTATTATTCAAGTCTATATTTGAACACCTTTCTGAAAAAGAGATTCTAGGGTTGCCTCAACCTCCAAACTGTGCTATTCAAGAGTTCGTCTTGGATACAAGTAAACATAGTGAAGGTAGGCTAATACAAACTAAATTTAATTATACGGCCTATACTTAGTGTAGCATTCTACTTTTGGTAATCAAACCGATATAAACGTGCCTTTTTTTTGCGTCCTTCGGAAGCAATATAAAGATTGGCATCTTTATCAAAGGTGATCCCTTCTGGTTGTTCGTACTGGTCAGGAGAAAGATAACTAATACTTCTAATCTCTTTTCCTGCATTGAGCACCAATAACATATTGCCAACGGCAGACAAAATATAAATATCATTACTCTTAGGGTGTATGGCAATAGCTGCTGGGCGAATCGGCATATCTTTCTTTGCCTCTTTCATTTCTCTTTTGAGCGGATCATACGTCTCTGTTCCTTTTATTTTCTTAAGATACTGCTTGAACTGTTTGCGAGAGATTGTAAAAACAGGCTCTACATCAAAAGCCATCGTATCCAGTTCAAACTGGTAAACGGAGCGATAGCCATGTTCCTGCTCTCCTATTTTACCTGATGCCTTGCAAGCTACCCACAGTGCATTACTAGGAGCATGATAAGTGATTCCTTCCGTATCATTCATTTCTCCCAAATTAGTATCTAATACTTTGGTGGTGATTTTATCTTCATCTCGCCAATCACTAATCTCAAACAAAACACCATCGGAACGAACAGCATATAATAAATCACCTACCAATACGACATCTTCATAATCACCATCAGCAGAAAAAGTGATCTTTTTCTTAATCTCCCCATTCTTACGGTTAATCAAAAATAATTTTCCCTTTTCATCCTGTACCGCAACTATGTATTTTTTCTTATAGCAAGTAATTCCAGATATTTCTTTCAATTTATCGGATAGTTTGAAAGTCTCATCTGGTTCACGCAACTTATAGGGCAAAGAAACATCTTGCATAGTCGAAAATGAAGAATTGGAAGTAGAATTACAAGCTGATTGTAGTAACAATAAAGATGATACCATAAAAATGAAAAAACCTTGTAGTCGCATAGTACTATTATTTATGTATTTATCTATTCAACTACTTTGGTTGACCAGGGGCATACCGTTGGTCAACACTAAAATTTTGTGGATAAAGCCCCGTCTTATCACTAAAAAAGTCCATAATTTCTCGCATATCTGTGTCAATATCTCCTGTAGGATAAACCACCTTGCGGATTCCGCCTGTTTTGGAGGGATAATCCAAATAACCAAGACAGATGGGCACTTTAGCCTTTAGGGCAATGTAATAAAACCCTGTTTTCCACTCTGTGCGTAAAGAACGAGTTCCCTCCGCCGCTATCATTAGACAAAGTTTGTCATGTTGATTAAACAAATCCGCAATGGCATCAACCGTACTTTGCCTTTTCTCTCCCTCTTTCCTTGGTTTTCTATTGATAGGAATACATCCCATTTTGCCCAAAATGATCCCTAGAGGAAACTTCATTAGCTCCTTTTTGACCGCATATTTTGCGTCTACACCTAGACTATTCATGATTGCTACGGTAGTTGGAAAATCCCAATTAGTGGTATGAGGGGCACAAATCATGACACATTTATCGAATACTTCTGGAGGAGCAGCTCCTTCTAGCTTCCAACCAGTCAACTTAAGATAGTTTTTACCAAAAATAGGCATATATTATTATTGTTTATTTAGAGAAAAAGTTGTTTTTTGCTAAAAAAACTAGCACTACTTGGATTTTAAAATATACGCTAAGAGCATATCTAGAACCCCATATCTCTAGCTATAGCAGGACATTTTTTCTCTAACGCTTGTACAAATTCCATCTGAAACAGTTCTTGCTCTTCTGGCGAATCTTCTAGTGCTCTCAAAGGGTCATCCTCCCCCATACAAATTTCTTGTTCTGCTTCTATAGCACGAAAAGTTTCGGGGCTAATCAATTTGTTATTCAACTGAATATGGGCTTTTGCCAACTCTACAGAGCATCCACAAAAACGATCTGCGTATTCATCTGCTGAATGACCTCCGCAGCTCATGAGTAGCACCATTATTAGGGTACAACAAATACTTAATGGATAAATTTTCATCATCTGAGACTATAATTATAAGGGCATGTTAAAACATGCTCTAAGTAGATAGATAATTTTGGTAGTTGCTAAAAATAAGTATTACTCCCTAAGGCACAGGATCATGTCCATGTCCTCCCCAAGGGTTACACCTCAATATTCGACGTGCTCCCAAATATCCCCCTTTGAAAGGTCCATGCTTTTTGATCGCTTCCAAAGTGTATTGCGAACAAGTAGGTGTGTATCGGCATGCCGAAGGAAGTATTGGTGATAGAGCTAACTGATAAAACCGAATCAACCCTATAAAGACCCAACTCAATAGGGTTACGGGAAAAAAGATTATTTTTCGGAGGATAGACATACCAATAGTTCTTTTTTTAACTTTTCGATTACCTGCAAGTATTTTGTACAAACCACTTGATAATCATTAGGTTCTTTACCCACATACAGCAGCATCAATTGAATAGCTTGATTCTGATTAGATAAAAAATCATTTAGATCATGCTGATGTAATCGATAAGCTTCTCGCATAAGTCGTTTGTAGTGATTACGTTTTACTGCTTGCTTGAAAGTTCGTTTAGAAACACTAAACCCTATTTGAACAAGAGCAGGTGCTTCTTCAATCGGAACTAACCTATAAAAAATTCGTAAAGGATATGCCCCTACTGTACGTCTATCACTAAATAAAGCACTTATTTGTTTTCGACTTTTTAGTCTATTTTCTTTTCGAAAATGAAAAGACTGTTGCATGGAGATGGATAAAGTTATTTGAATAAGTAAATAAGCTCAATTATTGATTATTGACTATCATCCAACAACAAAAATTCGTCTAACTACAATAGAGCTAGACGAAAATTTGCATTGTAAACACTTAGTGCATACAATAGTCAGAATGCTTTCGCTTACTTCAGACCACGTTTCTCGTCAGAAACAGTCAATTTTTTACGTCCTTTCTTACGACGACGTGCTAATAATTTACGACCGTTTTTACTACTCATACGATCACGGAAACCGTGTTTGTTTTTACGTTTACGGTTTGAAGGTTGAAATGTACGTTTCATTATCTTTAGATTTTATATCTTTCTTTTATTTTTAAAGCGGCGACAAATTTAAACATTCTATTCCAACTAATCAAATCATTTGTAGAATATTTCTAAAAAAGACACCTATAATTCTAGTTATCCTTATTTTTGGAAGACTTCTATTTTTTTCTCTTTAACAACCAGCTCTGTAAATTTACCTTTGAATCGAGTTGCCTTCACCATGTGATTATCTATCCAATGATAATTCCCCCCCCTTGGTTTGCCCATCAATAAACTGTGATAAGCAAAACCATATTTCACTAGCCACTCTTCAGTCACTACACGATGTTCTTCTGTTCTAGAGGTGAAAAAACAAATTTGATGTCCCTCTTCATACCATTTATTTATAATCTCAAGTGCGTCTGGAAAAGGCTCACAAGTTAGCATACGCTCAGGTTCTTCATTTGGTACATCTTCAGTAATAGTACCATCTATATCAATCAGGAAATTTTTTACTCCTTCTGGCAATACAGGACTTACAGCGATGCCGTCTACTCCTTTAGCTTCATTTAATTGTTTACTCATGAGATAATTGATTTTTGTTGATTACTGATCAACAAAGATAATAAAACAATCTTAGTTCAACAAAGTATCCCTACTCACCTCCAATGGCTGTGGTATATTAACCGGTGTATCTATCTGCTGATCTAGTGCCGTAGGTGGGACAATATCATTTTGCACTTCAAAACGCCACCCTGCTTGTTCTACCAATAGTTTAATAATCTCTAGGCTCTCTATGCCCTCTTCCTTTGCCTTTTCCATCAATGGTCCCTGCTCTACTGCTTTTCTTAATTTTTTCTTAGCTACAGACCCTATACTAGACAATTCTTGTTCTGTAAAACTATTGAACATTCCCTCTTGTATATCATAATACTGCAAATCATGATCAATTGCCAATACTTCAGGTGCTGGTAAGTTTCTTACTCGCAGAACCTTACGCTCAGCATCTACTTCAAAATTTGCCTTGCGAAGATCATACCCAACCGATACCTTGGCATCAACCTTCACAATAGCTTTCTTACGAAGCATCGAAACATCTGCCCAGTAAGAATCGTTGTATTCATGAATATTAGAAAACTCGCCTTCCACTGTTATCATTTTTGTTACTTTATTGATTCGCTCTAATAAAATACTTTGATTAACATCAGGCATAGGATCGCTTGTTTTTTTGCTCCCCTGAAAATACGTTGTATACGCCCACACACCTAATATAGCTCCCACTATCAGAAAACCTAGTGAATCTACTAATTTCATATTCTTTTTGTTTTATTTTTATAGCTAAACTTGATTGACTTTATCACTAAAAAAACCTTAGAATGTTCAAAAAATGGTTTCTTCGATTCAAAATAATTGTTTCTATTATTATTCTATTACTATTTCTAATTATAATTTTTGAAAACAGTGCTCCTACTATCCTTAGTTTTTGGGGGAAAGAAATAGAACTTCCCTTGAGTGCTTGGATATTTATTGCCTACGTCATGGGCGTATTGACTGTATTGTGGATTCTATTTATGGGGTGGTTCTCCTCTAGCTACAGTCGAATTACGAACGAAAAAAAGAATAAAAAAATTCAAGAAGAAGTGTCTTCTACACTAAACGATACGTCTAAAGAAGCATAATAAACAAAATTAAACATCAACCAATGCAATCTATCTATCAACTTAGTCTTTTATTTTTATTTTGCTTGTCTTCAATTTCACTTGCCGCACAAGTCGATATTACTATACAAGAAGAAACTCGCTCCATGGACAAAGGTAGTGCCAATGCTCTAATCCTAAAACTCCCTAATACCTCTTATAAAAAAGTCAATAAACTGTGGGGAAAATATGTCCGTAACTTCAAGGGGAAAACTAAATATAACCGAAAAATCAACGAATACTTTTCTGATGATGCTACCGTCAAAGAAATGAGTGACAACACAATAGATATTACTGCCAAGATATACAACAGATCAGACGAAAGTACAGAACTGGCTGTTTGGTTCAATCTGGGAGTCGTTTATCTTTCTTCGTCAGAATATCCAGATCGTTATGTTATCGCCGAAAAATTACTCTATGATTTTGGATTATTGGTATCCGCCGATATTATTGAAGCTCAAATTGAAACAGAAGAAAAACAACTGGTAGCCTATACCGACCAGCTCAAGAGCATACAACAAGCTAAACTAGCTGAAGAGAATAATATCAAAAAACAACAAGAGATCATTCGCAAAGCCGAAACAAGTATACAGGAATCAGAAAAAACAATAGAGCAAAACATTACAGAGCAAACTAAACAAAAAGAGATTATAAGTGAACAACAAAAATTATTGGAGGAACTCAAGCAAAAGTTAAATGAAGTTCGTAAAAGAAAATAACTTCTTACTTAACGTTTCAACATTAAAAATGAGCCATTTCAACATTAAGAAATGACTCATTTTTTTAAGTATCTATCAGAGGTTCTATTATCTCAGTATAGATAGGATGATAATTAGTAGATAAATTGCTATTACGATCAAACTGACCCAAAAAGCAATCTCTGCGATTAGTCCTCCACCTCTTTTAAGAGCAATAAGTGCTAATACGAGCCCTAATGGAGCAAATAAAAACGCAAAAACTAATGCTATAATAGATAGGATTTCTATATCCATTGCTTGCCCTGTTTCATTCTGAGCAATGCGTTGCCTTAAGCGTGTTTTTTGTTTTTCGGTTTTAGCTTTCGCTAATTTATTTTTCAAGTAAGAAACTCTTTTTTGTTGTTTAAGCTGTTTTTTAGCAGCTTTCTTCGTCAGTTTTGTTTTTTCGACAGGAGGAGCCTTTTCTACCATGGTCTTAGGAGCGATAGAAGCCGAAGTCAAAAAAAGTGTCAAGAATAATAAGAGTACAGAAATCGATAGTTTTTGAATCATTTGCATAGATTAATTATTTTTATGAGCCTAATACAAGTTTAGCTGGTAAAGATCTAAGTCTACCTCTAGCATCCAAACTTGCCATTGATTAATATATAAGTACCAAATCAAAAATAATTAATAGTAAAATCAAGCGATATTTTTGTATCTAATTTTGTTAAAAAGCCTCGTGATAGCTATGGCTATCCCTACGTTTTTTGCCTCATTACATAGCAAAAATCTCTGTGATTTTATCTATCCTTATTTTTGATCTAGTACTTATTACATCTAAAATTAACGTTTTGTTTTTATTAATCGTCTATTGCTTCACTATTTTCTTAATCAGTATGGTTTCCCCCATTTGCATTTTCAAAAAATAGACCCCAGCTGCTACCTTAGGTAAATCTAAGGTCATCTGCTGCCTACCAGCTATCAAGTTTTGCTGTTGTCTAAGCAATTGCTGCCCAGCAATATTAACAATTTGAATAGTAGCATCTTGCCTCTTAGCACTATGAATATCTAAGTAAATATTTCGATCGAATGGATTGGGGTATACCTCTAGTGTCGTTGACTCTGTTGATATTACTTTTGTCAAATCAGTCAATCCTGCGATCAGTATACAATAATCTTCCACCTCACCATAAGTAGGATTATCACAAGCCGCAAGATCTGTATTACCCCATTTCATACTCACTCGCATTCTTGTTCGTCCCATTTGGGCGGCACTTGGTATCGTAATCATTCCCGTATGATTTCTGATAGCTGTATTAATAGCCCCAGCGTCATAGACTAATTCTGTATTAGGGTCAAAAAATTCATCTTGATTATAATCAATCCAAACTTTCAATCGCCAGTTAGTTGCCCAAAAACCAGTATTGAAACCTAAGTCAATATCAATTGGGTAATTTGCTCCCCTTGCTACAGTAGTTGTAATATTATCCTGCACAAAAGATTTATAGCCATTATCATTTCCTGAAGTATTATTGATGCTCCCAAAAGTGACTCGTTCTAGCCAATCATCATTAGTATTAGTTCCTGCAGAAGTACAATAAGCCCCTTTGGAACAAGAACCACAACCATCTGTTTCTAATATAGTCGTAGAAGAATAAGAGTTGTTGATATTCACAGCACAATTGGATAACAACCGCAACTCGTATACCGTGCAACTATCCAAACCAACCAAATTTAGACTGTCTAAGCTTGTTCCAACACTAGTCCAAGTCGTATCATCTCTACGCTTATACTCTACACTATAGCTGTTCGCTAATATTACTGTATCCCAACTAAAACTAGCCGTAGTTAATCCCTCTTGAGTAATCGTTATATTGCTAGGAGCAGTACAACAATCTTCTGTTTCAAAACGTAGACTTTCTGAATAATTAGTAGAATCACAATCTGAAGCAACCTGTATTTCATACTGACTACACTGCAACAAGCTGTTCAATAAGACAAAAGTATCTGTCACTGCTCCTGTAGTCCAAGTAGTAGTACCTACTATTCGGTATTGGTAATAATATTGACTAGTCGAATCAACCGAATCCCAACTCACGATAGCACTAGTACCTGTTGACATAATAGAGGTGGGTTGATAAGGCTCATGACACCCAGCTACCGAACACCCAATATTGAGTACCGAATCGAGTGCATTCTTAAGATTTAGCACCCCTTCTGAAGCTGTTATTCCTTGTAAGGTAGGGTGAGCAACTGTACTATTCAATAGAATTTGCTTAATCAATAAAGCTGTTTGAGCAGGCTGCTGACGGGCCAATACTGCAAAGCGAGTACAGGGAGCTGAATAAAGTAAACCAATTGCTCCAGCTACATGTGGAGCCGCCGCTGAAGTCCCTCCAAAAGTATTGTAGGTTTGTCCTGTAGCTATGGTATAGGATCCTTGTCCATAGGCTCCCAAATCAACATGTGTATCACCATATCCTGCGGAAGGAACTTTATTTCCATTTTGTTGCATATTCGTAACTCCTATAATATAATCGCTTGTACAGGTAGTTGGAAAATCGCCTTGCAAATCTACATTGGTGTTAGAGTTAGTCGTAGCAGCAGCATTGAGCACTCCTTCTGTACCTAAACTATCATAAATAGCATTCACTAAAGGAGCATAAGTACTGCAATCCTGGTTATCAACCCCCCAAGAGGCATTTGTAGCAACAACAAATGCTCCCAAGGCTCCATTGGTTTGGTTATACAGCCTACGACAAGCTAAAGGATAATCGTACGCAGCAATAGCCGCTGCATTCGTCCCACCACCTACGACAAACATCATTTTCACGTCCCAATTGACTCCTGTAACTCCAATCCCATTATCCCCTTGTGCTGCTACAATACCTGCCACAGGTGTACCATGTGTATTCCAAGGGTTGGGCGGTAATATATCATTGGTATTGGCATCAGCATTCCACCCTCTATAATCATCTATATAACCATTGCCATCATCATCTAGTCCATTGTTAGGGATTTCATTATGATTGTACCAAATGTTATCCTTCCAATCTGGATGACTAACCTCTACACCATCATCAATAACACAAACCACAATCGTATCGCCTAGAGCCGTAACGCCACCTGTCGTGATATCCCAAGCTGCTTCTGCATCCAAATCAAAGTCCGAAACTTGTTCGTACTGCCATTGCTGTCCATAATTTACATCACTAGGTACCACTCTTTTTTCTGTAATATAATTCAACTGAGCTCCCTCTACCGCAGCATGCTCTGTCGCTAAACCCAATATCGTATTGTGTTCAATAATACTATCATCAAACGTTACCTGCCAAATATTCAATTGTGGAGAAAGGTGCCTTTTAGCCACAACTTTGGTCGCCATGCCTTCATATTCCCCTAAGTCCTTCAAGACAGCCTCTAATGTTTTGCCAGATTTGAGCTGAATCAATAACTCTCCCTCTACATGTGGAAATTGGTCTTGTCCATTAGCCACATTGGTAATACACCAAAATAACAATCCTAGAATAATGCTATTATATTTCATATGTTTTGTTTTGTGGATTAATATGGGTCAATTGCTAATCTGAGGGATTGGTCCTACATTTCGTCTAATCCCCTATATCCTCCCATAAGACCTTCCTTTGCCTTCAATTCTTGCCCTTTCTCTAAGCTACTCCATTTGTCGAACGGGAGCTGCTCTTTATGCCTCTTATCATTTTTGTCTTTCACTATTATACTATAAATTGCTTCTTTTTGACGGACTCTGAGGTTTTCATTCCGATCTATATAGGCGATATCGCCCCATTTAGGGGCTTGATCTTCTCCTTTAGTATGAATCGGATTGGCGGGCTTCCATCGAAAGATAGCATACCGATACCTCTGTTGATAAACGGGTTCTTTTCTATACACTGGATCTTCATAGGTCTCTTCTCTACTTTCATACACCGTACGGGTGCAATATTTATCTTCCATATAACCATTCCCTAAACTACGAGTTCCACAAACATACTGTTCTGTCCCAACCGCCTCTTGGACTGTTCGTGTCCGAGTCTCATAATGATCTAGTACTTTATTGTAATGATGTATAGCTCTGAACTGTTGAAGGAGACGTCCTCCTGATGGCAATTCCCAGGCTTCTTCTTCTACCTCTATGTATTGCTCTACCGTAATTGTTCGTTCCCAGTCAAACCCCAACACTTCGACGGTACTTTCCTTAGTATATCCCAACAAAAATATCAACAAAAACAATACTCCTATTCCAATAAGTAAGCGTCGTTTCCATTTCGTTTTTTTTGGAACAGATTTTTGATCTGGATGAACGACTCGATCTCGTTTTTTTTCACCTGATCTAGGCGTATTTGTCAGTGTGTAATCTACTACTGCTAAGTTTTCGTCACCTCCTTTGATTGATTTGGGGTTTCCACAAGTAGTGCACTTTGATTCCCAAGCTTTATTATTACCACCACAATAAGAACATCTCCAATCAGCTCCAGCTTTGGCCTGCTGAAGTAGTGCACTATCCTGTACGATATCTTTTTCTGCTGCTTGATAAAAAACAACATCTTTGGGGCGTGCTGCACTACAATTGGGGCACTGTGTTTCGGGACCTAATATCCCTTTATGACCACAAGTACTACAATCCCACCGACCTACATAAATTGCCATTTTTATTCATTTAAATTAAAAAAGGGCAGTAGCCAACCAGTGGTCACTCCCCCATTATTTTTGATGCAATACAGAACATAAGTTTTATTACTTACCAAAAAGTGCTCCTAAGTCTCCCATACCAGGAGGCATCATCTGACTCAACATTTTTGAAGATTCTTCTTGTTCTTTTATAGCAGCCAACTGGAGTACTCTATTCATTGTTTCTAGTACCAAATCTTCAATTTCCTCTGTATCTGTCAAACTACTATCAATAGATACATCCAAGATTTGACGAGCTGCATTTGCCTTAATTTTCACTAAGCCATCCCCTGCTTGTGCGGCTACCTCTATGGATAATAATTTTTGCTGCATTTGCTCTTGCATTTCTTCCATTCCTCCGAACATAATGTATTATTTTTTAGACGAAAATAGGCAGTTTAAGACGTGTTATTAGATTTCCACTGTGCTTATCTCCCTACTTACAAATTGATATAATGTTTAGTAATTTCTATTACCTGTTTACTACAAATATACATAAAAATAGTTTGTAATACTAGTGTACTGCTTTTGCTAAAAGGAAGCCTTATTTATTCTTGGCAAAGAAATCAATACCTTCGTCCCAGTAGGTTCTCCTTTTTCATATAAGTCTTCGATCTTCAGTGTAATTTTTGTTTTATAATTCTTATTAATCAAGTGGATGTGATTCTCTATGCTCTTAATACCAAAAGCACTCTTTTCTACTCCCAACAAAGCAGGTTTTGTAGCAGCGAAGCTTCTTCCAACCCCATTATCTTCTACTACTATTTCTAACAAATTTTCATTTTTGCTATGAATAGTGATCTTAATCGTACCTTTTTCATTCGGTGCTACTCCGTGAATAATGGCATTTTCTACAAAAGGCTGGATGAGCATGGGAGGAATATCGTAGCTATTCTGATCTATTTTGGAGTCCACTTCTACCTCAATATGATAGGTATCCCCTAACCTCAAAAGTTCCAACTCAATGTACGAACGAAGCATCTCAATTTCTTGTGCCAATGGCAAAAAGCTATGCTTAGAATTTTCTAATACCTGTCGAACTAATGTCGCGAATACAGATAAGTAATTGACCGACTTCCAAGGGTTTTGGTTAATAATATGCCCTGTAATAGCATTAAGGGTATTAAAAATAAAATGTGGATTCATTTGCGTTCGCAGTAATTTCAACTGTGACTCTACAAATGCTCTTCTCAAATTGACTCGACGCCGAACGATAACGATAATAAAAAATGCTACTACACTAATCGTAAGAATAACCAAGGCATATATGGCAATATGAAAATATATCGTATCTCTAAAGTTAGGTTCTATTACAATATCTAATACCTTTATTTCAGGGTTTTCTTTTAGATCAAGCTCATGAGCTGTTGTCAACAAAAAAGCATACTGATTGGGAAGCAAATTAGAGTATTCGATACTATGGTTCTGTGTGTACTGCCAAGCTGTATCCCTTGTCTCAGAAGAAATAAGAGCATAACAAAACGTAGTCCGAGCCATTGGGTTGAAATTAATATCTATAAAATTAACCTGAAAACTGTTTTGTTTCCTAGTCAACTCTACCCTATTATCAACCACTTTAATTCTATTCTGTTTGGTTCTCAATTCCTTAATGTAAAACGCTGGTGTAGTCGTTTCTAAAGGCTTCATATTGATAGGAAAAGACAATAAACTGCCATCTCCTAATACAAAAATTTCATCTTCAAAAATAGCAATATCGGTAATCGAAAGGTTACTAACATAAGGCTCTACTGCAATGGAATCTATTGACAAAAAACAAGTAACCTTATTCACGCCTTTTGTTGTCCCTACCCAAGCAGTAGTATCATTTTCTAGCGAAATACAGAGTATCGCATTAGAGTAAAGTTGTTTTTCAATATCTAGCTGTTGTATCTCATTCCCTCTCTCACTGACAACAAATAATCCATTAGAAGCACTTCCCAAAAATATTATTTTCTCCTTATTCCCTTTTATCCGTGTTGTTTCGATATCGGTAGGTAACGGTAGGGATATCCGGTTAATTTGTTGTGTCTGATAGTTATATTCAAAAAGTGTATCTAGTGAACCAAGCCAAATAGTATTGGTATCCACTACTTCTCCTATCTGTGTCCATCTATTATATCCTAAATCTTGGCTATTCAATGTCAAATTAAGGGCTTCATCCAATAAAACAAAGCCATACCCCGTCGTCATCAATAATAAGCTATCATTTACGGGAACTATACTTTTGCCCCGCCCTTGTACTAATTCAACAATTTCTGGGTCGAAGAGACCAACTATATTTCCTTTGATATGAATATTTTTATTCAACAGGAAATCATTCCAATACACAAAAGCTTTAGGAGCTTCTATACCTTGATACCCCTTTGGTAAAGAAATAGTTTTTTGTCTATCTACTCCATCAACCTGTGCTGATATTTTATAGATACGGTCACTAGTTTTAAGACAAAGACTATCTCCTCTTTTTTCGATTGCTCTAATCTGCTGATAGGGTAATAGATTATTATACGTTTTTATTTCTAAAGAAGGACTAATCAGTAATCCATTTTGTGCCGTAGAGAAAATATAACTACCATTGGAAAGAGCACAAATATCATTGATATGGTAATTGGGTAAAAACACTTGTTTATCGGTATCTTTAAAAAAACCATAATATTTCAAATATAATACATCACCTGTATCTAAGACTACTCGTTTAGAGATTACCCACCCTTCTGTATCAGAGGTTTTCTTCTTTTCTGGAAATAAGGCACTGTAAGACACCATTCCTTTTTTGCTAATGCCTTCAAATAATGGTTCCGCATAAAATGCAGCCCGTTGGTTGTCATTTAATTGTTTGATTTTAGTGAAAAACAATCTCTTTTTTTCATCAAAATCATGTGTATCCAAAAAACCTTCTAAATCAAAATCCCCCTTTAGTACATAAGGAATAATAGAATCTTCCCACACTTGATACACTTCAACAAAAGCATTGGGATTTTTAGCAAATTTTTGTATCCAAAGCCCCCCTTTTTTATCTAAAAATAAATTATCAACCCATTCCTTTCCTAATAATTTGCAGAGTGCTTTATTCCAGACAGGCTCTACAATCGTATCTCGTTGTTCATCATAATAAGCAACTCCTTTCTGAAAAGTACAAAACCAAATTCTCTGATTCGCATCTTCGACCACTCCTATGACATCTTTAGAAGGCAACCCATTCTGCTGTGTATAATTAACAGCACGACTCCCGTCCAACCGATAAACCCCATAGTTAGAACCAGCCCATACAAATCCTCGACTATCTTCCAATAAATTAAAGAAAGCTATGTTCTGTTGTTGACTATTACTAATAAGCGAAATAGTTTGCAGGTCTTGTGCCAGCCCAGAGATTGGCAAAGAAAAACATAAGACACTTAATACTATTATTTCTAATAATCTCCCATTAGTTTGACATATAAACATTTAAAATGTATTTTTCCATGCATTTAATCATCAAATCCACGCACTTAATAACAACAGATCATTCTATTAGGTATTTTCTAAATTTCATTGTAAATAGTTAACCAATGTACTTTAGCCTTCTATTACATTAGATAGCATTGACTGACATAATAGCCTACCTCCTGCTATCTTTATTAATTTTGATGCCAATGAAGTTGTTTAAAGTTTCTATTTATACCTACAAACAAAAACACTAAACAACTTCAATATGAACTTTCACTAAACATATTAAGAATCCATTCGTAGTGATTCTATTTCAACTACACTTTCAAAAACTTGACAAAACTATGAGTAGTAATTTAGCAAAATTATTTTTCTTATCGCTTGTGTTTGGCACTATATCCACTCTACAAGCACAAAATGTAGGTATTGGCACCTCTACTCCTGATGCTAGTGCCAAATTAGATATTACCGATACGGACAAAGGTGTTCTGATACCAAGAATCAGCATTCCTAATCTTGCTGCCGCAGCTCCAGTGAATACTCCTGCCACTTCTTTATTGGTCTACAATACCAACATAACAACAGGTACTGGATTCTACTACTGGGATGGAAGCCAATGGATAAGACTCTATGATCAAGCCGCCAGCGATCAAGACTGGTATGAGGTTGGTACTACGACTGCCCCTAATGATATCAATGATAATATCTTTACACAAGGTAATGTTGGTATTGGGATTAACACCCCAACATCACTTCTGCATCTAAAAGGAGTTGCTCCTGTTTTTAATATTGAGACAAATACTGCCAATCAACAAGCCTCAGGAAAGATTGTATTTAAAGAGACAGTCGGGCAGGAAAATTTTCAAATTCAATATGATGGATTACCTGCTAACGAACAATTGAATTTCATAGGTCTTAGCACTTCAACAGCAGCGTTAGATACTATCATGTCATTAAGACGAACCTCCAATTTTGTAGGAATTGGAACAACAAGTCCTAGTACTCGACTTGAAGTCCGAAATACTAGTGCAAATGCTACCCCATTACGATTATCTAGAAATAGTACACAAAATGTAGCTCAATCATTCCAAAATAATGAAGATGAAGTATTCATTGGTTTGACCGAAGATGAAGATTTTGCTATAGGACAACGAGAAGACCTAGACAACGGTGCTTACTTGGTAGTAGACCATGGTGGTGGGACTGGAAATGTAGGAATTGGAACGATTGACCCACAAGCTAAACTAGAGGTAAAAGCAGGGGATAACGGTCAAACTACTCCAGTAGAAGCCATTAGAATCTGGGGACCTAACACACCTGCCAATAGCAATAGTGCACAAGATTTGAACTGGAAATTTGCCGCTGCTGGTAGTACTGGAATTAGAGGATATAGAGGAAGTAGTTGGGATACCTACCTACAATTCTATACCAACAATGTTCTTTCTGTAGGCGATGCCCCAGAGGTACGTATGACGATTGACCATGATGGTCAAGTAGGAATTGGAACAACTGCCCCGCAAACCATCACACATATCTCTACTGGTACGGCTGGTGATGCTATAGTTAGAGTAGAAGCAGATACAGACAATAATAATGAAGATGATAACCCTAGAGTAGAGCTATACCAAGATGCAGGTCAAACAGGTGCTCTGATTGGATTTTTTGATGGGGCATTTCAAGCAGGTAATATCTTTAGAATTGGCACTCGAATAGGTAGCACTAATGACTGGGAGTCATTTACGATCAATACTGATAACAAAAATATTGGAATTGGTACGGCTACTGCAACAGAGAGACTTCATATCAATGGTGATACTCGTATTGGTCTAACTACTCTCAGTGGTGCCGGTACTTATCCTGCAGAAGGAAACAGGCTCTATTTTTCGGGCTCTGATGTAGGAGCAGGTAATTCTGATAATACAGATGTACTCTATATTGCTAGACATAATAGTGCTAGTGATCAATCACAATTACGAATGAATATTGGAGATAACACGCAAGCTCAAGATGCACTTAGTATTGGTTATACAACAGCAGGGGCCTACCAAGAACGATTTCGCTTACAAACAGATGGAATAGCACAACGACCTGGAGGAGGTACTTGGGCAACACTGTCTGACCGCCGTACAAAAAAAGAAATTACCCCTTTCAACGATGGACTCAATGTATTGACACAAATCAATCCTGTTACCTTCAAGTATAATGGACAGTATAATACTACTGATGATGATAAAAATCATGTAGGGATTATTGCTCAGGATGTACAGCCTGTTGCTCCCTATATGATTGGTACACAAACAGTTCAAATGGGGGCAGAACAACAAGAACTGCTCAACTATGATGGAGGGACTTATATGATTTATATCTTAGTCAATGCCGTTAAAGAACAGCAAAAACAACTAGAAGCTGCAACTTCTAATAATGCAACACTCCAAACAGAAATTAATACCCTAAAGCAAGAAAACACCACTATGAAAGCTCAACTTTCTGAGCTAGAAGCACTTAAAGCAGAGGTAGAGGCAATAAAAGCCTCGTTGAATATCAATGCTCAAAAATAAAAATTCAATAAAAGCGTTAGAGCATGTTTAAGAGTTAATTAACAAGCTGTAAAAACTTGATTTAGAATTTAATGGTTAAAGATGCCCTAAGAAGTGTACCAATATTTCTATATTGAAATATTGGTACACTTGTTTTAAATCAAATCAAATGAAAGTAGTTCTAGTAGAAGACGAGCGGTTATCCTTGATAGCATTAGAAGGCACCATCAAACACTTTTGTCCAGAACTAGAGATTGTGGGCACAGCCACCTCTATAAAGACAGCTCTACAAGTCATCCCAAAAGTTAATCCTGAATTAGTTTTTTTGGACATACAACTTAGTGATGGGACTAGTTTTGAAATCCTAAAAACACTACAAGAGTATAACTTTAAAGTAGTCTTCTTAACTGCATTCAGTCAATATGCTCTTCAAGCATTTGAATATGCAGCTATTCATTACTTATTAAAACCTATCAATGCTAAAAAACTGCGTGAAGTAGTTAATCGACTGCAACTAATCCCTGTAAAAGAATATGCTTTAAATAAAAATTTATCTGTTCTGGAAAACCTGTTAGGAACTCGTCAGAATAGATTGCTAGTAAATACTAAAAAAGAGGTTTTATTTATAGATATTGACACCATCATTTACTTCGAAGCCTCTAGCAACTACACCTGCATACACCTCAATACCAATAAAATGATTCTGGCTTCTAAATCTTTAATTTTCTTTGAAGAGACCCTCCATGAAATGCCCTTTATTAGATCCCACAATAAATATCTAATTCATGCCAAGCATATCATAAAATATATCAAAGGGAGAGGTGGAAATTTAATCCTATCCAACGAGAAGAGCCTTCCCATATCCTTCAGAAGAAAATGGGAAGTGCTGGATCAACTCAAAAAGTACAACCCTAACCTAGGAGGGTAACCTAAAAACTACTTCCATAAATGATAGAGCGTCTGGCTATAAAAAACATGCTCTACCGCTAAGCCTCGTTGTTCGACATTTTTGACGGTCTCTGCCCCTATTAGGTCTACTTCTTTTTGTGCTATTATAGCTCCTCTATCTAGTACATCACTCACATAATGAACCGTTATAATAGTAGATGGCAGTTTATTATCAAAAGCCCATTGATAACCTCCCAAACCTTGATGTAAGTTAGTATCCGCAGGATGAATATTAATAACTCTCTGTGGATAAGCAGCTATAATGGGAGGAGACAAAATACGCATATACCCCGCCAAAATAATCCATTCGACCTCATGACGCTTTAGTAGGTCTATCAATGCTTTCTCATACTGTTGGTTTGCTTTGATTGAGTGAGGAATTACTGCTGTTGGAATACCTGCCTTTTGAGCTAATTCTAGCCCTTTTGCTTTAGCATTGTTACTAAAAACTAAAACGACTTCTGCCGTTTCTTTCAGCACACCACTTTTGCACTCTTCTAGGATAGCTTGCATATTGCTCCCTCTTCCTGATATAAATACTGCTAGTTTCTTCATTAACTCTCCTCTCCTATATCTTTTCGATAAATAACACCTTCAAAATCAATCTGACGACACCCTTGATAAGCCACTTGGCGGGCAGTAGTCCTATCTTTCCCCATTCCAACTATATGCAATACTCGTCCTCCATTGGTATAGTACGATCCCTCTTCTAAACGAGTTCCAGCATGAAAAACAAGCACTTTCTTATCTCCTCCTAAACCTTTTATTTCCAGCCCTTTAGGGTAAGATTTGGGATACCCCTTGGAAGCAATTGTAACACTAACATAAGTATTCGTATTAAACACTAATTGAGTAGTGGCTAATTGTTGGTCAAAACAAGTACAAATCAATTCCATTAAATCTGTTTCTAGCTTAGGTAACAAAACTTCTGCTTCTGGATCTCCCATGCGAACATTATACTCCAATACATAAGGCTTATTGTCGTGAATAATTAATCCAAAATATAAAATACCTTTATAGTTCATTTCCTCTGCCTGTATGCCTCTCAAGGTTGGCTGAAGTATATTCTCCATAAAAAGGTTTTCTAACTCAGAAGTCCAAAATGGTGCTGGACAAACCGCTCCCATTCCACCTGTATTAGCACCTTTATTGCCCTCTAGCAATGGTTTGTAATCTTCTGTAGGAGGAAGTATTTTAATTGTTTTTTCATCAATAAACCCAATCAAAGAAACCTCTTGTCCCTCTAATCTATCTGCTATCAAAAAAGAACTACCTATTCCAAACTGTTGCTCCAGTTCCATTAGTGCCGCTTGTGCTTCCGACTCAGATCGACAGACCCAAACCCCCTTACCGCTAGCTAAACCATCGTATTTGATGACTAAATTTCCTTTTTTTTCTCGAATCGTTTTTTGAGCAGATGCTCTAGTCTGAAATACCTCAAAATCAGGTGTTGTAACTCCATATTTTTTCATGAAATTTTTAGCAAAAATCTTAGAGCTTTCCAATTGAGCTGCTTTTTGGCTAGCACCAAATACTTGAATGGCACTCGTTTCAAAAAAATCAACAATCCCCTTTGCCAATAAGTCCTCTGGTCCTACAATAATATGAGTGATCTTCTCTTGTTCACAAAAGGATTTCAATTGTGTAAAATCACTGGGATCCATTGCCACACAGTTACTTAATCCTCCATTACCAGGTAATGCAAACACGGTTTCTACTAAAGGAGATTGTTCCAATTTCCATGCTAAAGCATGTTCTCGGCCGCCACTTCCTAGTACAACTACTTTCATTTTTTAATTGCTTTTTGAGCCATGGCTACTACCAAATCACAGATACGTGCCGCATCCCCGACATAGGTTACCGCGGTTAAGGCATGAATTTGTTCTTTCGTTTCAGATGGAATATCTAATCCATCTACCAATTCCATCAAAGTTGCTCTAGTAGGTGTATGACCTCTTGCTACTTTTTTGAGCAATGTATAAGGGTCTTCTACTCCCACTGTCTTAAGAATAGTCTGTATCGGTTCTGTCAATAGTTCTGGACTATTGTGAAGCGTCTGTTGGCATAATTCGACATTGATTTGCAATTTGTTCAACCCACGTAGCGTCTCCATCAATCCCAAATAAGCATGAGAGACCGCTACTCCTATATTCCGTTTGACGGTAGAGTCTGACAAATCTCGTTGCATTCGTGAACGGCATAGTTTATCGGACATAAAATTCAATAAACTATTGGATAACGACAGGTTCCCTTCACTATTTTCAAAATTGATGGGATTGACTTTATGCGGCATCGTGGAAGACCCCACTTCGCCTTCTTTTACTCGTTCTCTAAACAACCCCTGTGAAATATACAACCAGCAGTCTATATTCAAATCTAGAACGATATTATTAATTTGTCGTGTCCAATTAAAATAAGTCGCCCAAGCATCGTGATCTTCAATTTGAGTCGTTGCGATATTGGGTACTAGGTCGCAAGATTCTAAAAAATCATGTGAAAAACTCAACCAATCATAAGTAGGAAAAGCCGCTAAAAGAGCAGAATAATTCCCAACTGCTCCATTCAATTTGCCTGAAAAGCGAAATGCTCGAAGTTGTGTATATATCTTGGTCAGACGATTCAGAAACACCGCTAATTCTTTACCTGCTGTACTAGGAGAAGCTTTCTGACCATGTGTACGAGTAGGAAACGCTATTGTTTTCCATTCTTGAGCTAGAACAATCAGTTTTTGCAATAGTTTCTCCAACTGTGGCAACTGTATCGTTGCTAAATATCCTTGCAACATGAACGTGTAGGCTAAGTTATTAGCATCTTCCGAGGTAAGTCCAAAATGCCATAAATGTACATTTCCTAATGGTACTCTCTCCCTCAAAAACAACTCGCAAGCTTTCAAGTCATGATTCGTAACTCGTTCTATCTCTTTTATTCTCTGATAATCTGCGGTAGTAAAATTATCCATACAATCTTGAATACTATTCTTCTCGACTGTTGTCAATGGTGTAAACAATCCTGTTTTGTCCAATGCCAATACATATAACAATTCTACTTTGCACCGATTATACATCAACGCTTTTTCCGAAAAAAACTGGCTATTCTGCTCCAATTTTGCAGCATATCGTCCATCTAATGGCGAAATCGCTTCTCTCATCTTGTCCTTCTATTTTTTGAATTAATTGATGCACAATATACTTCTTTCATCTCAGAGCATGTTTAATTAGTAAATCGTTTGAATACCTCAAAGCTTTCTTTTTTCTGTAAGTCCGCCCCCCTTATTAAACCTGTATTAGCATGTGCAGGATTAGCAGTTCCTTCTACTAGTTTAAAATAGTATGCCTCTTCAATAGCTAATTCGTCAATTTTTTGAATATATTTTTTGAGCTGCTTAGCCTGATAATACTCATCACTAGGTTCAATATTGACATTTGGACCTCCGAATTCAGTTACAATTATAGGACATTGAACCATCTGTTTAAAGTTATCATAATAAATTGACCAATTTTCTACATCATCATATAAGTGAATATCTACTTCGTCATACCGTGCATTCGCCAATACATAATCAATTCTAGCCTTAGTTGTCTGAATCAAATTACTGGAGCAATTAGCATCTAAAAAAGATTGATCGTAAGTATTTCCATCGTCATCTGTAAAATCACTAATTAATCCATTGCACCCTGCCAAAAATCGCAACGAAATAGTAGTAAATCCTCCCAGAACAAAAGTTGTATTGGGCGAATACTGCTGCACAGCATCATAAACTATATTGTTCGCTACAACGAAATCTTGTTCAGTTCCGATATACCAAAAATCAGATTGCCATTCATTTCCAAATTGTATTTTTGCAATCTTATTGGGATATCGTTGTAATAGTTTCTCTATATAATTCTTAAAGGCATTATTATCATTATATACACAAGAATTATCGTTAGATAGACTGCTACAAGCCCAGCTTGGTCCATTGGACTGAATTGTCAAAAGTACTTCAAATCCATTATTAGCAGCCCAATTAATCCTATCATCCAATGGTTGCCAATTAAAACTACCTTGGGTTGGCTCTCTAAAGTCCCAATTTTCACCAATTCGAATGGGCACCGTTTTTAGCTCTTTCAATAACGGGGCAGTAAAGTTTCTCTGTTCCGTATTTGCCACAGGAGGAAACGAAATTCCTAATTTCACATGATTCAGTTCAAAATTTCCATTATACAAATCACTATTCTCTGTCTTGCAAGCACCGATACTTACCAATACAATCAACCATAATATCTTCTTCATTTTATCGTTCATTTTAGTGCCTTAGTCATGTTATTCGTATTGTAACTCATAAGATTATGTTTATATTTCATGAGTTCATTACCCCGAATCCCCCTACCATTTTATACACTTTATATTATTTACTCTCGCTAGACCAACCAAACTATCTCCTTGAAAATATGTTTAAAATTAGTTTTTTTGCTCTAAAACATGTTCCACAATATTACTAAATATTTTCAATCCAGCTCCTTTTTCAGACTCCTTGAAATTTAGCCGTTTACGTTGTGCCCAATTAGGATGATTATAGCTCGTCAGATAGGCTTCTGGATGTGGCATCATGCCTAATATATTCCCCTCTTTATTGGTCAAGGCAGCACTACTTAATATTGCACCATTAGGGTTGGTGGGGTAATCTTCGGCAGGGTTCCCATTAGCATCACAGTAAATTAAGCAGTTCAGATGATTAGCAGTAATTGCTTCCTCTATCTTTTTATTTTTTAGTATCAATTTCCCTTCTGCATGTCTTACAGGCAGTTCTATTTTGTCTATATTTTTCAAAAAAGGACTCTTGCTTTCTGGATTGACTCGACAAGTTACCCAACGATCTTCAAACAAAGCACTCTCATTGGTAATTAGGCTGACCTCTTCCTCCCAGTTTAACTCCGTATTAGGCAAAAGACCTAATCGAACCAATAACTGAAATCCATTGCAAATTCCTAAAATATAATTTTCATTATCTAAAAAAAGAGCGATTTCATCCCATAAAGTCTGTCCAGTTGGTAGCTTTTGGTATCGAATTTTATTCGCCAGTACTTTTCCTGCCCCCAAATCATCTCCAAACGAAAAACCGCCTGCAAACGTCAATACATCATAGTCTTGTATAGATACATTCGCATATAACAAATCTTGTACATGAACCACATCTACCCTAGTACTTCCTGCTAATCGGAATGCTGCTGCGGTCTCTTCCTCGCAGTTAATTCCAAATCCTGTTATAATGATTACTTGTGCCATTTTCTGGTCTGTTGTTATTCTGTAAGAGCAAGCTTAAGCAAAACTCTAACATACTTACTGAAGTTGTTTAAATCCCTCCTTCGCTCCATGCCTTTAATAAATCTTTTGTTGGCAAATCAATGACTACTTCTTTATTCGACTTCACCTGAAAGCGACTTTCTATCGTAACATAACCTATTAGGATAGCTCTCTTGTCAAGTATCGCCTCAAATTCAGCTTGATCTTCTGGACGAACAGATACTACGAATCGACTATGTGACTCTGAAAATACCTTTACTGGCAAATCCAACCCTATACCAATAGGGTCTAAATCTATCTTGCACCCCAGTTCATTGCCAAAAGTACATTCTGCTAAAGCAACTCCCAAACCACCGTCTGATAAATCATGGCTGGACTGAATCAATCTTTGTTGATTAGCTAGCATCACTTTCTTGTACAAGTTTTTTGCTGCTTTAGGACGAACAATCGGGACAGTTTCTCCTAATTGTTCATATAAGTGATAGAACTCTGAAGCTCCCATTTCATCATAAGTTTCCCCCAATTGATAAATCAAATCTCCTGCTGCCTTAAAATCAGATGTCACAGCTTGTCGGACATCATTCATTTTCGCTGTCATAGAATACAGAATAGTAGGTGGGATCGAAATTTTAGTATCTCCTGATTTGAAATCATTTTTCATGCTATCCTTACCCGATGTCAATGGAATAGAGAAATAAATTGCCATATCATACAATGCTTCACACATCTGTACCAACTTAGCCAACTTCTGTTTCCCGTCAGGATTATGGAGGGGATCATAGGCGGAATCTGGCACACAAAAATTATCATTGACCGACCAAAAAACACCATCATCAACCCCCATATTAGGCAACTGCCCACCTACCGAAATAATCTGACGAATACCTTCATCAAAAGCTCCTGCAGACATAGCATAAGCATCAATATCTCCATATCTAGGTGCTATTCCATTCGATATGGCCACACCTTCCCATGTCTCAAAATCGAACCGTACTACCGCAGCATCTTGCGGAGCTTTAGTCGTTTGTCCCATCAGGGGCTTTACAATCGTTTTACCCTTTACTTCATGGTCATACTGTCGAATAATAGACTCTCTCGAACAGATATTAAGTGCTTGTAGCAATTGGAGCAAAACATTATTATAATCTAAACTAGAAGGAATAGTCACTTTCTCAAATACAGGTAGTTGCCACAGAGCTTCCATTGTCTTCTTAGGAACTCCATGATGTAAAAAGTCCATCTCTAAATATGCTACTTGTTGCTGTTCATAGCGAACATCTAAAAAACCACTCGAATCAAAATAACCGATATCCGTCAATTCAACTTCCATTCTGATTGCCAACTCTTCTAATATCTTTACTTTGGTAGGATCTATGGCTAAAGTCATCCTTTCTTGCGACTCTGATATAAAAATTTCCCAAGGCTGCAACCCGACATATTTCAGTGGTACTTTTTCTAGGAAAACTACTGCTCCATTAGATACTGTAGCCAACTCGCCAATCGAAGAAGACAGTCCACCTGCTCCATTATCTGTACTTGTTTTGATTAGTCCTTTTTGGCAAGCAATTTCCATAAAATCGCTTAGTTTTTTCTGAACAATGGGTGCTCCTATTTGAACAGCCGTTGCAGGAGAATTTTCATCTATCTCCAAAGAAGAAAAAGTTGCTCCATGAATGCCATCTTTCCCGACTCTTCCTCCTGCCATGAAGATTCGATCTCCTTTACTAATCTCTTTGTGCCAAGTTGGTTTATCTTGATAATAATAAGGCATCAAAGCACCTGTACCACAGTAAACCAATGGTTTCCCACTATATCTTTCATCAAAGATGATAGATCCATTTACAGTAGGAACTCCAGATTTATTTCCTCCATCTGCTACTCCTGCTACCACCCCTTCCATGATCTGCTTGGGGTGCAACTGTCCTGATAATAGTGGCTTTTCGTAATTAGGATCTCCAAAACAAAGAACATTGGTATTGAATAGTAATTTTGCCCCTCCAATTCCTGTGCCTAAAGGGTCTCTATTATTTCCTAAAATTCCAGTAATTGCCCCTCCATAAGGATCTAAAGCAGAAGGAGAATTATGGGTTTCTACCTTCCATACCAATAGATGTTTTGCTGTAGCTTGGACAACTCCTGCATTATCATCAAAAACCTTAACTAGCCAGTTGTTTTGCTTCTCTTCCAACTGTTTTTTTACGACTTCTGTTGCTCCTTTGATATAAGTCTGAAACAGAGAATGAATCGTTTTTTGCTCTCCTGTTACTTCGTTAGTATAGTCTATTCTGGCATTAAATTCCTTATGTTTACAGTGTTCTGACCATGTCTGAGCCAATATTTCTAACTCAGCTAATGTTGGAAAGAGTAATCCTTTTGCTTGACGTATCGCTTGAGTATCGCTTTGGTTAAAATACGCTGTAATGGCTTTCATCTCCACAAGGTTAAGTGCTAACACTCTTTCTTTCGATAGTTGTACCAATTCTTCCTCTGTCAGATTTAAATCTAAAGTGTTCACTTTTGGCTTTTCCGTCAACTGTACCAAAGGATAATAAGGTTCATAAGGTTGTTGGGGATTTCCATACTGAAAATGATGAATCAAAGGATTACCCAATAATCTATTAGCGATTTTTTCTTGTTCCTGCTGTGTCAATTCCTTAGCAAAATAATATACCGTCTGTCTATAGATAGGTGGTGCTTCTTCTTCCATGATTGATGTCCAGCTCAATTGAGCTGATCGGCCACTATCATCTGTGACTCCTGGCTGATTCGCCACAATAATTCTACAAGGAAAACGAGCATCGTCCCATAGCTCATTGACTCTTAATTCTTCTGTGACTGAATTTTGTAGTCCTTTTTGGGCATAAAAAATTACCCTATCCATTCCGATAGGGTAATCCAATACAAACAGTCTTGCTGTTCTTATTTTGCCTGTTTCAATATTCAACTGTTGCATCGCTTGATAAGCTATTTTTTCACCAATAGCATCTTGAATGCTCTCCTGCTGCAACAACTGAATGTAGTATTTCATTTCTCTAAACTTATGGATGTTTATACACAATACAATTAGCATGCATTCCAGCTCCTACCGAAGCCATTACAATAATATCACCACTATTGATTTGCTTCTCGCCCAATTCGCCCTTCCTAATCATATCCAGTACCGTTGGTATGGTAGCAGCAGAACTATTTCCCAGCTCCTGTACGGTCATTGGCATCATTTCTTCTGGATAATCCTCTTTTCCATTCAACTCATACAGCCGTTTCATGATGATTTTATTCATCTTAAGATTCGCTTGATGTATCACAAAACAATGTACATCATCTAATCCAACCCCAGCCTTTGCCATACAATCATTAATTGCCTTTGGCACGGTAGATACAGCATAACGAAAAACTCCCTTACCATTCATACGAATATACTCACCTTCAGTATCTAGATTAAGAGAGTCACCCATTTTAAGATAATCTGCCTCATCCACACAATCTGAAACCGTCAAGTGAGCCAAAATACCTGCTGGGTTCGTTTCATCTACTTCTAAACTTTCCAATACTGCTGCACCAGCTCCATCTGCAAACAACATCCCATCAATATCATGTGGATCTGTCATTCTAGAAACCGTATCTGCACCAACTACCAATATTCTTTTCACATCCCCTGAGCGTAAATAATATTCTGCTTGAATACAGGCCTGTATCCAACTTGGACAACCAAACAAGATATCATACGCTACACAATTAGAATTTTTTATACTTAACTGTTGTTTTACTTTTGCCGCTAAGTTAGGCAAAATATCAGATTGGATAGAACCCAACGTAACATCACCAAAATTGTGTGCTACGATGATATAATCCAAGGTTTCGGGGTCAATTTTAGCATCATCAATGGCTAACTGAGCTGCGGCAGCTCCCAAATTAGAAGCTTTGACACCTTTTTTTGCTACTCTTCGAGCCTTAATCCCTGCTACTTCCTCAAATTTTTGAGTAATCGCAGCATTGTCTTTCACCTGTTTTTTATGGTTTTTGCCATAAAATTCATTTTCCAAAAACCCATCATTGGGTTTTCGAACGGTAGGTAAGACACACCCCGTCCCCAAAATTTTAGAACTTAATCTTTTCATAAAATGATAATTGACTTTTGGTTAAACCATTTATTCAAATAATGGTTAATAATTTTTGGTGAGTCAAAGATAGCTTTTAGTTTATATTTACTTGAATATTAGAGAAATTAAAAAGACCATCTCTTTTAGAGATGATCTACCAATAGATTCTTTTTTCCTTTCATTTACGCCATAATACTGGATAATGACCTCTAGTACTCCTCTACTAATGTCGTGTATTTATTTTTGATCGTAATTAGTGGTTGATCAGTTACTACACCTGCTTTTCGAACCTGATAATTCATTTTATTAGCCAGTGCTACCACATTATCCCATTCCTTTTCTTCGACTGTTAGCAGCATTCCATTTCCCATATTCCAATACAAATAAGCCTCCTCAAAAGAAATCTCCCCCAACTTCATTAGTCGTAACATAATTGGATGCGGATCAAATAAATACTCTAACCGAGCCCCTAATTTGTTATGTCCCAATATTCGACTAAGATTCTTAAAAATTCCACCACCTGTTATGTGTGCAATACCCGTTATTTTGGTATTTGACTGCATCAATGCTTGTATAAATGGTGTATATATTTTGGATGGTGTCAAAAGCTCTTGGATCCATGTCCCGCTTCTACTCTGAGCCATTTCATGCCAATCTGCTCCATATTTTTCTTGCATAATTTTGCGGATCAGAGAAAATCCATTACTACGAAAGCCATTACTTTTCAACGCCACTACTATCTGTCCTGTTTCAATAGCAAGCCCCTCTATTGGTTGATTCAACTGTGGGGGTAAAGCTCCTATAGCAGTAGCGGCCCAATTGAAGTGCATCTGCTCTCCATAGCCACTCACTCGATTTCCTAGTTCTGCAATTTCCCCCCCTGTAATGCTCATATTAGTCTGATCGCAAGCTGCTGCGAGTCCCTGCAAAAGAGTATTAATAATCGGCTGTTCTAGTCGATTGACATCCAACACATTTGAGATACTAGTTGGCTCTAAGCCTATAGAAGATAAATCATCTGCTACCATAGCGACCAAGTCAAAACCCAGCGTATCATATTTTTTAAATCGTTCTGCTATTTCTATTTTAGTACCAATCCCATCAGAGGTAATTCCAATTTTTTGGTCTCCAAAACGAAGTAAACTGGCATAACTTTTTTTGTATGGAGCAATAATTCTACCCTGTTTAGGTGGTCGATTACTAAATGTTGTTTTCGCCCAATCATAAGCATTTTCCGAACAATCATTTCCTTTTTCTATATTTAGTCCACTGGACATATCATCTATCATATATTATTTTTCTTTCATAATCCTACGAGCTTCTCTCTCTTTCTCTCTAATAGACGTCATGAAAGCTCCATACGTCTATTTCAAGCCTAATATACTGTAAAAATAGTGCCGTTTTATTTCCTTCATCCATCTTTGCACCACAAAAAAAACCCTAGCAAAGAGCTAGGGCTTTTCATATATATTTCAAGTTGTTTATTGACTGCTCAATCCTCCTTCTACGATATTAATCCAATCGTCTAACGATTCTTGAGGGCGATTGCCATTTTCATCAAAGACTTTATAGTAGTTTTCGACACCATTATCAGCTTCATTTACTAAGTAAATCTTACGATAACGTGTCGTCGGAGTATCTCCTTTCTTTACTTCTTTGTACTCTACCAACTGGTAAGAAGTACCGAACTTATAATATGTCCAATCTGTATCCTGTATTTCAGAACGACAACTGGTTGTAATTTTATGAATCATTTTATCTGTTCCTATCTCATAGTAAGTAGTGGTACATCCACCTACTCTACTAGCATCTAATGTATAGGCTTCTTTATTAGCTTCTACGGTTGCTGCAAAAGCATCTAATTTAGCAACAATAGTATCAACCACTGCTGTCGTATCTGCAGGTGCTTCAACGACAGGAGGGAATTCTGTTTTGGTTTGCTCTGATTTACAAGATACACACCACAGCAAACTCAATAACAAGAGTCCTAAAATAAAATAAGACTTTTTATAATGATTCATTTATTGAACAAGTTTTAACGACAGACTTCAAACATAAACTCTACATGATCCACCGGTTCATTCATTTCACCTTTTGCAATCAATCGACGAACTCCTGTTCCACTTGTATTGACCAATTCTCTTACTTTTCTGACAAAGCTAGCTCTGTTATTATTAGGAACAACATCCATTGCCCAACCAGATAAGTGACGGCTTGACACACGACCTCTTCTCTTATCTCTATCTTCCCACCATTTAGCAAAATCAGCTACACTATATCTTCTACAAGCATCTAGTACATCCTGTCCATACCATTGAGCTACAGTCCCTGCCCCTCTATTTGGTAAAGTTTGTGTTTTTGTAATACGAGCTTGGTCATGGTAAGTACGTAATGTACTGGTTAAACGAGCTCCATTTACGCCAGCAGCGGCTAATATACTCTTCATCAGTTTCTCTGCTTTTGCATTTAGCTTAACTGCTCTAGCTCCATAGCTAATATTAATACTCTGCCAATTAGGATGTACATAGGTACCTCCTGAACTTGCTCCTTCATCGCTTGCCCCACTAGTATCTTGTGGCGTCTGAGCTTGTCCAGAAAGTCCTGCCCAAGTCTGACCTCCTACACTAATCAAGCCATCTGGTGTACGGAAATTGAGTTCTGTACGTTGGAATTTTTTGATCAGAGCAATAGTACGTGGTCCTGCATCACCATCTACGACTAGTTGATAGCCTTTTTCTTTAAGCAAAGTTTGGACTAATGTCACATCCTCAGGACTATTGACTCCATTTTTACCTACAGAAGCCTTAATCGTCTTCGCTGCTGGAGTATTAGTAGTGGTATCATCACTAGAAGTATCTCCCGCCTCCGTAGTATCCGTCGTATCAGTAGTCGTGGTATCTGTGGTAGTATCTTCTGTATTTGTAGTAGTTTCTGATCCTGCTGTACTCGTAGCTACTCCTCCCAAATTTTGCCAAGTAACACCATTAGGATCTATCAAGCCATCTGGTGGTTTGATCCCTAATTCAGTACGTTGATATTTTTTAATTGCTCCAATAGTAGCTGGTCCAATATGACCATCCGCTTTAATTTTATATCCTTTTTCTACCAATTTAGTCTGGACGGCTAAGACATCTTCAGGTTTATTAGTTCCACCTTTACCTACAGAAGCACTTAGTGTACTACTAGCAGTAGTTGTATCATTACCACTAGTAGTATCTGTTGCTGTTCCTGATAATTGTTGCCAAGTATATCCACCAGCATCAATAACACCATCAGGAGGCGTCATGCTCAACTCTGTACGTTGGTACTTTTTAATCGCCCCAATTGTCATTGGTCCTACATGACCATCGGCCTTAATCTTATAGCCTTTTCCTATTAATAAATTTTGGACAATGATTGCATCCTCTGATTTATTTACCCCACCTTTACCAACAGAAGCACTGATACTATTTCCAGAAGCAGTTGTTGTAGTTTCTGAACTACTATCTGCACTACCACTTCCTGTACTTTCTTCTGTAGGACCTACAAAACCTTTTAGACGAGCCGTTCTATTTAACCATCCTCGTTCAAATGTAGGTTTATTAAGGGACACATAATAGCGGTCTTGATATTTCACAAACGCCTCTACTAACTTGTCTTCATTTGCATTATTGATTGCCTCTACTTCTTCTGAAGTGAAACCATCATTACTATTATTAGGGAAACTATTTCCTAAATCATTCAGCCCTCTTCTCATACTACGCTTGACAATACCTGGTGTTAAAACGCTCTGATCAAACAGTGCATTAGAGACCTTCGAACTCTTAATATCAGTAATTGATAGACCTACAAATCTTGTACGAATGTAGTATTCGTCTGCTTGGTCTTCTGTGATATTCCTAATCTGAGAAGTATCTCTTGGGTCTAAACCAAACATAGCTGCAAATACTGGCCATTCACCATGTTCTGCAATTCCTAATTTAGTCTTTCCTCCTGGATCACGTGGATTATCAACATATCCTCCTTCCGATTGATGAATAGTAGCTAATAAAGCCTCTGTTTTTGGTGCTTGTACCAATTCAGCCATTTCAGTGTCATTGATAACAGTAACATTACCACCAGAAAGAGCTCTCCAAGTCCTTCCTCCTGCATCTACTCTGCCATCAGGATTTCTTGATCCTAATGAAAACTGGAATTTCTTAATCGCCCTAATCGTATTATCATCAACAGTTCCTGTTACATTTATTTCTAACAGATGCTGAATCACACGGACATCCTCCTCTTTGTTTGCTCCGCCTTGACCAACAGAATCACTAATATTCTTATTGATAGGTGCTGCGGGGGTAGTACCAGAAGATTCTGTAGTAGGTGCTACAAGAGGTCCAGGGGGATTAGTGGACGAATCCGCAGTAGGTGCCACTGGGGTAGTAGATGCCACTGGGGTTACTGGTTTTCCAGAACGAACCTCTTTCAGTACTTGCTTCAATACAGATAAATCTGCGGCATAATTCTGATACTGAGTAGGATCATCTACTCGCTTAAGTAATGCTTCATACTTCTGAATCATTCGCTGTAGCGATGCTATTTTTTTTAGAAATGCTGACATAATGGCTATTTTTAGTTGATTTATTTAAACGTTGCTCTTATAATAGAAAGATCTTCTTCTGTATACTCATCTAATATTTTCACCTCTTCTCCATTCTTATCTAGAACCTTGTGATAGTCCTCCAAACTTCCATTTTTGAGGTAAAAACTATGCTCAATAGTTGTAGTTTTTGATTCATCATATTTTGCTATATTAGCAGGAGAGACATTCGTTGTTTTTATAGATAGCTCTAAAAGTAATGGTTGCTCATCGAGATAATAGATCTCGGCTCTGCGAGTTATTGTAATCCCATTGAAACAAACTATTGCTATCTTTTTCTGTGTTTCATTAGCACTAACATAGGTTGTTATATCACATACATTAACGTCCTTAATGGTTTTCTCTGATTCTACTTTCGTATAACTCGCTATATTTTGATTAATATCCTTGACAATGGCATTTGCTTCCTCTATGGGATCTATAGCCCCCGAAGGGCGTTCCTCTGGGGCAGCGGTACCATCTATTATGGGCTCAGAGGTCTCAGCATTAATATTGGTGGCTTCTGTATTATTGTTATCTGTTGGGACAGTATCATTACTACTACAACTTGTCAATAAAAAGCATAAAAAAAGAACTGGAATTAATGTTTTTTTCATTTTAAAAAGATGTTTGTGTTCAATTAGCAGTACTAAAAGTACTTATTTTTTTTTAATAAAACAAATACAATTTTGTTTTGAATAATAATAGCGTGTATAAAAAAACAAGAGTTGATTAGTGCTAATCAACTCTTGTTTTTTTTATACTGTTCAC